>DATLCA010000363.1:0-18288 GCA_035526605.1 Pyrinomonadaceae bacterium | reverse complement strand
CATCCCGGAAAGGGAAGAAACCGTTCCCGCGCTCCCGTAGCGAGAATTAGTTTGCGGTACTCCATGCGGACCTTTCCGGACGCGGTCTCGGCAAGCAGCGAACTCCCGTCTGACGCAAAGACCGCGGCATCGTTGACGATTTTGATTTTCCCTTGATCGAGGGCGCGGATGATCTCGCGTGCGTCGGCGGACTTGATGTTGCCAAGCTCGGCCCGCCAGATCTGTCCGCCAAGTCGCGGGTTGTCATCGACAACGGTCACATTCGCCGACGTACTGGCTGACGCGGATGCTGCAGCCGCCAATCCGGCCGGGCCGCCGCCGACGACTAGCACATCGGTTGCGAATCTATCCACCGGTCACAACCTCCATTCCATCTGTCGCGACAATGTTGCAGCTACGTCGATGTGCTACACCGTCGATAGTCACCCGGCACTCGAAACAAACGCCCATGCCGCAAACTGGGCCGCGCGGTTCGCCTGTGACGGAAATTCGAAATGCATACACCCCTGAATTCAGTATCGCAGCGGCGACGGTTGTGCCGTCGTCAACCGTGATCTCTGTGTTGTCGATGCGCAGTGTGATCAATGCTCTGTTATCGTTCGCGTCGGCAAATAAGGCTCGACGGGAATTGCCGGTGCTGTGCCGAGGATCATGGACGTCAGCAGGTCGGCAGTTCCCAGCGACGTCGTAATGCCAAGGCCTTCGTGCCCGCATGCGGCGTAAACATTTTCAAACCCTTCGATCCGGCCGATGTAGGGAAGATTGTCCGGCGTTGCAGGACGAAAGCCGGTCCACACGCGGACGGTCGATAATGCTTTGAGATCGGGCATATATTCGAAAGCCCGTTTCGTCATTCGCTTCACGATATCGAAGTCTATCTCAGTGTCATCGACTCCAAATTGCCGCGAAGATCCCAGCAGCATCTGACCGGTACTTCTCGGCTGTATGTTGAATGCGACAGAATCCGCATCGCTGCCGTGCGCGGATTTGAGATAGCCGAGCTCGATAAGTTGATGGCGGAGGAAGTTAGGATAGCGCTCGGTGATTGCGAGGTGGCCCTTGCGTTTGACGATTTTCAATTGCGGGTTGAGGTCCGCGGCCGCGATCCCGGCCGCGTTGATGACCATGTGTGCAGATACTACTTCGCCGTCACCGAGAGTGACAGATCCCTCCGAGATGTTGACGGCCTTCGCCGCTGTCCGAATCTTAGCACCGTACCGAACCGACCTTTCCAAAAGAAACTTTGTAGCACAGAGTTGATAGACGACGCTGTCGTCCCTGACGAGCAGTCCACCTGCGAGATCATCCCGCAGATTCGGTTCGAGCTCTCGCAACGAACACGTGTCAAGTATTTCGGCATTAGCTCCGTGCGCCGCGTAGACCGATTTCTTTCGTCCGACCTCTGCCATCTCATCATCGTCGGCCGCGACCCAAATCGTACCGCAGTGGTCATACTCGGCTTCGGCCGGAAGTTCTTTCGCAAGCTCGTTCCACAACCCTCGCGAATGCCGGGTCAACGCGAGCTGTGCCTCGCTGTCGTCCATAAGGACGATGTGGCCCATACCCGCCGCCGTTGCCCCGCTCGCGATGTTGTTTGATTCGAGAACCAGGACTCGAAGCCCCGAAGCGGAAAGGCTCGCGCCGCATGCAGCACCCACAATACCCGCACCGATTATCGCGACGTCGTAGTTCATTTGCCGATACCGAAACGAAGCTCATCCTGCGGATCCAGAACTAAGTCGAGCTCGGCCGTGATGTACGCCGAGCCGCGGATGATGGGAATTATTTTCTCACCTTCAACTTGGACTCGGCCTTCAAAAATTGTTCCCGTAATACTTTCCTGCCGCCAAACTTGTCCTTCGGCGAGCTTGCCGTCCGCGTATAGGCAGGCGAGCTTCGCACTGGTACCAGTTCCGCAAGGCGAACGGTCGTACTCGATACCCGGACAAAGGACGAAATTACGGCTGTCGGCGTCCCGAGTGGATGAGAAAAGTTCGACGTGATCGATCTCGGCACCGTCTTTTCCCGTGATGTTGTTTGCCGACAACGCACTCCGAACACGGGATGAGAAGTCGGTGAGCCGCGCGAGATTTTCCAGTTCCAACTTCATCGAGTGTTCACCGATCAGAAAGAACCAGTTGCCTCCCCAGGCGACGTCACCCTTCACGTTTCCGAGTCCGTCAACGTCGACGGTGACGTCCCTCGCAAATCGATAGCTGGGCACGTTTGTGATCGACACGTATCCGGTCGATTCCAACTCAGCTTCGACAGGCCCGACGGGGGTCTCGATGATGTGCCGGCCCGGCGTGATAATGCCGATATGCTCAAGTGTCCGCACAAGTCCGATCGTGCCGTGTCCGCACATCCCGAGATATCCGACGTTGTTGAAAAAAATGACCCCGGCCGCGCTTGATTCGTTGACGGGTTCGCACAGCAGCGCTCCGACGATTGCGTCATGTCCCCGAGGCTCTCGCACAATGGCGGAGCGCAGATCGTCAAAGTCATTGCGAAGGCGATCCATTCGCTCTTCCATGTTTCCGTTGCCGAGGTGCGGGAAACCGGAGATCACGACACGCGTCGGTTCTCCTCCGGTGTGAGAGTCGATCGCCTTTATCCGCTGTTTCGTGGACATAAAGAAATGACAGAGATGAAAGTATAACGCCTTCGCGACACCACCCGAAATTCGGGTCCGTATGATAGCCTCACGTTATGGCCACGGCACTTGTACATCATCCGATCTACGAAAAACACAACACGGGTCCGGGCCATCCCGAGACGTCCGAGCGTTATCGTGTCGTCATTGACGCCCTGCAGAACGATGAAGCACTTTGGCAAAGTCTTACCGAAATAAAACCGGAAAAGGCGCAGCAGGGAATCATTCAGGCGGTGCACGCCAAAGAACATTTCAAACGCGTTGAAGTGGCATTTGCGAACGGATTGCACCGGCTCGATCCGGATACGGTTATATCAATGCAGTCGTTCGACGCGTCACTGTTCGCCACGGGCGGGGCGATTGCCGCGGTGGATGCCGTAATGCTGGGAGAGGCAAAAAATGCTTTCGTCGCGTCGCGTCCGCCGGGGCATCATGCGACGGCCGAGCACTCGATGGGATTCTGTATCTTCAATCACGTGGCGGTCGCGGCGCGATACGCACAGAACAAATACAAAGAGATCGACCGGGTCGCGATTATCGATTGGGACGTCCATCACGGGAACGGGACGCAGGGAATTTTCTACTCGGATCCGAGCGTGTATTTTTTCTCGATGCATCAGTACCCGTGGTACCCGGGAACCGGTTCTCGCGGGGAGACGGGACAGGGCCGCGGGCTCGGAGCGACGCTGAACATTCCACTGAAAGCTTTTACTCCGGCAGCTGAACAGACGAGGGTGTTTGAATCCGCGCTCGACGAGATCTCATCCGCGGTTAAGCCGGATATGGTATTCATCTCTGCCGGGTTCGACGCCCATTTGTCGGATCCTCTCGGGCAGCTTCAGCTCGAAGATCGTGATTTTACATCGATGACGAAAACCGTCATGCAGTGGGCCGACGAAGTGTGCGACGGCCGAGTGGTTTCGTGTCTCGAGGGCGGCTACAATCTCGAAACTCTGGGGCAGACAGTGCGGGACCACGTCGCGGCTTTGGCGGGCTCTTAGTGGTTGCAATAATCTCGTGTCGTTGTGCTAGAATTGCCGCGACACACACCCTTTGAACGAATACAAGGAGACTAGCTATGCCGGACGTCGAAACAACGTGCGTTCAGTGTAAAGAAACCTTCCTTTTCACCGAAAAGGAGCAGGAAATCTTTTACCAGCGAAACATGATGCCTCCGCAACGCTGTGCGAAGTGCAGATCGAAAAAGGCTGGCGAAAGCGACGGCGCGCCGAAACGCTTCGAGATCGTTTGCGACCACTGCGGCAAGCACGATCAAGTTCCGTTTCAACCAAAGGTCGGACGCACAGTTCTGTGTCGCGAATGCCACGAAGCAAGCCGATCGCGCGCGAGATTTGCTTGAACGCGCCAGGCACCTGTTAGTTTTTCTCCCCGTCTTAAAACAATCCTGAAAATTCTATGAAGCTCGAGACTGTACTTTATACACTCGACGGCGATGTCGCGACGATTCAAATGAATCGGCCGGACGCGTTGAACGCGCTTTCGCAACAGCTCGCACTCGATCTAAGTTACGCAATCAAACAAGCCATCGCCGAGGCCGCGCGGGCGGTGATTCTGACAGGCTCGGGTCGCGCGTTTTGTTCGGGCGGGGATCTTCGCGAGATGCGTGCGATGGGTGAGTCGGAGGGGAGCATCGAGGCTTTTCTCGATGCTCCGTTAAAAGCGCTGCACGAGGTGATACTCCTGATTCGGGAAACGCCGATACCTTTTGTCGCCGCAGTGAATGGTGTTTGCGCCGGCGCCGGCACGAACTTCGCACTCGCATGCGATCTGGTTCTTGCCGCCGATGACGCAAGCTTCAACGAAGCATTCGTGCGGATCGGATTGTCGCCGGACTGCGGCGGTACGTTCTTTCTTCCGCGAGCGATAGGTGAGAAACTTGCGGCCGAGGCGTTCATGCTCGGACTAACCGTTTCGGCGCAGCGGGCGGCGGAGATCGGAATGATCAATAAGGTCGTGCCCGCAGATGAGCTGATGACGGCTGCGAATAAACTCGGCGCGAGCCTTGCGGCAGGGCCGACGGGATCGTATGGGCGGATCAAGCGAATGCTCAACGCAACTTTTTCAAACGACCTTTCTGAGCAACTGAAGCTCGAGGCGGACTGCCAGATTGAGTCCGGACAATCGTCGGACTTTCAGGAAGGCGTACAGGCTTTCTTTGAAAAAAGGCCGCCGCAATTCCTAGGAAAGTAACCTGACCCCAAAATCAGAATCAGGCTGCCTTTTCAGACAGCGTGCTTCTCTTTAAATTGCCACTAGCTTTAGCTAGTGGACGCATTGGAAAAACAAAAGGCTTTAGCCGACTCGGTAAAAAGGCGTTTTCCTCTAGGCTTTAGCCCAATTCAGCTGAAGCTAGGATCATTGTTTTTTGATTTTGTTCGGCTGAAGCCTTCCTTGCTGTTTGCTACCTCCAGCTAAAGCTGGAGGCAATTTAAAAATCAAAAGGCCGCCTTCTTAGACAGCCTCTTTTTGATTTTGAGATGGCCCTAGAATCTCGCCACTAGCGTAACCTTCGCCGCACGTGGTGAGCCGGGCGAAATGTTCGTGTTGTTGTCCGCGTTCTGGTAGTAACGCGTGTCGAGCAAATTCTCCATATTTGCCTGCAGCCGCCAGTGCTCGTTGAAGTTGTAGAAAACCGCCGCGTCGACCCGCGTGTAGGCGGGAAGGACGACTGTGTTGTCGATGCTCGCAAAAATATCCGATCTTCGAATCAACCCAATGCCGGCACTCAACCGTTTCAGGACCTGATATTTATTCCACAGCGTGAAACTGTGACGCGGAACTTGTGCCACCTGCTTACCTGCAACCGCAGCCGTCGTAGAGCTGGAGATGAACGCGTCCTGGAACGCGTACCCGCCCGTGATCGTCCACTTTCGAAGCGGGTTTCCATTCATGTTCAATTCAAATCCGTTCGTCCGCTGACTTCCTGTTTGAACGATAATGTTCGGGTCCGTCGGATGATTTGCTCGCGTGTTCGTGCGGTCGAGGCGGTAGACGGCGGATGTCAGTGAAAGATCGTTTCTGATATCCCACTTGATCCCGACCTCATAGTTCGTGAACTTCTCCGGCTTCACCTGCTGCGTGACCGACGTCAACTGGCTGAACTGATCACCCGAACTGGGCAGATACGAAACGCTGTAGTTGCCGTAAAGCGAAAGCTGAGAAAGCGGTTTGATGACGATCCCGAAACGCGGCGAGACGAGACGATCGATACGGCCGAGGTCGGAGTTGGTCCGGTTGTTATGGAATTTCAGATCGAAGTAATCAAACCTTGCCCCGAGGACGAACTGGACGAAGCGATTGAGCTCGATCTGATCCTGAACGTAAGCCGCTGCGAGATTCAAGTGAACGCGATTGTCGGCGTCGGTCGCGTTCTGCCGAAAGGTGATCGGCGACGACGTTGTCGGATGGTCGTAAGGAACTAAGATCGCAGTTGAAGTGTTGTTGAAGAACCCGGAATTGCGGAAGTTGTTCGAGTGCTGGCGTCCGATTTCGAATCCGCCCAGCAGCGTGTGCTTTATCCCGCCCGTCACGAAGTTGTAGATGAAATCTGTTTGATTGAAAAGATTCCGCCGAAGAGTCTGGTTGTTGTATGCCGAAAGCGATACGAGGTTTGTGAGCGGGTTCACGGCGGCCGGGACATAGTTCTGATAGAAGCGATCGTAATCGCCATACATCGTGCGATTCCGAAAGATCAGCGAACCGAAAACACGATCGACTCCGGCGGTGAAAAGGTTTGCCCCCAACCGCACCTTACTGTTTTCGGGATCGCCGTAAAATGTCGAGATCGGAACATCAACCGGATGACCGCCGACCGATGTGATACCGCGATCCGCCGTCCGCCGGTCGCGGAACAAATCGTACGAGACCGTGACGCGTGTATTCGAATCGAGATTGATCGTCGCGGTCGGGTTAAAGCCGAACCGTCGAAGCTTCACGAAATCGCGAAAGCTGTTCGACATTTCTCCGACGCCATTGAAACGAAGCGCGACTTTACGGTTGACCGGAGTGTTGACGTCGAAAGCAGCGCGTCGATTTCCGAACGATCCGCCCTGCGCCGTGAATTCGTATCTTGGTGAATCTCCCGCTTCCTTCGACACACGGTTGACAACACCGCCTCCTCCGCCGCGTCCGAACACGAGAGCATTCGGACCGCGAAGGATCTCGACACTCTCGAGGTTGTAAAGATCCCGGTAATACTGCACGTCGTCGCGAACCCCGTTCAGGAAAAAATCGGCGCTCGAGTTTTGTCCGCGGATTATCAATTGATCGCGATTGTTCTCGCCCTGCGGGCTTGAGATCCCTGCCTGATAGCGAACGACATCGCTGATGCTGGAAAACGACTGATCGGCGATCTGCTGCTTGCCGACGACCGAGATGGTTTGCGGGATGTCCCGCAGCGCCGTCGGAGTTCTCGTCCCCGAAAATACGATCGCCGTTTCAAGATTCCCGATGTCCGAAACCGTGACGGTCGCCGTTGCTGGAGCGACTTCAAGGCTTAACTCGAGTCGGTTGTTTTCGTTGGAAGATACCCTAAGCCTTTGCAACAGGTGATTGAAGCCATCAGCCTGAACTTCAATAACATAATCGCCGGCGGGAAGGGAGAAAGAGAATTCGCCGTTCGTGTCCGACGAAGCCGAGGTCGAAGATCTGGCTGTTACATTTCTCGCTTTGACGGTTGCCGCAACAACCGCGCTACGGTTTTGATCGACGACGCGACCGCGGACAGGCGACACCGTCGAAGGTGACTGACTGAAAGTGGTCAATGAATAAAATACCGCCAATAAAATTGCGCCGGATACCCGCGCTGCGAAGAACATAAAAGTGAACTCCCTAATAAATGCAAATGAAAGTCGTTTTCAATAAGAAAACAAATCTTATAGGCCGGGCCGAGGCTTGTCAAACTTCCGTTCATAAGAAATATGTAACGCGCACCGCGGGCGGCTGTGTCCGGAGCACGCTTTGTTTTACCTTCTAAAGTTTCCGTATAGTCTTAGACAGCATGAATTCGCTCACCTACGGCCAGCTCATAAAGGGCAACAGAAACTTCCGCAATCTTCTTGCGGGGCAGGTGATCTCCGAGCTGGGGAATTGGTTCAATTTCATTGCCGGACTCGGATTGGTGCGACTCGTGAGTGAAGCCTCGCCGGTCGCGGCAGGCATATTTTTCGTTTGTCGACTGGTTCCGTTTTCGATCGTGTCGCCGATCGCGGGAACATTTGTCGACCGCTTTTCCCGGCGGAAGGTGATGATCGCAACCGATCTCGCCCGCGTCGGCGTGGCGATGATGTTCCTGCTTGTCACGAACGACGACGACCTCTGGATCGCCTACCTCGCCACTATCCTGCTGTCGTCGTTCGGAGCTTTCTTCGACGGAGCGAAAAATGCAGCCACGCCGAATCTGACCGGGAAGGAAGGCTTGCTGGCCGGAACCGCTCTGATGTTTTCTTCGCGGTTTCTGTTGATGGCTATCGGCTCCGCGCTTGGTGGATGGGCGGCGGCGATCTTCGGATATAAGATCGCGTTTCTGATCAACGCGGCATCGTTTTTAGTATCGGCGTTCACGGTCTGGCTCATTCCCGAAGAAGCGACGCGCGACGCCGAAACGGGCGAGCGGATGGCGGGCCGAGCGGCGAAACCGACGTTCGCGACCGAGCTCAAGGAAGGATTTCGATACACTTTGGTAAATCATTTTGCCCTCACGATCCTGATCATGAACGTGATATGGGCGACGGGCGGCGGAGCGATCAACGTCATTTTTGAAAGGATGGGCGGCGTGCATTTTCCCGCGGTTGAAAAATGGAACCCTGACGTCGGAGTAGCGATGCTCTGGACGGCGGCCGGGTTCGGCCTTACCGTTGGAATGCTGATCGCCCATCGAACATCTGCATGGCTCGATCGGAACAATGGCCACAGTATGTTCATTGGGACCACGCTTATCGTCCACGGCCTATTGTTCTCGCTGGCCGGAATGATGCCGACTTTGCTGTTGTTCGCGATTTTTACGTTTGTCTCGAGGGCGATTGTCGGAGTCGAATACGCGATACAGGAAACTCTTTTTCAGCGCAGTTTGCCCGACTACATCCGCGGGCGCATCTCGACGCTCGACCGCGGAGCCGAGCTCACGATGTTTGGGATATCGAGCTATATTTCAAGTGAGGCCATGCTCTACATCACGCCTCAGGTGCTGACGATCATTTCCGGGGTACTATCCGCTTTGTCAGGTATAGTATGGTTCCTCCGGCATCGGCGCGAGGATTTTACAACCGATGTCCGCGCAGGCGAACAAGAATTTGCGGTCGAGACGAATTAGACGATTCAAGAATAAATTGTGAATGCAATCTAGACTTATAGACATTGGAAAAGCGAGTGCCGCGCTTATTTCCATTGGTGCGGTTATTCTCATTAGCGGGATACTTCTTCCGTTCCGGCAGTATGTGAACTCGACCGAGGTCGCCCTCACGCTTCTGCTTCTGGTGCTTCTTTCCTCGACACTCTTTGGAAGCCGTGCAGGACTGGCAACCGCGATCTCGGGCATTCTAAGCTTCAATTTCTTTTTTCTGCCACCGTTCTACACATTCAATATTTCCGGGGCGGAAAACTGGGTGGCGTTCGGCGCATTCATAATTACGGCCGTCGTCGCGGGCCAGCTCTCCGGTTACGCCCGGCGACGCGCTGAAGAATCCGAGGCCCGTCAGAAAAAAATCGAAGGGCTGTTCGAAGAATTGAAGGCCGCCGTCGACCAGGTTAGCGAGGCGGAAGCGGTGCGCCGCAGTGAAAAATTAAAATCGGCCCTCCTCGACGCGGTCACCCACGATCTTCGGACGCCCCTCACTTCGATCAAGGCTTCCGTCACAACGCTCTTGAGTGAATCTGATACGACGGACCTCGACGAAGGCTCGAAAAAGGAATTCTTGAACATCATCAACGAGGAAACCGACCGCCTCAACGATTTCATCGAAGGCATGGTCGGGATCGCCAAGGTCGAGGCCGGCGCGCTCGATGTCCGCAGCGCAACTTCTTCGGTCGAGGAGATTATAAGCCATGCTGTGAACCGCGCACGGGCCCCGCTCGAAGATCACTTGCTGGAAACCTCTATCGCTGCGGACATTCCGGCGGTGGTTCTCGACGCCGCGGCAGTTTCCCAGGTCGTCTTCACGCTCCTCGATAATGCAGCGAAGTATTCGCCGCGGGGCTCGCGTATTAGATTGTCCGCTCGTCTTACGTCAGGTTCGAAACTGAGGATCGTCGTCGAAGACGAGGGAGAAGGCATACCGAGCGTCGACCGCGAACGCGTTTTCGATAAATTTTTCAGACGCGGAGATTCAGATGTTCTGACCGGTACGAGCGGCCTCGGTCTCGGGCTCACGATCGCGAGGGGAATGATCGAATCGCAGGGCGGCAGGATCTGGATCGAGGACGGCGGCGGGGACTTTACGACGCGTGTCGTTTGCGAACTACCCATAGAGGCCGGCGAGACCGGTACGAAGGCGGCCTCAAAGTAAACCAGCTATGTCGGCAAAAAGAATACTTGTCGTCGATGACGAATCGCAGATCACTCGGGTGCTACGTCAAAGCCTGACGGCGCACCGCTACGACGTCAGAACCGCGGCGGACGGCGTTTCCGCCCTCGACACGTTTCACGATTGGAACCCGGATCTCGTAATCACCGATCTTCAGATGCCTGAGATGGACGGCATCGAATTCTGCAAGGCAATTCGAAAAGAATCTCTACTGCCGATAATCGTACTTTCGGTTCGGGGCGAAGAGCGAACCAAGGTTGCGGCACTCGATGCCGGTGCGGATGATTATGTGACGAAGCCGTTCGGGATCGACGAGCTCCTTGCTCGCGTAAGAGCTGCCTTGCGGCGGTCGCCCGCAGGCGATGACGAGTTCGCGGCGATGAGAGACGGAGACTTCGCCATCGATATCGCGAAACATGAGGTGCAAGTGCGCGGAGCCGAGGTCCGTTTGACTCCCAAGGAGTTCGACCTGCTTGCGTTTCTGTTTCGAAATCGCGGAAAGGTCGTTACGCACAGGGCAATCCTCGCAGCCGTCTGGGGCGGGAACTTTACGGAGCAGACGGAGTACCTCCGGGTTTTCGTCGGCCAGCTAAGAAAGAAGATAGAAGTTGATCCGTCGTCGCCCAAGTATATTTCAACTGAGCCATGGGTGGGCTACCGCTTCAGTTCCTCTTAGCCCCCAACGTGAACGCTCGGACGTATCTCGGGATCAGGCTCCGCCTGACGCAATATCTCCCGGGTAACCGGTGCGGTGTCGCCCTCGCCAAAAAGAATATAGCGGATCAGGTATTGGATCGGATTACCTTCGCTCCATCCAAAATATACGTGCGGTATCTTGCCGGTCGCGTCGCGCAAGTGAAGCAGTAGCGCCGCGATCGCGTTCGGCACCGCGGGAGCTTTCGTGCGAAGGATCTTATAGCCCGCCACCTCTACTCCGCAGATCTGAAGCTCGCCAGTAAACTCTGACGCGTCGCCGATATCGATCTCGTAAAAAAGTATTGGGTCATTCGCCGGAATGTGATTGTCGACCCGTTTCTCGTGCTCCTTAAATCGGTACTCGGCGACATCGCCGGTTTCGCGACGATTGGTGACGATCCGGATCTCGCCTTCGGCGAGGTCGTCGAGAAAACTTTGTGACGTCTCGTCCATCTCGATCTTCTGAACGCGAAGTTCGGTCGTTCTCATCGCCCTCGATACGAACGAGGCGACGACGATGCCGAGAATGAAGAGCGATGCGATCTTGATCCCGTCAGGCCGCTCGACGATGTTCGTTACCGTCGTGTACGCGAAGACCACGGAGATGAACAAGAAGACCCACCGAGCTCGCTGCTTTCGCACCCACGCCGAGATCGTCACCGCGATCGCCGCCGAGGTCATAAGCACCAAAACACCCGTCGCGTAGGCTCCGCCCTGGGCTTCCACATCGGCCTCGAAAATGTACGTGATCGCAAAACATATCCCGGTGAAAATGAGCACCAGCGGTCGCGACGCGCGGGCCCAGTTCGGGGCCATCCCGTATCTCGGCAGATAACGTGGAACGATATTCAGTAGTCCGGCCATAGCCGACGCTCCGGCGAACCATAGGATAAGGATGGTGCTCACATCGTAGACCGTACCGAACATCTCTCCGAGATGCTGGTGCGCCAGATAGGCGAGGGCTCGGCCCTGAGCTTTGCCGCCTGGTGCAAACTCGGTCGCTGGTATCAGGACGCTGGTGATGAAGCTGCTGCACATGAGGAAGAAACTCATGATAAGGGCAGCGGTCCTTAAGAGCCGGCGCGTTTTCTCGATGCGGTTAGGACTGTCGATCAACGGCATCACCGCGACGCCGGTCTCGAAGCCGGAGAGCCCAAGCGCGAGCTTCGGAAATACCAGGAGTGACAGTCCCGCGACCATGAGAATGCTTCGAAGTCCGCTTCCACCGCCGCCAGCGGCGAAAACAGCCGCCTGCCAATTCGTCAGCAGCGAGGGCTCCGCGGCGATCGCCATAATTCCCGTCGCGATGACGACCAAGTTCAGGATGAGGTACCCGGCAACGAGAAAAACCGCGATCCCCATCGCTTCCTTGAAGCCTTTAAGGAAGACGGCCGAGAGTAGGCCGACAAGGACGAGGGTGACCACGACCGGATGATCGATCTGCGGAAAATGGGTCTCGACGAACGAGTTGTGAACTATGTGCTCCGCCGCATCGGCGGCCGACAGGGTGATCGTGATAACGAAATCGGTGGCGACAAAACCGAGCAGCGCGAGCACGAAAAGCTTGCTCTTCCAGCGAGACAGAAGTTGCTCGAGCATCGAGATCGAACCTTGTCCGTGCGGGCTTTCCGCCGCGACCCGGTTATAGATCGGAAGGGCGCCGAACAAGGTCAGCAGGATGAGGATAAGCGTGGCTATGGGTGAGAGCACGCCTGCCGCCGCGAACGCGATGCCGGGTTGATATCCGAGCGTCGAAAAGTAGTCCACACCGGTCAGGCACATGACCTGCCACCACGGGTGTTTGTGGTGGACCTTTTCTTTTGCGAAGGGTGCTTCCGCCTGCGCGACGCCCTTCATAAACCAATCTTTTACGCCGCTGCTCACGGCAATTTGTTTGCTTGTCGCCATCCTGAGCTAAGCCTCCCGGCTTTCCTAAAACGCACTTAAGGCACGACCAGGTCCTGATCGTGCCTCTCCGCGTCCCAAGATAATCAGCCTAGCTCCGATTCGGTAAGGATGACATAAAGAAGGCGTAAAGAAGTCGTAAAGAGCGGGGCGGATGGGAGGAATTTTTGCCAGCGTTTTTCCAAAATCGGAAGGACTTATAAATTCCTTACGAAGGTCTTATCCCGCCCTTATGCGGTAAGACGTAGATTGATCGATGTGCAGCTTCCGATATTGAACATCGAGAAAATGACTATGGTCACAGCAATCAATGAGGTCGAACGTGGTCTCTCCGACATTGATGCCACCCAATTAAAGAGCGCGCTCAAACGCTGGAGTGTGGGTTTGTTTATCTCGGCTTTGCTCGGCGTGGCGTCCGGCCTGGGCGGGCTTGTGATCGCGTTTCTAGCAATGAGCGATCTAATACGTGTGAGCTCCGGAGCTTACACGACAAGCGCGATACTGGTCGGCGCTTCATTTATTTTGTTCGGCGTCGGGGCCCATTGTCTCGATATGGCCGATGCGGCAGATAAAGCGATTCGGCTGGAGACTTGTCGACAAAACGGCCTAAAGGTCTAGGCGAAAGGCCGGGGTGAGTTCGGGAGACCGGTTGACACGCAGCCTTCAAGCGGACTTTAGTGTGAACCGCCGATAATGTTGCCAGATCACTAACGCGGTTCTCGCTTTTACGCAGTGATGATGACCGCCTTGGTGCCGGTCAGTTCTGAGAAATCTTTCGTGTAGATCGTGTCGACGCGGCGGATGCGGCCGATGACTTCGACTAGATCCTGCGTAGAAATGAATCCGCTTTCGACATGGGCGATCGCCCAGTTCTTTATGTGCGACGCCGCGCGAAGGGTTTCTTCGAGCAAGCGCAAATACTGAGATTTGGTTTCCACCGGCATACCGAGCTTTCCGTTTCGTGTTTGCTCCACGTCCTTCCAAAAATCGTCTCCGCCGCGAAGCCATTCTTCACGCCACAATACTTTGTCCGAGAATCCGCGCATCGTCCCGGCGCCCGAAGCGGGAAGCCTCAGGAACATGAGATCGGTAAAACTCTCCGCGATAAACTCGTTGGGGTTCTTGTTCTGACAGCTGTTGTTCTGGCCGTTGTTGACCGGATCCGGCAGGATCGTCCACAACCGGCGATACACCGTCGACAACGGCTGGCGAAGCTCCAGAGATTCCGGCGTGAACGACATCACATAATCGCCGACCTGCATCGCGAGCCCGGCCGCGACCGCAAATGCGAATGGCGACTGGAGCTCGTCCAGATTTCGCCGCACGTTGTCGAACCACCACGAATCCGTTTCGTTGAACCAGTTCCGGAGCGCCGGGTTGTGCAGTTTGTGACGGGGAACGTAAACGTCCTCGAGCACGTTGTTGACGTCGTCGTCGGAAAGCTTCTCGCTGTTGTTCTGGATCGCGGCGACCGCCTTCGTCCATGACGACTGGAGCAGATCGTTCGCGAGCACCCGGACGTCGCGCCGCTTTAGATATGCGCCAAGCGTCGGCTCTCCGGTAAACGGGATCGCCACCGATTTGAAATCAAGGCGGCGGAGAATATTCAATTCGAAAGCAAGCCAACTTGCCGGGGTGGCTTTTGGTGAATGGGTCATCTTGTGTAGTAGGTATCAGCGGCGTTAGCCGGATATCAGGACGAAAATCTGAACTTTCGATCGGCCTCGGCCTGGTCGGCAGCGGAGGTGATATAGGTGGCCGTATCGATCGAAAGAAAAGCTTTAACAACCTTCGGGTCGAACTCGAGCCCCGCCCACTCCGTCATGTAATGCTTTGCTTCGGGATCGCTCATCGCGTGGCGGCGCGGGCGATCGTCGGTCAACGCGGCGTAACTGTCGGCGACGCGTAGAATTCGCGCAGCAAGCGGTATCTGTTCGCCTTCGAGGGCATCCGGGTAGCCTCCGCCGTTCCACCATTCGTGGTGCCATCGAATAAGAAGCTGAACGCCGCGCGACATTCCGCGACGGGCCGACTCCTGCTCGCCGATAACCGGATGACGCTGGACATCCAGGATCTCGTCCGGGGTCAACCCGCGGCTTTCCTTAATGTACTCGCGATTCATGACAACCTCGCCGATGTCATGAACGAGTGCCGCCTGCTGCATAAAAAAACGATCGTGCGCCGCAAGATTGAACTGTTTGCCGATCGCGTCCGCGATGGTCGCGATCCGAAGGCCGTGGGCGTGCGAATACCCTTCGAACTCGTCCATCTGAGAGGAGAGCTCGAGCAGCTTTTCATCAAAACGCGATTCAGCTGCGGGTGTGCTTTGCATAGGTTGATAGTTTCCAGTTTCCGCGATGAAGTTTCAAGCGCGGGGAGGGGATGGGGGACAAGAGACAAGAGACGGGAGACAAGAGAACCCGGTCCGGTTCTCCTGTCTCCCGTCTCTTGTCTCTTGTCTCGTCAACCTCGGCTTACCCCGGCGTGCCGACCGGTGGCTGAATCTCCGCGAGCATCTTCGTCGCCTCCTTGTTTCCCGGGACGAGCTCCAGGAATCGGTTGAGCTCGCCTACCGCCCGTTTCGCCATTTTCATATCGATGAAAAACTCCACCAGCATCATCCGGATCTTCGGGTTCTTCGGATCCATTCTGACGGCGGTTTGCAGCGAGGCTTCGGCCTTGTGATGCTGCTTCTCCAGATGCGACAGGGCATATCCGAAATATGCGTGGTAGAGCGCGTTCTGGGGACTGTAATGGACCGCCCGTGATAGATGACCGGCCGCGGCCGCGAACTCTTCTTCATTGATCGCCGCCATCGCCTGCTCAAAACTTCCGAGCCCCTGCTCGGCCTGATTGCTTTCCGCCGCCGTTGTCTCGGCCTCGCCCGCCGCTCTGCGTTTTTCCCGATACTCCAGCTGCTTGCGCATCTTGAAGTCGTAGTTCTCGCGCGATTCGGGTAGTTTTAGGGTCTCGTACGCATGTGCGATCTGCGTAAATGCGATCTGGATCCGCCGCAATTTCTGGGGGGCTTCCCGATGAAAGCGGTCGGGGTGGAAAAGCTTCGCCATCGCGAAGTAGGCGTTCTTGATATCCCCGGCCGCGGCCGCGGGATTTATCCCCAGAACGTCGTAATGCGTTTCCGCACTTTCCACGCGGTCGAGATAGTCCTCGAGCGACAACTCGATCTCGGGCGGCTTCGCGCTTGTCGCCGCCTCCGGTTCCGGCAGAGCTTCCTTGTCGGGAGTTTCCGTTATCGTTCTGATCGGTGCTTCGGCACTTTTGACGAGCGAAACTTTCGCGGCACGAATCTGATCTATCCTCGCCGGCGTGAAAGCCGAATTCCAATCGCGCCGTGTGAGCAGTCCGCCGAGCCAGAGCACATAGAGGGCCTGGAGAAGTGCAGTCTCGGGCAGGCTGCAAAACGGCCGGACCTCTTTGATCGTAAGCTGGGTCCCGTTAAATTGGTCGAGTGCGTACTGCTCATGGGCCTGTAGAAGAATCCCGGACGTGGGCCTCGGCTCCCGGCAAAACGCCTCCTCGACACTTCGGAAGCGCTGGTAGACATCCTGCGATGGCAGACATCGGGCGTAATCGACGAGCACTTTATGCACGTTGGTTTTGTAAACCAGATCGTCGCGGAGTCGCGTCAGCGGGCTAAAGAGCCAGTCCCCCGCCGGCCATGTAAGAACGTCAATGACCACGGACTCGACCTGCGCGGCAACCAATTCGTCGACCTCAATCTTTGTAAAAACCTTCTTGGCTGCGAGCCCTGCGGCAAGTTCCAGATCGTTCGCGAAATCCGGGAACTGCCCAAGTGTTTTTTGATCTGTCTTCTTGCGGTTGAGCAGGATGCTGAACAATCTTTGTTCGCGTGCGTTCGAGACCGCATAGACGATCGCCCCGTCGCGAAAATAAATGACGCTTTTCTGTTTAGCTCGTTCGACGCGCAAGCTCCCGCTTAGCTTCGCCTGCACGATCTCGACGAGCAGTTCCGCAAACGGGTGTTTCTGGAAATTTCCCTTTAGATCAAGGTTGTTCTGGGGCGTCATTGGAAAAGGCGGCTCCGGCGGGGTGGGCGGACAAGCCATGCAATGATAGCAAATCCCGCCTCGGAAAGTTAAGGATTTATTTCATCAACCCTCGCGTTTGACACCCCGAAAACAACCTGCGAAAGTTTTTGAAATACTGATTTTGAAAGCTAAAGCCGTGTGAAAACTGAAATCGAAATTCGCGAGTGCTCGACGCTCGAAGAGCTCGCCGCCTGTGTCGATCTGCAGCGTGAAGTCTTTGCCTTGCCCGAGATAGAGATCTCGCCGGTGCGGCATTTCGTCGTCACGAAAAACGCCGGCGGGTTCGCACTCGGCGCTTTCTCGGGAGACCAGCTCGTCGGTTTCGTGCTCAGCGTCCCTGCTTTCTTGCGCGGTGAGAAGGCTTTCTACTCGCACATGACGGCCGTCCGCGCCAGTTTTCAAGGTTCCGGCGTCGGAGCGCGTTTGAAATGGGCGCAGAGGGATCGTGCTTTGCTGGAAGGTGTGAAGTTTATCAAGTGGACCTTCGAGCCGGTAAAAGCACGTAACGCTTTTTTCAATCTGGAGAAGCTCGGAGCGATCGTCACGGAATACCAGGATAATTTTTACGGGACTGATTATTCGACTTCGCCTGATCAAAAGATCGGGCTCGCAAGTGACCGTTTGTTTGCCGAATGGCATCTCGAAAGCGACAAGGTTGCTGCTCTCGCGGCCGGGAAAAATTTTCGTGATGAAGCAGAGCCCGCTATGCGGATCGCGATTCCCGTGAACTGGAGCGAAGTTGTAAACCGGGCGGCGGAAAAGGCCCTCGATGCGCAGCTCGGGATCCGGGAAAAATTTCACTCCGCATTCGGACGGGGTTTGGTCGGACGCGGCTTCATCCGCGACTCCTCTTCACCTTGTTACCTGCTGTACGAAGATTAGCCTGAGTTGTAATTACCAGACTAACAATTACATCCGGAAAAATGACGGACTTCTCCATCGATCCAGACATCCGAACAGCGAAGACGCTGCCGGCGAGTTTTTACACCGGCGAACGCTTTTTTGAATTATCGAAAGAGAAGATCTTTGCGCGCTCGTGGCAGTTCCTCGGTCGACTGGACGAACCCGAAAATCTAAAACCGCTCACGCTTTTGCCGGGTATTTTGGATGAGCCCGTCCTCCTGTCGAAGACCGATGCCGGCGTCAATTGCCTGTCCAATGTTTGTACCCATCGCGGAAAGATCCTTGTCGATGGCGCGTGTGAAGCAAGCTTGATCCGCTGCGGTTATCACGGGCGGCGTTTTGATCTGAGCGGGAAATTCCTGTCCATGCCGGAGTTTGCCGGAGTCAGAAATTTCCCGACAGAGGACGACGACCTAAAGCGAATTCCTTTTGCAACCCGCGGCGGGTTCGCGTTTGCGTCGATCGAACCGTATGCGCCGTTTGAAGAGTTTGTCGACGACGCGGCTGAGCGACTCAAAGA
>DATLCA010000362.1:0-5848 GCA_035526605.1 Pyrinomonadaceae bacterium | reverse complement strand
GATATCGGGTTTGTTTATCACACTCAGCCGGCGTTCCCTTGGCCTCAGCCAGACACCGAGCGAGATCGCGCTGTCGGCGTTGGCCGACCTCGGTCTCATGCAAATCCTGAAGCTTGCGCTCCAAACCTTCCGCCGAATTGTCGCCCGCGTCTTTAATCGACTCATAAGCGAGCTTCAATTCGTTCATTGCGTTTGGATCCCGAATGAAGCGAAAGGGAAGCACGAGTTCCCACTTCAACTCTTGAGCCGCCGAAACAAATGGAAGCGACAGGGCCAAAACGAATGCGCCGAATCCGAAGCGGATTACGGCGCTGTGGGGCAGGCGAATTAAGTTCATAGGATTTGGGTGTAAAGACGGCGGAATGATAGCGCCGAAGATTTACCCGTGTCCAGTTTAATTATCCTGGGATTAAGCGGCGGAGCCTGTCTGCTGTCGTGCGTGGTAGGACGATCGCGTCAGCGGCGACGACTCGACGTGCTTGAAGCCCATCGCTTCGCCGATCCTTTTCCATTCGGCGAATTCTTCCGGCGTGACATAGCGCTCGACGGGCAGGCGTTTTTCGTACGGCTGGAGATATTGCCCGATCGTCATGATGTCGCACGACGCGGCACGCAGATCTTTCATCAGCTCTACGACTTCTTCGAAGGTCTCGCCGAGGCCGGCCATGATCCCGCTCTTCGTGAGCATCGTCGGGAACTGCGTGTCGCGAAAATGCGCTGCTCGGGTGAGCAGCTCCATCGACTGCTCGTAAATCGCATCGGGACGCACGCGGCGATAAAGCCGTGCGATCGTTTCCGTATTGTGATTGAGAACGTCGGGCCGCGCCTCGAGGACATTGTTCAGCGCAGTTTGGTCCCCGTTGAAATCCGGGATCAGCACTTCGACCTTACATTCCGGATTCAGCTCGCGAACTTTCGTGATCGTCTCGGCCCAGTGCATCGAGCCACCGTCCGGAAGATCGTCGCGATTCACCGAAGTGATAACGGCGTGTTTGAGATCGAGATGCTTTACGGCCTCAGCTACGTGCGTCGGCTCCATCGCGTCGAGCTCCATCGGTTTGCCTTTGTTCACCGCGCAGAATCCGCAGTGGCGCGTGCACGTGTCGCCGCCGAGCATGAAGGTCGCCGTCTTGTCGGTCCAGCATTCGAAAATGTTCGGGCATTTCGCTTCCTGGCAGACGGTGTGCAGGTTCAATCCGCTGATCAGATCGAGCACCGCGTTCTGATTGCGCGGATCGCCAAGCTTGATCTTCAGCCAGTCAGGCTTTTTCAGGCGTTCGCGGTTCTTTCGATTCAGGAAATTCTGGACTAAAACTTTTTCTTCGATCATACGGTCAGCTCACCGTAATTCTACCATCCCGATGCCCGAAGTTCACTTGCCCGAACCAAGGGTTTCACGGATCAAATGCGGCAAACCTATGCTAATCTAACGCACAAAGTGTCCACGTTTACGGAGAATGCCCGCTTTTCCCACTACCTCATCAGCTCCAAGCTCGGCCAAGGAGGAATGGGTGAGGTTTTCCTCGCCCGCGATCTCGAGCTCGAGCGTCGTGTCGCCCTTAAAATACTGCCCGCCGACCTGGCCGGTGATGACGAGAACATTCGCCGCTTCGTCCGCGAGGCGAAGGCCGCATCGGCCCTTAATCATCCAAATATACTGACGATCTACGAGGTAGGTCACGAAGATGGATTGCGATATATCTCGACCGAATACGTTCATGGCGAGACATTGCGGCAGCGGATCCGACGTGGGAGCATTTCCCGGGATTCGGCTATCGAGATCGCGAGCCAAATCGGCGCCGCTTTGAACGCCGCGCACTCGAACGGCATCGTTCATCGCGACATCAAACCCGAGAACATCATGATCCGCGAGGACGGGCTGGTAAAGGTTCTGGACTTCGGTCTCGCAAAGCTGCACGAGACCGAGTCCCCGCGGCAGACAGGATCGGACGCCCTCACGGAAGTCCAAATAAACACCGAACGTGGGATCGTCATGGGAACGGCCCAGTACCTTTCGCCCGAACAGGCCCGCGGCAAAAAGATCGATGGCCGTTCCGACATCTGGAGCCTGGGTGTGATCCTTTATGAGATGTTGGCCGGCGTCCGGCCGTTCGAGGGCGAGACGACCACGGACGTTCTCGCGGGCATCCTCAAATCGGAACCTGAGCCGTTGAGCAATGGCTCCGACGCTACCTCGGAAGAACTAGCGCGGATCGTGCGCAAAGCTCTCGAAAAGGACGCGGACAAAAGATATCAGAAGGCGACGGACTTCCTGCAAGATCTGAAGGAACTCGCGAGCGACCGCGCTCCGGGCCGCGATTCCGGCCGGTCCGAACTTTTGGGATCGGAGACACTCCCCACCATGAGGCTCGAGCCCCGACAGATCGCGACCTTGGAGAACCTCCGTGGGTCGGGGCCGGACCTCATCGCCTCCGACGCTGTCACCGGGAAAGACCGTGCGGCAAGCCGGAGGAGAAACATCCTTCTCCTGTCGGCCGCGGCTGTTCTCGTTGCGGTGATGGGAGTGGCGGCATATTACAAATTTACGTCGCCTGGTAGCCTGAACTCCATAGCTGTTTTGCCATTTCAAAATGGTAGCGGCGACCCGAATCTTGATTACCTCTCCGACGGCATCAGCGAGAGCATTATCGACCGGCTGACCCTGTTGCCCAACCTCAAGGTCATCGCTCGAAATTCGTCTTTCAAGTTTCGCGGCCAGGACGCCGCGGCCGATGCTGCGAAGGCGCTTGGGATACGGGCCGTGGTGACGGGCCGTGTCATCCAACGGGCAGACCAGCTTTCCGTTCGAGTCGAGCTCGTCGACGCGCAGGACAACCGTCAGCTCTGGAGCCAGGTTTTTAACCGGAATGCCGGCGAAGCTCAATCGATACAAGAAGAGATCTCGCTTGGGATCGCCGAACGCTTGCGTGCCCTCGAACCGAGTATCGGGCCTGCCGAAATGACGCAGCGGGATTTGGTGAAGCCTCGCGCCTTCGAGCAGCTGCTTCGTGCGCGATTTGCCCTGCGGCAGTACACGCCGGAAAGCACGCGGAAGGCGATCGAGCTTTACGAGGGAGCGATCAACGAAGAGCCCGGCTATCCGGACGCGCACGCCGAGCTTGCTTATGCTTACCGGATATCGAGCAGTAATGCTTTTGTTGATCCGGCCGAAGCCAATCCAAAGGCCGCACGATCGGCGGAAAAAGCTCTGCAGCTCGACGACCGCATCGCGCTTGCGCATCTCGTGCTCGCCGAGGTCGAACGCGACAACTGGAACTGGGCTGGAGCCGAAGTACAATATCGGCGATCGAGCGAATTGAACCCGAATCTGGCCGAAGGCCACGAAGCCTACGCCATTTATCTTAGCGTGCTCGGCCGTCACGACGACGCGATCGCGGAGATGAAACGCGCGGCCGAGCTGGATCCGCTACGTCTTCAGTCTCATGTATCGCTCGGGGCGGTTTATTACAACGCACGCCGTTATGACGAGGCGAGTGGAGCGCTTCGTAAAGCGCTCGACCTGGACGCCAACTCACCGGTCGCACATGCGTGGCTCGGAATCGTAAACGCCGGGCGGGGGTCGTTCGGTGACGCCGTTGCCGACTACCGGCGGGCTATCGAGCTCGGCGACAACACGACCGCGACGCGGTGTTACTACGGCTACGCGCTCGCTCGGAACGGTCAGCCGGAGGAGGCACGAGAAATCTCACGAGTGCTTGGATCAGGCAGTGAGTTCGTATCGCCGGTCGGGCTGGCAGTACTCTACACCGGCCTTGGCGAAAAGGCCGCGGCGCTGGAATCGCTCGAGAAAGCATTCCGCGAGCGCGATCCGCAGCTCCAATACCTGAATGTCGAGCCGCACTTCGACTCGCTGCGTGGGGAAGCTCGCTTCCAGGCCGTCGTCACGCAGGTCGGATTATCCAGATGAGGTAAGTGACAAGGGTTTTACGGATTTCCCCAAGGAGAATAAAAAATGTACGCAGCAGAAGCTCAACCCTTTTCATTTCTGAAATGGGAGGCGCAAACAAATTCACCCTTCTACGTAAACTCGACGGCGATTTCCGCCGACGGGCGACGAGTGGTGGCCGGTACTTTTTATCACGTTTACAAACCGCCGATGGCGGAGCCGGCGCCCGCGCTGGAATCGAACCAATTCGGGACGTATTGTTACGACGGCGACGGAATGCCGCTGTGGGCCGACATGTTCGAGGGTTACGAGGGAGTCTATTCCGTCGCTATCTCGGGCGAGGGGAATGTCGCAGCATCGGGCGGATGGTTTTCGAAAACGCCGACGCTGCAGGGATTCGTTCGGGCGTACGACGTGGCAAACGGACCTGACAACATACTGGACTTCAGACTGGGAGAGCGCGTGAATGGCCTGGCGCTTTCTTCGGATGGGTCTTTTCTCGTAGCTGCTGCGGATGATGTTTACCTGTTCCCGCAAGAGGGGGGCGTATTTTCGGAAAATCCCGCGAAGCTGGGTCTGGCGAGCCCGCCTGCAGGATCGAAAATCCCTAACAGTGCGCAGGCGGTCGCGATCACTTCCGACGGATCGTGGATCCTGGCCGGCGACTATTACGGAAATCTTTATCTCGTTGAGAATCACAGCGGCGTATTTGGAAATAAGTACGTCTGGAGCGACACGTCGGCTCTTACGACAATCCACGCGATCGCCATGACACCCGACGGACAATGGTTCGCCGTTGCCGGAGGCGGTCCGAGTAGCACAGTGTACCTTTTCAGCCAGACGTCGATGACGCTCGGCCCGCCGACCTATGCGGGCATGTACACTCTCGACACGGGCGGCCGGGTCGGCTGGGTTGCGATAACTGATGACGGCGGCATGCTGTCGGCGGTCAGCAATAAGGGAAAAGCCGGAGCGGTCGTGGCGATCAAGAACGACTGGGGAACTTTGAGCAAGATCTGGGAGCAACCTACGCTGCACAATCCCAACAGCACAAGCATGGATGCATCGGGAAAATTTGTGGCGGTGGCGGATGGTTATCCCGATGGATTTCCGGGAAGCTTTTCGCTGTACGATGGAGCGACCGGCGATCAAATGTGGAGTTACCCGACGCCGAACATGAATTGGCCGATGTTCGTCAGTGCTGACGGCAGCGGCATCGTTGGAGGAACCGACGGCGGAGCTGTATATTACTTTACGCCGCACACGGACTCGAAGATCGAGTAGCCCCGAGGCATCACGGAAACGCGCCGGTGATCGCTGTGGACGATCACCGGTTTTCTGTTTCTATTTCACAACACACACCGCTTTGCCGAGAACGTGTTCGATCGCAATTGTCCCGAACATGCGGCTGTCGGAACTCCCGTGGGCATTATCGCCGACAAGCTCATATCGCCCGCTTTCATCGATCGCCGCAACCCGCTTGAGCATCTTCACACTCTGCTTGTAGGGATGTTGGGCGAGGACGATGTCACCGACCGACGCCGGAGATCGCGTCACGATCATTACTGCGTCGCCGTCCTTTAAGGTCGGAAGCATCGAGTCGCCAGCAACCCTGAAGATTTTTCGCCGGCCGATCCGATACAGCAGTTTGTCCTTCCAGTTAGCCTTCCGAAGCATTCGAATGATTGCCTTAGCACATTTGTCTGAATCTTTGCGGTGTGCGCCGTGTTCGTGCATATCGACGCCGCGCGTCGCTTTGTTCGTGTCTTAGCTTTGTTCGTGTCTTCGTTTTGTTCGAGTGATTTCGTGTGGGTTCGTTATTTCAGTTTTGGATTTCGTTCGTGGTGTTTCGTGTGTTTCGTGGTTTTGCCTCCGCTTTTGCTTAGCGGTTTAGTCTCGATCCCTGCGGGTGTTTTAAGCGGGAACCACGAAACACACGAA
>DATLCA010000361.1:0-2553 GCA_035526605.1 Pyrinomonadaceae bacterium | reverse complement strand
GTCGCCGACTCGCTCGACGACACCGGCCCCGTCTTTGCCCGGCGTGTAAGGTGGTGTCGGCGCGTTGGCGTAATTGCCCGAACGAAGATATGTGTCAACGGGATTGACGCCGACTGCCTGGATTCCGACGAGAACCTGTGTCGCCCCCGGCACGGGCGTAGGCACATCTTCGACTGCCAGAACCTCGGGCCCGCCATATTCGTGAACGACAATTGCTTTCATAAGACGTGTTCGCAGTTCGAAGTCCGGAGTCCGAAGTTCGGAGTCCCGCCTTCAGTCGGCGACTCCGTTGGCCTTAGCGCGTAACGGTAACGGTTGGCCGCCTGAAGGCGGGTCTCCAACTACTCCACCGTCACCGACTTCGCCAAATTCCTCGGCTGGTCCACATCGCACCCGCGGCGGACCGCGATGTGATACGACAACAATTGAAGCGGGACTACCGAAAGGATCGGACCTAACAGATCTGAAGTCGCCGGGACCTCGATGACGTGATTCGAAACCTTCGAGCTCATCTGGTCGCCTTCGGTTAGGACACTGATGACGATGCCGTCGCGGGCTTTCACCTCGACGATGTTGGAATGCGTCTTCTCGTATCGCAGCTCGCTGGATTCGTTCCCGGGCTCGCGCGTGTTGACGACGACTACGGGCAACTTCTCATCGATCAGCGCGTTGGGGCCGTGCTTCATCTCGCCGGCGGGATAACCTTCAGCGTGGATGTAACTGATCTCTTTCAATTTCAGAGCGCCTTCCAATGCGACGGGAAAATTTATCCCGCGGCCAAGATAAAGAAAATCCTGCACACGGAAAAATTCTTTCGAGAGCTCTTCGATCGAATCGGCATCGTTCAATAGTTGTTCGATCTTTAGCGGCAACTCCGCGAGATCTTGCGCAAGTTTCTTACTTTCATCCGGCGAGATCGACTCGCGAATACCACTCAGATAAAGCGCGAAAAGGTAGAGCGCGACCATCTGCGCCGTGAACGCTTTTGTCGATGCGACTCCGATCTCCGGACCCGCGTGCGTCAGGATCGTTCCGTCCGCCTCGCGGTGGATCATCGAACCCTGAACATTACACACCGCGAGAACTTTGCAGCCCGCCTGCTTCGCTTCCCGCATCGCGGCGATCGTGTCCGCGGTCTCGCCGGACTGCGAAATTACCACGAGCAGATCGTTCTCCGTCAACACGGGATCGCGATATCGAAACTCGGAAGCGTAATCCACTTCGACGGGAACACGCGCAAGTTTCTCCAGCATGAACTTCCCCGCGTGCGCCGCGTGCCAACTGGTTCCGCACGCTGCGATCTTAATTGACGTCAGCGAACGGAAATCGTCTTCGGAAATGTCCATCTCTTCGAGGTAAACCTTCCCGGTGTCGAGCGAGACACGGCCCTGAACGGTGTCGCGCACCGCACGCGGCTGCTCGTAAATTTCCTTGAGCATGAAGTGCTTGAACCCGCCCTTCTCCGCCATGATCGGGTCCCAGGTTATGCGCTGCTGTATGGGCTCGATAACGCTCCCGTCAAAGTCGGTGACGCGGACAGAATCTTTTGTAAGTACCGCGATCTCGCGATCGCCCAGAAAGAAAACGTCGCGCGTGTGCTGGAGGATCGGGGGAATGTCCGACGCCACAAAGAATTCGCCGTCGCCCAGACCTATAACGACCGGCGGGCCTTCACGAACGGCGATAATCGTATCGGGCTCGTCGACGGAAATGATCGACAAGGCGAAAATGCCCCGGAGTTCTTTCACCGCCTTGCGGGTCGCTTCCTCGAGCGAGAGATTTTCCTTGTCTTTGTAATGCCCGATCAGATGGGCGACGACCTCGGTGTCCGTCTCGGTTTTGAAGGTGCTCCCGTTCGAAGCAAGCCGCTCTTTGAGGGTCAAGTAATTTTCGATGATGCCGTTGTGGACGACGACGACCTTTCCGGATTGATCGCGGTGCGGGTGCGCATTCTCCTCGGTCGGACGTCCATGCGTCGCCCAGCGGGTATGGCCGATCCCGTAATTCCCGTCGAGCGGGTTCAGCCGGATGCACTCTTCGAGATTTCGCAGCTTCCCTTCGGCTCGGCGCAACTCCAGATGATGCGCCTCATCGACAACCGCGATCCCCGCCGAGTCGTATCCGCGATACTCGAGCTTCCTCAAACCGTCGATGATCAACGGCACCACTTGTTTGTTTCCAACGTATCCGACAATTCCACACATAAGATTAGTTTGATGCCTTTTTGTTCTTCGCCATCGCCTGAATGGTGTTGATTATCTGCGTGAAGCTCGAGTACCAATCGGGCGAGTGCGGCGTCGCGTTTGCGGCGAAAGCGCGGCGGACTTTCCGGATGAGCGGCAGATCGGCTTCCGTCAGGACGACGACCATATCCCGTTCGCCGTCCGCCACTTCGCTCGTGGTCGAGATCCATGCGTCCGGTTTATCCTCGAGCAGCTCAGTCATCGCTTTGATAAATGTGATACGCGTCGTCTTAGGGGCACCCACTCTCGCTTCGACGAGTTTCGGATTGGCCGCTTCCTTGACCACCGCATCCGCGATCTGCGGCGGTAG
>DATLCA010000360.1:0-12034 GCA_035526605.1 Pyrinomonadaceae bacterium | reverse complement strand
CCGAACGTCTTCAATGACGTGGACGGAAGTTATCGGGGACATGACGGGAAGACACACGTTTTGGATCCGGCCGCTTTGAGTTCCGCCGTTCGGAGTCCCGGCTTTAGCCGGCCCCCCGCGGCGAAGAAGCCGCCTGAAGGCGGGACTCCAAACGGCGCCCCGCGAAATCCGCAATCGAACCACTACACCGTCTTCTCCCTCTGGGACACGTTCCGCGCCGCGCATCCGCTGTACACGATCATCGATCAAAAACGCACGGCGGATTTCGTCAACACGTTCATTCGAATTTACGAACAAGGCAGGCGTCTGCCGGTTTGGGAATTGTGGGGTAAAGAGACCGACACGATGATCGGCTATCACGCGGTTTCGGTCATCGCCGACGCAATGGCGAAAAATGTGAAAGGATTCGATTACGACAAGGCGTACGAGGCGGCGAAGCATTCGGCCGAGCTCGATCACTTCGGACTCGCCGCGTATAAAAAGAAAGGGTTCATCTCGAGTGAGGACGAAAACGAGTCGGTCTCGAAAACGCTCGAGTACGCCTACGACGACTGGTGCCTGATGAGCATGGCCGGGATACTTTACAACCGCCGTTCGCTCGGGCCGGGACACGGTACGCAACCCGGCGACGCGGAATATCTGAAACGGTTAGAAGCGGACGCGGAACACTATCGACGCCGCGCGGGTAATTTCGAAAATGTGTTCGACGCGGAAACGGGATTCTTTCGCCCGCGCCGGAACGGCGGATTTATCAAACCGTTCGCGCCGCAGGAAGTGACATTTCATTTCACCGAGGGCAACGCCTGGCAATACTCGTTCTTTGTTCCGCACGACGTGACGGGGCTCATGCAATTGATGGGCGGCGACAAGAAATTTGTCGCGAAGCTGGACGAGCTGTTCACGACCGAAGCAAAACTTTCCGGTCGCGAGCAGCCGGACATCACGGGATTGATAGGGCAGTACGCACACGGCAACGAGCCGTCACATCACATCGCGTATCTTTACGATTACACCTACTCTCCCTCGAAGACGCAGTATCGAGTCCGAGAGATTCTCGATAATTTCTACAAGCCGACGCCCGACGGTTTGATCGGAAACGAGGACTGCGGGCAAATGTCGGCATGGTACGTTTTGAGCGCCAGCGGTTTCTATTCCGTGCTGCCGGGCACAACGCGATACGATCTCGGGACTCCGCTGTTCAAGCAGATCGTCTTCAATCTCGAGAACGGAAGGAAGTTCGTCATCCGCGCACCAAAAGTTTCCGGGTCGAATATCTACATCAACTCAGCGAAGTGGAACGGCGCGTCGCTGCCGGCTCCTTACATCGTCCAAGAACAGATGATGTCTGGCGGCGTGCTTACACTCGACATGAGCGACAAGCCGAATGACAAAGCGTTCGAGTCGGTCTCGACGTCGACGGTTTTTCGCGACATGCCCCCGGCCCCGGTGATCGAAGGCGATCGAGTATTCAAAGATAAAACGACTGTGCGAATCAGTAGCTTGAATCCGAGAGCGTCGATCACGTACACGATCGACAATCACGGCGAAGAATCGGCGCGGAAGAGGTTGGCATACACCGACCCCTTTACTGTCAGCGACACCGCTATGATAAAAGCTTTCGCTACCGCGCCGGGTTACAGTTTGCCCAGTAAAACTGTCGAAGCTAATTTCAAAAAACGTCTAAAAGATTGGACGGTTAGGCTCGTTTCGCCTTACAGCTCGCAGTACACCGGGGGCGGTGACGACGCGATCGTCGACGGGCTTCGTGGCACGGCGAATTTCGCGAGCGGAGAATGGCAGGGATATCAGGGCCAGACGTTCGAGGCCATCATCGATTTGCAGCGCACGACGACCATCCAAAATGTCGGCGGCAGTTTTCTCCAATCGGCACATTCGTGGATCTGGATGCCGGACCGGATCGAGTTTGAAGCTTCGACGGACGGCGTGAACTTTACCCGCGTCGCTGAGATCAAACCCGGTTTTTCCCGGCAGGAAATGGAGCCGGCCGTAAAAGAGTTTCGTCAGACGATCTCACCAACAACGGCCCGGTACGTCCGGGTCCGCGCGTCCAACATTGGCAAGATTCCGAGCTGGCATCCGGGAGCGGGCGGAGATTCCTGGATATTTGTCGATGAGATATTTTTGAATTAGTTTTCGGCTAGCTCGTAGATGAGATTTTCCTATGACTTGCCTCCGTCTTCAGACGGAGGTTGCTGGATACCCCAAGAAAGGCTTTGGCCGAAAACAAAAAAATGCATATTCCACTCGGCTTCAGCTAAAGCTATTTTGATCGAAGCCGCTTTTTTTATTTTCGGCTAAAGCCGCGGAGGATACACCCGGACCTCCGGCTGAAGCCGGAGGTAATTGATAAGAAGGAGCCGAACGGAGCGGAGGTAATTGATAAGAAGGAGCCGAACACGCCGGAGGCAATTGATAAAAAGGACCCAAACGCAATTGATAAGAGTAAGCAAAGAGAGTGGATAAGAGAGACGGCAATGATGAGAGAAAGCCGAAGCCATTCACGGCCCCGGAAGTCTGACGCTGTAAGATGCAAAGCTGTCGGAAAAGGGTTCCAGAAAGAAAAATTGACCATCGCCGCCCTACCCGCGTCTAATAAAGTGACTCTCCGCTGAGGTAGTAAAAATGGACAGAAGATATTTTCTCAAAACCAGTGGTATCGGTTTAGCGAGCTTCGGCCTGATGGCCGCCGCGCCGGATTTCCTCCATCAGTTCGCAAATGCCCAGGCGTTGAAAAACGGTTACGGGAAAAAGAAAGTCCTAGTGACGATCTTTCAGCGCGGTGCGGTGGATGGCCTGAACATGGTGGTCCCGCACGGCGACGCGGAATATTATGATCTTCGCCGCACCATCGCGGTCCCGCAGCCGGGCAAGACAAACGGGGGGATCGATCTTGACGGACATTTCGGATTGCATCCGACGATGCAGTCGCTTGCACCGTTCTGGAAATCGAAGCAGCTCGCCGTAATTCATGGTGCCGGTTCGCCCGACAACACGCGTTCACATTTCGACGCTCAGGATTATATGGAGTCGGGCACGCCGGGAAATAAATCGACGCGCGACGGCTGGTTGAATCGCGTGCTGCAGGCGGAATCGGCGAAAGATGCATCGCCGTTCCGCGCCGTTTCGATGACCCAGTCGCTGCCCCGTGCGCTATACGGGAAAGCGCCGTCGGTCGCGATGACCAACCTCGCCGACTTCTCGATTAAGGCCGGGCTTTATACTGCCGATCTTAAGGGCGGGTTCGAGGGCGTCTATCAGGAGAACGCGAAGGACAACCTCGGCGAAACCGGACGGGAAACTTTCGAGGCGGTGAACTTCCTGAAGCGTGCAAACCCGGCTCAGTACAGACCTGAGAACGGCGCGGTGTATCCGAACTCGGAGCTCGGGCGATCGTTGATGCAGATCGCGCAATTGATAAAGTCCGGGGTCGGGCTTGAGATCGCGTTCACGGACACGGGCAACGACGTCAGGTGGGACACTCATACGAACCAGGGTGGAGCACAGGGCCAGCTTGCGAATTTTCTACGAATCTTCAGTCAAGCGATCGCCGCATTTGCGACGGATCTCGGCGGCCGGATGGACGACGTGCTCGTGCTGACGATGTCCGAGTTCGGCCGGACCGCACGCGAGAACGGATCGCGCGGCACCGATCACGGCCACGGCAACGCGATGCTGGTTCTCGGAAATTCCGTTAAAGGCGGGAAAGTGTACGGTGATTGGAAAGGATTGAAATCGGACCAGCTCAACGAAGGACGCGACGTCGCAGTAACCACGGATTTCCGCGACGTGTTCGCGGAAGTGGCGAACAAGCATCTTGGAACGAGGGATTTGAAACTGCTTTTCCCGAAGTATGATGTTTCGAAGGAAAAATTTCGGGGGATCTTGAGTTAAGTAAAAATTTTTTTTGTTCGGATGAGGATAGGTGGGAGTGATTTATCTCCCACCTATTTTATATTGTCCGCGGTCGCCTTCGAGCAGCCTTCGATATCCATCGTCGACTTTTCGTATTTGAACGTGCCGGTGACGGTCACGACATCGTCGATCTTCAGATCCTTAAACTTCGCGGCCTCAGCTTCTGTTACCTGACAATCGACTGCCGAGCCATGATGGTCCGTCAACAATATGGACTGATAACCAAACGTCTCGTACGCGCCCGGGTACGTGAAAGGGACCTGCAGGACCTCGCCCACCACGATGACCTTCTTGCCATTGTATTTCGCTGCAAGCTCGGTCGGATTTTTATCTTTCAGCGCGCCCAGCTCGCCGACCGTCAGCGGAGACGTGCTAGTCGACTTACTTGCACCGAACTTGCCGCACGCTAATCCGGATAACAAAAGAAACACCAGGACCAATCCGATATTCTTCATCAATCATTCTCCTCAGCTTAAAGTGTGCGGACAAATATATCGGAGAATTCCGGAAATAACCAACAAGGAAAAGCGTGAATCGTTCGGGCTTGCGCGAACTGATATGCTTCACTCGTGTTTGAAAGGCGCAGCACCAAACTCGAGCGGATCGACACCGGAGATTACACACCCGAAGAGTACGCGACGTTTCTGCGGGAGATCGCGTTCATCAACCGGTATCTCGGCGACGCCCGCGCTTTGAGGAAGAGCCTACTTGCGGAAATTTCGAAGAACGATCTGCCCGAGTTCAGAGTGCTCGACGTTGGTTGCGGGTCGGGAGAATTGCTGCGAATGATCGCCGAGTTCGCCGAGCGCGGCGGTCGCAAAGCTTTGCTTACGGGAATCGATCTAAACCCGATCTCGTCGGCCACGACACAATCGGAATCGAAAAACTTTCCGGGGATATCTTCAGTTCAAGGCGATGCGTTTCAATTGCCGTTCGCTGACGACGCATTCGACTACGCGATCGCGTCGCTCTTCTTTCACCACCTCACCGACGAACAGATCCCTACCGTCCTGAAAGAGATGTCCCGCGTCGCGCGTCGCGGAGTGTTCGTGATCGATCTTCACCGCGATCGGGTTCCATATCTTCTCTACAAATTATTTTGTTTTGCATTTAGGATCTCGCCGCTGGTTAGGGAAGACGGGCTGCTGTCGATAAAGAAAGGATTTAGACAATCCGAGCTAGGGAGTCTAGGAAATTCAGCCGAGATTGGCGCACCGCAAACGCAACAGGTTTCTCCAGGAAGGGTTGTGCTGCAATGCCTGCGGAGATATTAATACCCGACGACTCTGTATTCCTTTCCAGTTTCTTTCCCGGCTCGGGCAGTTCGCCCGCATCTTAACCGCTGACAATCGTGCGAGAAGGTCAGCAGCGCCGGCATTACAAGTTTTCCATGTTGATGAACGTTACCGGGACCAGCCGCGTCAACCAGACGCCATTTTCAGAGAAATAGAATTTATGTCCCGCCTCGTGCATCTCAAGAGAACTTATTTTTAATACAACCGGCTTGCCATGACGACGCCCGACATCAACCGCAGTGGCGACATCAGCTGAAAGATGAACGTGTAGTCGGGTGCCTGAGTTGAGGCCTTTCTGTTTGATCGATTCCAGGAAGCGTGTGGCGGTTCCGTGATACAAGACTCTCGGCGGGACCGCCGGTGAGAGACCAAGTTCTATGTCGACAGAATGGCCTTGGTTCGCACGGATCTTCGTTCCGTCGTCGTTGAAAGCGAAACGTTTTTTATTGTTAGTGGCGACGACCTCGCGGATCAACTCTAGATAAATCTCTCTACCGTGTCGGTTCGCCAGGTCGATCAGGTCAGCGACGTCAGCCCACCCGCCTTCGTCGAGCGTTAAGCCGATCAACTCCGGTTGATGCCTGAGAACCAGACTTAGAAACTTACTTGTGACGGTCAGGTATTTGCTCAGCTTTGCTACCCCGTTTTTGCTGCGGAAGGAAGTCGTAACTTCGGTATCTGATCCTTAAACCTTAGCCGAACCACCGGACCCATTTTTCTTACTCCATCTTCTTCAGCCGCAGTCTCAACGCCTGTAATTTAATAAACCCTTCAGCATCGTGCTGGTCGTACGCGCCGGCGTCGTCTTCGAATGTGACGACGCGTTCGCGATAGAGGGAGTTGGGGGATTTGCGTCCGGTGACGATGACGTTTCCTTTGTAGAGCTTCAGCCGCACGTCGCCCGAAACGGTCTCCTGAGTTTGATCGATCATCGAACGAAGAATCTCGAACTCGGGTGCGAACCAGAAACCGTAGTAAACCGATTCCGCGAATTTCGTACCCAGCGAATCGCGAAGGCGCGTCACCTCGCGGTCCATCGTGATCGACTCAAGAGCGCGGTGCGCGGCCATGAGGATGGTCACGCCCGGCGTTTCATAAATCCCGCGCGACTTCATTCCTACAAATCGATTTTCGACCAGGTCGACGCGCCCGATCCCGTGCTCGCCGCCGAGAAAATTAAGTTTCGAAAGCAAATCCACCGCGCCGTATTTTTCGCCGTTGATCGCGACGGGTTCACCTTTCTCAAAGGTTAGAACGATTTCTTCTGCGATGTCTTTCGCATTCTCGGGCGACTTCGTCAGCAGGAAAATATCTTCGGGCGGTGCCGCCCACGGATCTTCGAGGATGCCGCCTTCATATGAGATGTGCATCAGATTTCGGTCCATCGAATACGGTTTCGCGGTCGTCGCGGTCACCGGTATCCCGTGCTGCCGGCAGTAAGCGATCAGGTCGGCGCGGCCCTTGAACTCCCACTCGCGCCACGGGGCGACGACCTTGATATCGGGCTGCAGAGCGTAATACGTGAGCTCGAAGCGCACCTGGTCGTTTCCTTTTCCCGTCGCACCGTGCGCGACCGCATCCGCGCCTTCGCGCTGTGCGATCTCGATCTGCCGTTTCGCGATTACGGGACGCGCAAGCGATGTCCCGAGGAGATAGACGCCCTCGTAAAGCGCGTTGGCCTTAACCGCCGTCCAAACGAAATCGCGCACGAACTCTTCGCGAAGATCTTCGACATAAAGCTTCGACGCTCCGGTCGCCTTCGCCTTTTCCTCGAGACCCGTCAACTCCTCGCCCTGGCCGACGTCGGCGCAGTAGCAGACGACCTCGCAGTCGTAGGTTTCCTTCAGCCACAGGAGCATCGCGGAGGTGTCGAGACCGCCGGAATAAGCCAACACAACTTTGTTAATTTTCTTCATCGATTCGACGGTGCCTTCCAAAATACAGCCGAGTGTAAACTAATAGTCGAGTATAATTTAGAAGTTTCTAATCAGAGAATCGGGGTATGGAAATTTGGATATAAAAGCGTACTTGTACGATGCGGCAGGGAATGATGAGGTCGTCAAGCCCGAAGATGTCGACATTCGCAAACTAAAATCGAACCAGCTCCTCTGGATAAACGTTCTCGAGCGCGACGAGCAAACCCTGCGCCGTGTCGCCAAGACGGTAAGCCTTGAAGGCGTTCCTTTCCGGACCGTCATGAAAACGGAAGACCGTCCACGGATCGAGAACTACGGCCACTTTTTTCGATTCAGCATTAGTTCCGTTCGCATCGAGAAAGGAAAGAGCCCGATGATCGTGATGATCGACTACATCGTCGGTAAGAACTTTGTCGTCACGGTTCATGAGGGGGAGATCGAGTACTTTGAAGAATTTCGCAAAAGGGAAAAGGGCGAAACCGAGATTGGCAGGTTGGACGCGGAGAGTTTTCTGGCCACCCTCCTCGACCTTCACATAGTTTCGTATTTCCACGCGATGGAAGAGATCGAACAGCGCGTAGATAAATTCGATGAGCGCATTTTGAGGACGGACATCGATGCGGAAAGGCTGCTCGCCGATATGGTGAAGCTGCGGCGTGATGTGTCGGACCTGCGGCGGTGGCTGCTTCCTCACCGTGATGTTTTGTATTCGCTGACGCGGGCGGACTTTCTTCAGATCGCCGAGTCGTCTTCCGCGGACGAGTTCAAGCGTCTGACCGATCATTTTGAGAGCGCCGCCGACGCGATCGAGCGATTGAGAGAAACCGTTCTCGGCGTGTTCGAGCTTTACGCCACGAAATCGGCGCAGTTGACGAACACGTTCGTTCAGCGGCTGACGTTTCTGACTCTCCTGACCGGTTCACTGGCGGTGTTCTCGGGGGTGCTTGGCATGAACTTTAAGGCCGATCTTTTTGACCATCCGAACGGGTTCTGGCTCACGGTCGCCGGACTCGTAACTTTTGCGGTGGGCCTCACGATGGTGGCGAGATATAAACGCTGGATCTAGCTACTAGCTTAATGGAAGAAACGAAAAATCTTTGGGGCGGCCGCTTCACCGGAAAGCCGGATGAAACGTTTCGTCAATTTAACGAATCGTTTTCGTTCGACCGCCGGTTGTTTGCCGCCGACGTTCGCGCGAGCATCGCGCATGCGAACGGCCTGGCGGCGGGGAAGGTGCTGACCTCGGACGAGCGGGACGGAATAACCGGCGCGCTCCGGTCGCTTCTTGAGGTGAGTAACACGGAGACGAGTTTTTTCGATACTGACACCGAGGATGTTCATTCGTTCATCGAGGCGAAGCTGATCGGGCTTATCGGCGATGTCGGGAAAAAGCTCCACACCGGACGGAGCAGGAACGATCAGGTGGCGACCGCGTTTCGGATCTGGCTGCGTGAGGAGATCGACTCGATCGCCCGGGATATGATCGCGGTCCAGCGGAGCATCGTGGATCTCGCGTCGCGGCACGCGGGCGCGATCCTTCCCGGTTATACGCATTTGCAGCGAGCCCAGCCCATACTCTGGCCGCACTGGTGCCTGGCCTATTTTGAAATGTTTTCGCGCGACCGCGACCGGTTGGCTGACGTCCGGCGGCGCGTGAACGTGATGCCGCTCGGGTCGGCGGCGCTTGCTGGAACGAGTTTCCCGATAGACCGTCAGGCCGTCGCGCGCGAGTTGGGATTCGAGGGAATTTCGCGAAACAGTCTGGACGCGGTTTCGGATCGAGACTTTGCGGCCGAGTTTGTCGGAGCGTGCGCCATCGCGATGGTTCACCTCTCGCGGATGGCTGAAGATCTGATCCTTTACTGCTCGACGGAATTCGGCTTCGTCAGTCTGAGTGACGCCGTATCGACGGGATCGAGTTTGATGCCGCAGAAAAAAAATCCCGACTCACTTGAGCTGATCCGGGGCAAAGCCGGCCGCGTTTTCGGCCACCAAGCCGCGCTCCTGGCGACAATGAAGGGACTGCCGCTCGCATACAACAAAGACATGCAGGAAGACAAAGAAGCGGTCTTCGACACAGTCGATACCGTCTCCTCATGCCTTCGCGTCGGCGCGATCGTTCTCGACAACCTGACGGTCAATGAAGGCCGGGGCCGGGATGCCGCGGCGAACGGTTTCCTGAATGCGACCGAGCTCGCCGATTATCTCGTAAAAAAAGGTATACCTTTTCGAAGCGCGCACGACATCGTAGGGAGGGCGGTGATCTTCGCCGCCGGGAGAGATCGCGAGTTGGAGCGGTTAACGCTTGAAGAATTTCGTCAATTCTCGGATGCGATCGATGAAGATGTTTTCGAGGCTCTCAGCATGGAGAGCACGATTGATTCCAAGTCGCAGCTCGGGGGAACATCACGCGAGCGCGTGGCCGAAGCGTTGGCCTCGGCGCGTGCATCTCTCGAGCAAGATGAGAGCGAGTCTCAAGCAAGGTGACCGCGACTCGCTAAGCGGACCGTCCACTCTTTTTAAGCCACCGGCGCCGGCGACAAATAACTTTAGCCCACGTGGAGCGGGGCGTACCATGGGGCATGGTCACAAAAGTATTGAGTTTGTGAAACACGCGACATGTCCCGCATGTTTCACACGCTTCGTTATTCGCCGGCCCTGACTACACGCTCCGCTTCGCTCCGTGTGTAGCTAAAGTTATTGCGTCTGCTCCGCAGACTTAGGAATCACTGCCGTCTGCACCCGCGGACCAAGAGCTGGATCACATGCACAAGTTCGTACGTAGTTTGATCACGGAATGGCGAAAGCTCGGGTGGCCGTTTTCCGATGGGACTATCGTCGTCGCCGTTTCCGGCGGCGCCGACTCGATGAGCCTTCTGCTTGCAATTCACGATCTTGTAAAAAGAGAAAAACTGAAGCATCGAGTAATCGTCGCGCATTTGAACCACGGCCTTCGAGGCCAGGAAAGCGACCGGGACGAACGGTTCGTGCGGGACGAGGCGGAACGCCTCGGATTCGAATTTGTCGTTGGGTCGGCGCAGCTCGCGAAAAAGGGAAATCTCGAGCAAGCCGCCCGAAACGCACGTTACAAATTCCTTTCCAAAGTCGCCCGTGAGAATGGCGCGTTTGCCGTCCTTACCGGCCACACGCAGAACGATCAGGCCGAAACGGTTCTCTTTAACATGATCCGCGGCAGCGGTCCGGACGGGCTTGCCGGCATGCGAAGCGTGAGGGAATTGGAAAACGGCGTACTCCTGATTCGTCCGCTAGTGTCTTGGGCGAGCCGTGACGCCACCGAGGACTTTTGCCACCAAAACAAAATCAAGTATCGCACCGACCGGATGAATAGCGACGAAAAGTTCAGCCGGGTGCGGATCCGGAAGGATATTCTTCCCCGACTCGCCGAGATCAATCCGAAAATAATCCAGACGTTGGCCCGAACCGCGGAGGTGATGCGTCGCAGCTCGGATGCGTCTGCGTTGGCGATCACGCCCGCGAGCGCAAACCTGGTCCTGAAAGACCTCAAAGCACTCGAAAGTGCGGACTTATACGCCGCTATTCGTTCGTGGCTGGCGGGAAATCGGGGAAGTCTCCGAGCTTTGCAACTGAAACATATAGAAGCGATCGGGCGCTTGATCCTAAGTCCAAAGAGCGGAAATACGATCGAATTACCGGGAGGCGGACGCGTCGTCAAGCGGGGCGGAGTGCTAAGCTTCAGAAACATTGAGGTTGAAAAATGACCGCCCGAGAACTACAATCGACGATTAGCGTTTCCGTTGGAAAAGCCCCAATTTACGGGAACAACTCGCATTGGGGAACCTTCATCCAAATGCTTTGGTGAAGCGAATTCATGGGTGAAAGTTATTTGGAGGCTATAAATTGAGTTCTAAAGCAAAACAGGTTCTGTTGTGGTTGGTGATAATCTCCGGCGCCCTGTCATTTGTCTGGTTTCTCCAGAGCCGGCAGGCGAAGCCGTCTCAGGACCTAAGCATCGATGGGGCTGTCACGCGGATCGAGACCAAGCAGTTCAAAGGAGCGCTGTTCAAGCAATCGGCCGTGGAATTTACGGACCTGAACGATGGGAAGTATCTGACCAAAATCGGAAGCGATCCGACACGTGAGCTTCTCACGAACACGGTAAACGAATTTAATAAGCAGAATCCGAACGCCACGATCGTGATGAATGAGGAAGAAGCGTCAAGCGGTCTTGGCTGGCTGATCCTGATCCAGGCTCTTCCGTTTCTTCTATTGATCGGGTTCCTCGCGTTCACTCTTCGTCAAATGCAGGCCGGCGGCAACAAGGCTTTGAGCTTTGGTAAGTCGAAGGCGAAGCTGCTCAACAATCAGCAGAAGCGTGTGACGTTCAAGGACGTCGCAGGTGTCGATGAGCCCAAGGAAGAGCTGCAGGAAATAATCGAATTTTTAAAAGACCCGCAAAAGTTTCAGAAGCTCGGTGGAAAGATCCCGAAAGGTGTCCTCATGATGGGACCTCCGGGAACGGGTAAGACCTTGCTCGCAAAAGCGGTCGCCGGTGAAGCGAACGTTCCGTTCTTTTCGATATCGGGTTCCGACTTCGTTGAGATGTTCGTCGGCGTCGGTGCGAGCCGCGTGCGTGACTTGTTCGAACAGGGCAAGAAGAATGCTCCGTGCATCATCTTCATCGACGAGATCGACGCGGTTGGGCGTCATCGCGGCGCCGGCCTCGGCGGCGGACACGACGAGCGCGAGCAAACCTTGAATCAGCTGCTCGTCGAGATGGACGGTTTCGAATCGAACGACGGAGTTATCCTGATGGCTTCGACCAACAGACCGGACGTTCTTGATCCGGCGCTTCTTCGTCCCGGACGCTTCGACCGGCAGGTCGTCGTTTCTTATCCGGATGTTCGCGGT
>DATLCA010000359.1:0-10041 GCA_035526605.1 Pyrinomonadaceae bacterium | reverse complement strand
GTCCTCGACGTCGTCCACCAGATCGTCGTTCGACAGATGCTTGCCGGAGATGTTCACGCTCACCATCAGGTCTTTGTATTCCGGCGAGATCTTCTGCCACTGTGCGAGCTGGGTCGAGGTCTCCTTCAATATCCAAACCGTTATCGGCTGGATGAGCCCGGCCTGTTCGGCGATCGGGATGAACTTGTTCGGCGGGATCATGCCGAATTCCGGATGATGCCACCGCAGCAGCGCTTCGAAACCCACGATGCGGCCGTCGGTCAGGTTCACGATCGGCTGGTAATGCACCGCCAGCTCTGCGCGGTCGATCGCGCTCCGCAGATCCATCTCGAATCTTATCCGCTCGAGGAACCGCGCCCGCAGCTCTTTCGTGAACACCTGCGGCCCGTCGTCGCGCTCCTTCGCGTAATGCATCGCGATGTCCGCGTCGCGGAGGATCTCCTCGGGCGTGTTGTATTCGGTGTCGCACGGGGCGATGCCGATGTTGACGTCGATGCTGATCCGGTTCCCGCTCAGCGAGAACGGCTGCATGATGCTCTCGTGCAGGCGGCGGGCGACCTTCTGCGCCTTCCCGGACGTCGGCAGGTTTTTGAGGACGATCGCGAACTCGTCTCCGCCGATGCGTGCGACCGTGTCGCCTTCGTTGATCATCCGCGAGAAGCGCTTGGCGGCGATCATCAGGACCTTGTCGCCGATCGAGTGGCCGAGGCTGTCGTTGATGTTCTTGAAGCTCCGGATATCGAGGAACAGCACCTGGAAGCTCCTCGACGGGTCGAGCTTGTATTCGGTGATCATCGTCCGGAGTATGTCGTTGAGGTGTTTCCTGTTCGCGAGCCCGGTCAGCGAATCGTGCAGCGCGGCATGCTGAAAGTCGCGTTCGCTCTTTCTGAGGGCCTTGTTCGCACGCTCTTCGTGCTCCAGCGACTGCCGAAGCTGCAGCGTATGCCGCTCCGCCTCGCGCCGCCGCTCCCGCTCGATCTCCGCCCTCTGCCTCTCCGCCTCCTCGGCCTGCTCGACCGAAGAGTTTATCTGCTCTATCGACTGCCGGTAAGTAAGGTAAACGATCCCGAAGACGGCGAGGGCGATGGTCGCTGTGAAGACGTCGCCGTAGCTGATGATCTTGTAGACCATTCCTGCCGTACCCGCTCCCACGAAATGTGAAGTAGACGCTGCCAAATAGTCACGTTTCCAAGCCACCCAGAAAGTCGAGCCTTCCTCTCTCGGAAGGATTAAAGACGCAATAAAAGTGGACGCGGCGAATTGAGACAGTGCCAATATGCCAAGGGTCGTGACTAGGGTGCGGCTATCGAACGCGAAGGTGGAGAGGCCGCCCGTCGCACTAGAACAAAGGGCCCAAATAACGCACGCTGCTCCGGTGCAAAGTGCGGCAGCGAAGGTATTAACCGCGATCATGTGGCGGGCAAATTTAATGCGGCCAGAGAGTTTGTTGTAATAGCAATTCGCTAAAGTCTCCACTGCCGCCATTATGACCGCGGTCTCCGGACCGTAAATCAAGAAGGAAAGGAAGACGACAAAATCTGAAAAGCTAATTACAATCTTTGACCGAGGGACCACGATGCTCATTCTTGGCGCGAGGAGGGCGGCGATAACAAGTAAGAGTCCAAATCCAGCCGTGAGTGTCTGTTCGCGCAAAGAAATAAAAGCAAATAAGACTACAGCCAGACCAGTAGTCACAATTGCCGCTTTTGAAAAGCTGGGTAGTTTCTTTTCCGTCATTGACGATGATAACAGGAAGGGCTGAGAAGAAAAATATAGGCTGGAGAGGCGACGCTCCACGGAACTGTCCGTAAAAGTCTAGCACCCCCAAGGCTCAAAAATCCAGAAAATTATTGAGGTTACGGAGAAGTGTATACCTGATACAACTAGGTGATCTGCTTACTAAATATCCACCCACCCCGGTTACCAAAAACTCCGAGTTTGAGCTGACGCAACCCTATGAATGCTTTGAGTCTTTTGTGCCGTAAACCAAGTATCCAACTATTGACTGCTGTCCACCGAATCCCAGCTCGTCAGATAACTGCTACAAAACATTGAAGTTGCAGTTAAGGAAACGAGCTATTGACACATGGCACGCCGATTGAAATAGAGGCGTTCGTGAAGAAGGAAAATACCCACAACAGGAGAGATAAAATGAAAACAATTAAGGGTTGGATCACTACTACATGTTTGGCCGCTACGCTGATGGTCTCAGTAACGACGGTCAAGGCCGATGGTGTTATTATTGCGGGTGTTACGGGATCGGCGCCATGTCCTACGCAAACTGGTCAGAAGGTTAAGGGTACTGAGTTTGGCGTAATCATTGCGGGATTGACCGGAGTTATAATCGCCGGGCTCACAGGCGTCATCATCGCGGGGGTCACTTCGGTTCCGACTCCAAACTGCAATTAATTATCATGCTTTAATAAAACCCTAGTTAGCGTCTCTCCACCGCAAAAAAGCAACTCGCACGCTGCGTGCGAGTTGCTTTTTTATTCCTTCAGCCTCGGCAGGCCTATCCGTTTCAAGAGGCTTCGGAAGCGCGGTTCGTGCCGGAGAGGAATCCATCGGCGGTCGTACGTCATAGCTCTTAGATCAGGTTCATGGCGTGCAAAGGCCTGTTCTAATGATTCATACACTTCATCCTTCATTCCCAATGCAAGGTAAATATGCCCGAGGGTAATTGAGCTTCCTGCCTGGCAGGCCGGGTCATCTCTTAGTCTCTTTAAGATACTCTCAGCCCTGGCTGCATTTCCTTGTTTTGCGTACACAACTCCCATCATGGCGAGGGTTTCTGGATTCGGCTCAACTAAGAACGATGCTTCAAAATCTTTCAAAGCTTCATCGAACTGACACATCTCAGTATTCACAGCCCCTCTGAGAGCTAAAGATTCATGGTTGCCGGGTTCCAAGTCTAAGGCATCATTCAGAAAGGCGAGAGCGCTAGTATACTCTCCCGCCATATAGAAGAGACGACCGATCCTCTTATAGATAAGGGGTGAGAGGGGATCGATAATCATTAGTTTTTCTAACTGCGACAATGCGTGTTGAAAGTTCCGGGATTGTAAAAGAAGATCCGAGTAGCGCAGCCGTCCTTTCAAAGAATTAGGATTTATGGCAAGTGCGCGTTTACAAAAAACCTGTGCCTCATCAAACTTCCATTCCAGCATCCTGAGATCGCAGTAAAGCACCTGAACGATGTCCAGCGACTGATTGCCTTCAGCGATAAGCAACAGTATAGGTCTGATTACCTCCAAGAACTGTTCATATGACATATAGCCATACGTGTGGAGCGATCGATAGCATTCGATAATTTCGACGTGCGAATAAATGTTCGCAGGATCCAGAGCAACGGACTCCTTAAAGCAATTGATAGCCTTCCGAATATCATCGGCAGAATGTTTTTCGAGAATATACCTTCCCTTTAAGTACAGCCGATAAGACTCCGGATGCCGGGATAACGAATTAGTAGCTAATCTTTTATCAGCGTGCTTGCAGAGCTTGAGATTCTCCACAACTGCGAACAGGACCTCATCCTCAATCTCCGTTAGGTCACTCAGCGTTCGCGGATATTGGCCGCCCCAAATCTGGGTTCCGTCATCCGCGCTGATAAGCTCAACGCTTACAGTGAATTCGTCCTCAGACACGCGCAATCGTCCGGTTAAGATAAACGAAACTCCTAAGGTTTCGCCAATCTGTTTGAGGTCGAGCCCCTTGTCACGGAAACGGAAAACCGTATTCCTTGCAATAACTTTAAGATTATGGACGGATGAAAAGCCATTGATTAGACTCTCCGTTAAACCATCTGTTAGGTATTCGAAGTTAGGGTCGGCGCCTTCATTTTGAAAGGGCAAAACTGCTATCGATTGTTCTTTTGCGGTTAGTGGGTAGGACAATGTGGGGGAACTCTCGCTGAAGGCTGCTTTCCATTCGTCCTCGCTAACCGCTTTTAACGGGGCAACAAATCGGTAGCCTGTTCCTTGGACCGTTTCGATGAATCGGCAGTCACGGCTTTCGCAGAGCGACCGGCGGAGTTTGGAGATGTGTACCGGGAGGTTGCTTTCTTCTACGAAGTTGCCGTTCCAGACATTGCCGAGGATCTCGTCCTTGGAGACGACCTTGCCGGCGTTTTCGATCAGGTACTGGAGTACGTCGAAGGTCTTGGTTGTTAGCTCGAGGTGCTGACGCTCCTTGATGACGGAACGCTCGGCGGTGTGCAGCAGACAGTCTCGGAATTTGTAGACACGCATGGGACGTCGGGTTGGTTCCTAAGCTCGATCACTACTCTTCGTTTTATAGAAACGGGGAATATTACCAGAATCCGCAGAAGCGCACGACACTTTTTTCCCCAATTTAGAATAATTTAGAAAACCCCATCGATCTTAAAGACGCCGCCCAGCCGCCGGTTGTAATCTTGCTCACATCCTACCCAAGCCGCAGTAAAGACCGAGGTACCCCGCTTCCGTCTCTCCTGCGGCAAGGATAGGATCCCGACGAACAGGGAACCAATATCAATCTCCCCCGATGATCGGCGGAGAGAGCTTCGAAGGCACGGGAATCCGCTTAGAGCTCTCTCCGCCGATTTTCTGTGTGTCGTGGATTCGGGGACGCGACGGCCGGGCGCGGGGCACTTTTTCGGTTGTGGGCATCGGGACGCGATAAAGACGATTCCGCGGGAAGATAGGCCCGCACGCAGGGGCGAAAGAATTTTGCGTCGCTTGCAATTTGGGACGGAAGGTGGCAGTGTTGATGCTTGCAATCCTACTCTCGCGTCCGGCATGCGACGCGCTTCGTCTTAAACGGTTTTTGGATAAGTTTGAGAGCAGGCCTAGTTAGAAAACAGAAGTTGCTCTCAGAATTTTTGAGTATCCGAGATCCGGCCTTTTCCTTTAAAGAAGATTGCTAGCCGCGCTCGACACTTCATTGCAGACCCGGCAGACCGGGAAAAGGTAAATATACAAATGAAACTCTACGTAGGAAATCTTTCCTTCAACACATCGGCTCAGGATCTGACCGAACTTTTTGGCGCGGTCGGAACCGTCCAGTCGGCAAACGTTATTGAAGATCGGGAAACCGGACGCTCACGCGGATTCGGATTTGTCGAAATGTCTTCGCAGGAAGAAGGCCAGAACGCGATATCGCAGCTTAATGGCAAAGAGGTCGACGGACGCGAGCTCAAGGTCAACGAAGCGAAACCGCAGGATAAACGCAGTGGCGGCGGTGGTGGCGGCGGCGGTCGTGGTGGTTACGGCGGCGGTGGCGGCCGTGGCGGCAGCGGCGGCGGCGGTGGTGGCTACGGCGGCGGCGGCGGTGGCGGCGGTGGTTACCGCGGACAAAAATGGTAATTAGGCAAGGCGCCTAGGGATGACGCCCCGGTTACCGCCGGGGCGTTTTTGTAAAACAGCATTGACAATCTAGAGGCTCGAGTTATGGCAATAAGTATTCTATCTCTGTCGCGCAGGCACGTATTGGGCGACCTTTACGAACGGTGTGATGCAATAACGGCTGCGATTCCGGTGTACCTTGCGGGTGGTGACGAGCCCGTGCTCCTCGGGCACGCCGACGAATCAATGGGACATTACGCCGACGCATTTTCTTTCCACCTCGACACCGACTCTTGCAAGAAGCTTTCCGCCGGTCAATATACTTACGTCCTCGGCTGCGATCACGCTGATCCCAAAGCGAAAGGTTCGCGCGCCCGATTAAGACTTACATCTATAACGCTCAAAGGGCGTGAAGGCTACGCGAAGCCGATCGGCAAGCAGCGCTCGGCCGACGTCGCACCTCCCGAAGTCGCCGTGGAAACCGTCAAAGCCTAAACGGCGATCTTTCCCGACATTTATTCGTTCAAGATTTGGTGACGCTAAACCAAAGCGGGGCATTGCGCCCGGATTCCGGTTTCGTGCCGGTGAAATATTCAGTATTATTGAAGGCGAGCTGAGATCCATTCCGGAGAATTAATGAGAAGCAGATTCGTTTTAGTTCTCGGCATAGCCGGGGCATTGGTGACAGGGGCGTGCTCGACAGCCGAGAGTTCGAAGGTGGAGTCGAACTCCCCCGCAAACGCAGGGGCCTCGAATTCTGTCGTCGCGGGAGCGCCGACGAACTCGAACACCCAGGTCCTTTCCAACGGGGAAGTTCTTGTGCCCCACGCGGTGGATGCAAATGCGGTTGCGAGTGCCCAGGGTGGTTCGGTAACGCCGCCGGTCCAGGACCGGCTAGAAAAGATGCGCAGCGCCGGTACTTCCGGAGAGCGTACGGACGCGGCCGCTCTGGCGATGAAGAACGCTCGCCCGGCCCCGGACAATTCCACATTCGCCACGTATCTGACCGACGCTGGATACGAAATTCGGACTTTTACGAACAATCCGATAATCCTAAAGGCCGAGAAGAAGATAGAGAACAACGGCAATCAGTCTTTGAAGATATTCTTGAGAAACGGCAACGTCGTAGAGCTTCCGGGTAAGGCCGTTTCATCTCTTTCTACCGCCTCGGCGGACGCGATCGCCACTGCCGCCGGCGTGACCACGGCTCCTTCCAAACCGGCCGCGACGGGTTCCACCGGAGCAAAGAAAGCGGGTAATTAATATGGATAAATTTAGTGTCATTTGCCCGTGTTGCGACGCCACGCTGACGATCGACGCCCAGACCGGTGCCCTCCTCGCGCATGAGGAGAAGAAGAAAGTTCACGGATCGTTCGAAGACCTGGCGGGCGAGCTGACAAAACAGAAAGAGTTGCGCGAGCAGTTGTTCTCGCAGGAAATGTCGTCGATGAAGGATCGCGAGCGTTTGCTCGAAGAAAAATTTCAGGCCGCCCTCAAGCGTGCCGACTCCGACGTAGATAAAGATAAACCGTTTCGTAATCCGCTCGACCTTGACTAACTATCCGATTCCGCGTGAACACCACTTCAGCAATAAAATTCGAAAAACGTGTAATCGTCGCACTCGACGTCCAGTCGGCGGATGAGGCGCGGACGATCATCCGGGAATTGGAAGGCGAAGCAGGTGCGTTCAAGATCGGGCTCCAGCTTTTCGCGGCTGCCGGACCAGAATTCGTGAGGGAAGTCGCGGCGGAGCATCGGGTATTTCTGGATCTTAAATTTCACGACATCCCGAACACCGTAGCCGGCGCGGCCGTCGAAGTGGCCCGGCTCGGTGTCTGGATGTTCAATGTTCATGCGGCCGGCGGATCAGAGATGATGCGCGAGACCGTCCGTGCGGTGCGAACCGCCAGCGAGAGTGAAGGGTTCAAACGGCCCCTGGTGATCGGCGTGACCGTGCTGACGAGTTCGGATACAAACACACTGCGGGAAACGGGCATCGAAAGAGGGGCCGAAGCTCAGGTTGTGCATCTTGCCCGGCTTGCTGCAGAATGTGGCCTTGACGGAATCGTCTCGTCACCGCGGGAAGTTTCGGCGGTGCGACGCGGGATCGACAGTCCCGGCTTTCTGATCGTTACCCCCGGCGTTCGGCCCGAATTTGCAACGAACGACGATCAGAAACGTGTAATGACACCACGGCAGGCTGCGGCGGAAGGATCGGACTATCTAGTGATCGGCCGGCCGATCCTGCAGGCTGAAAATCGTGTCGCGGCCTTGAGAAAAATTTGCGACGAGATAAGCGCGTCTGACTAAATGACCAGAACCAAATCCCGAGTCTCACAACGGAATACCACTATTCGTCTAAAGATAATTGTTTGGTCGGCTTTCGCGCTGGGCTCGCTTTGGATGGCGCTACTGCCTTCGCCAACTCAAGCCCAGGCTGTCGCGGGGGCTTCCGGATTTCGTATCGGAGAACGCCTCACCTATTCCATTTCACTCGGACGGTTCCCGAACGCCGGCTATGCGGAACTGTACTGCGTTTCCCGCGGGCGGCTGGGGGAAAAGGACGCGGTCGAGCTTCGCTCAAAGTTTAAGACCTTGGATCTGGCAAGTGCGGTTTACCCCGTCGACGAAAACCGAACCACATTTGTTTCCTCGTTGAGCGGCCTTCCGCTTTACACGTCCGTCGTTCAGAACTCGTTCGGCTTACCTAAAGAAACGGTGCAAAGTTTCCTTTCAGCTCCTACCCCACACGCCGATCTTTTGATGATGATCTATCACCTCCGGCACTCGGACGGTACAGGTTCGTTAACGATGCAGGAGGGCGAGAAGGTCTATTCGGTGACTTTCCAGCCGGGTGCGGCGGAGAGGCAGAAGACGGATGCGGGCGAATTTGATACGACTATCGTTTCTGTGCAAAGTGAGTATTTCATCGAACACGGGATGAGCGATGTACGCGTGAATCTCAGTACCGACGAGGCCAGATTGCCCGTTCTGATCCGTTATCGGACCGGCAAAGAAAAAGAAAAGGACAAGGACAAGGATAGAAAAGGAGAGGTCAGGGCGCGGCTTGCGAGCGTTCAGATGATCGAGCCGGAGGTCGCGCCCCAGCCCACGCCGATTGCGGCGAGGACGCCGCAGCCGGACCGAACGCCCAAGCCGGTAGTGACCCCGACGCCGTACATCGATAATTTGCCTCTTGTTCCGGAGCTGGCGTTTGAGCTCGGGGAGCGACTCGAATACAAGATCACGTCTGCCGGGCAGCCGGTCGCGAAGATGATAGTCGCGGTCAAGGAGCGAAAGCAATTCAACGGCGTCGACAGCCTGGTGCTTGAGGCGACGTTTTCCGATGTGCGGGGAGCTTCGCCGTTCGCGGTCGGAGATTTTGTCCGCGCGTACGTTAATCCCGAAACACTTGCGCCGCGGCAGTTCGAGATGAGATTCAGCGGCGCGCTCCGCGCATTCAGTAGCACCGCGAAGTTCGATCCGGCGGGAAGTTCGGTGACCGTCGGGGCTACCCGGGTAGAAGCGCCGGTTGGCACTCACACTATTTTGTCGCTTCTATTTGCCGCGAGGTCTTTCAACTTAAAACCGAGCCGCGATCTGAATAATCCGATCAACGATACGAGGGTTGCGGTCCTGTGGGAGTCGCAGCCGTACATCTTTACTCTCCGCCCGTCGCCCGCCGAGGTCATCACGCTCGCCGGAGGGCAGCCGACCGCGGCGCAGCTTGTCACTGTCACTACGAAAAATACTCTTCTCGACCAAATGGGTATTAAAGTTTGGCTGGGAAATGATGATTCAAGGGTGCCGCTGCGTTTTGTTATGGGGGCCTATCAGGCTGATCTCATCGGGGTTTCTAAAGTTTTACCAAACTGAACAAATCGGGTTCGCAAGGTTAGCAACGGCCCGCGTTATTCCTCTAATTGAAATTGAAATCGCTTTTCAATTAGGCTACACTTTAGTTTGGCGAGACTCACCCAGGGAAGGATGAAAAGGAAAATTAGTATGACTTTGGCTGATCTGGCAAAAGGAGAATCTCGTAATGTGGTGTCCGTTCATGGTGACGACGCGATCACGCGTCGACTAATGGAGATGGGCGTGATCCCTGGTGTCGCGGTCCGAATGGTCAAGTCCGCACCTTTCGGCGATCCGCTGGAGATACGTGTGCGCGGTTACAGTCTGGCTCTCAGACGCAGCGAAGCGGAATCGGTCGTGCTTGAAAAGGTCGCGACCAATGAATGAACGAAAACGGAACTCATCCTCGCCTTACGATCGCACTTGCCGGCAACCCGAACGCCGGTAAGACGACCCTCTTTAACTCCCTCACGGGTCTAAATCAGAAAGTCGCGAATTATCCGGGTGTCACCGTCGAACGCAAGGAAGGGGTCTGGCACCTCGGAGATCGACCGGTGACACTGATCGATCTTCCCGGACTGTACAGCCTCGACGCCACGTCCCTCGATGAGCAGATTGCCCGCGACGTGATCACGGGAAAGATCGATAACGTTGCGAAGCCGGACGTTATCGTGTCCGTCGTCGATGCCACAAATCTCGAACGTAATCTCTACCTCGCGACGCAGCTTTTCGAATACGGAATTCCGGTGGTGATCGCGCTGACGATGATCGACGTCTTCGAAAAGCAGAAGCACGAGATCGACATCAGCAGACTTTCCGCAAGCCTCGGCGTGCCGGTGATCGCGGTCAACGCGAAAGCGGAACG
>DATLCA010000358.1:0-1679 GCA_035526605.1 Pyrinomonadaceae bacterium | reverse complement strand
CCATGCCTATTACTGCTTCCCAACCTTCTTTGATCATATTGAAAAATAAAAACGCGGATTATGACCTAGATCATAGTCCGCGTGCGTCCGAAACTCAAAAAACCAGCTTAGTGGCTTCGTATGGACCGGCGAGGGCCTCCTCTGAATAGGGTGGTCGTTCGCGAACCGCCTTCGGGGATAACGCCGAACGGGGTCACACGGTACCCGCCGGCCGAGGGGAGAACAGGAAGCAGACGATTGCCGCGCGGGAACGTTGCGAATGGGAACCGCCCACGGCTGCGTCGATATCGGCCGTTCGAATAAAATCCGCCGTATCCGCCAAATCCTCCGTAGCCTCCAACATACCCGCCGTAAAATCCGTCGTATTGGTTAGCACTGATCTCATTATCAAGCTGGATCGCCTGAAGATCGAGACCGCGGTGCTCCAGTTCGAGACGTTCCTTCTCGAGCCTCGCCTGACGAAGCTGATCCGCGAGCTGAATTCTCGCAGTCATGTCCAATTCACGCTGCCGGTCCAGCTCTTCCGGGGACGGGAACCCCATGCGTGCGTAATTGTCACGATAATCGCGCTCGGCCGCTAAACGTTTTTGCTGGAATTTTTCCAACGACGAATTCGTGATCGTCCGGACCTGGCCGAATCCGACCGCCGCAAACGAAAGGACTATGCCAAAAAACAATGCCGCTTTTTTCATAACACTCTACCTCCCTGACGCGTTCTCCGATAATATCACCAAGGTGATTTATCGTTAACAGAATTAGCAAAAAAGTTGAAGGGCGGTCAGTCGTCAACGCGACAGAACCGCCCTTTTAGATGCTCACTAACCGAAACCTCTAGAAATTAAAGCTCACGCCGACACGTCCGTTTATTCCGACAGTCCGAAAGCCGTTCTCGAAGTACTCGTCATCGAAAAGATTCTCAATCGTTCCGAACAGGCGCAGATTGTACTTTTCACCCCGGATCGGAAATGTGTAGCCCGCCGTGAGGTCGGCCCTGCGGTTCCCTTCAAACCGATAAGTGTATTGCCCGAACGTCGAGCTGCTGAAAACCGGTGCCAGATACGAGTTGCTTGCAAGAAAGTCCATAGTTACCCAGAAACGTTTAATCCGCTGCGTGACAACCAACGTGAATTGATGATCCGGGATCCCGAACGCTTTGCGGTCAGCGCTCGCGAGAGTCACGAACGTCGGCCGGCGGAAATTTCGGATATCGCTGTTCGTGAAAGTGTACGACGCAAAGATCGACGTAGTGGATGTAGGCTTTATGTCGAAACTAAGTTCCGCCCCGCGGGAGTAGTGGCGGTCGAAGTTGTAATAAACCGGTGCTCCGAAATCGTCGGTCGGCAGGTATGTGATCTCGTCCTTGATCTTTGTATAAAAATACGTCGCAGTCGCTTTGACGCGATCGCCGGCGAAATACTGCTCGACGCCGGCGTCGATGCCGAGCGAGCGCTCCGGCTTCAAGGCTGGATTGCCTTGCGGAAAAAACGAACCGAAGAAGAAGAAGGTCCCGAAGCGTTCATACAATGACGGCACGCGGTATCCGTTGCCGACGTGCGTGCGGAGCTTCGTCTTCGTCCGTGAAATAAAGTAAGACGCCGAACCGTCAAAAGTGTACGCCGCCGGGGGATCCGACAGCGTCAGATTCGAATAAGGACCGCTTGTAACGCTGAACTCCGGAT
>DATLCA010000357.1:0-27973 GCA_035526605.1 Pyrinomonadaceae bacterium | reverse complement strand
AGCGGCTGATAATAGAAGACGCGGACATCTCTTCTTATTTGTCAGCCGAAGAGATCGCCCGCGTCTTTGATTTGAAACATTACTTGCGAAACGTCGATACGGTATTCGCCAGGGTGTTCGATTAGCTGTTAGCCCATTTCTCAGCCATATCACCGATCACAGGAAGCTTGAACTGCGCACCGCTGTATGCCTTCACGCACATGAATATCGCTAGTCCGATCAGAGCAAGCAGTACGAGCCACACCAACATTCCGAAGAGCAAGCTCAGGGCGGACGAAACGAATGCGAGTACTATGCTGACGATCGTTATTCCGATCCACGCGACAACTATCGAGCCAAGGAGAAGCAGTGACTGGAACGCATGAAAGCGCATAAACCTATTATCCTTTTCCGTGACCAATACGATGATGCTGTAAATCAAACTGATGCCGCATATTGGTAGGTAAGTCAGCATCGCTCCGACATTCGTATCCAGTCCAAGTGCAGTTTTACCGCCCGACATGTTTTGCATAAAATTTTATTTCTCCTTTAGGGGTTAGATTCTTCGAGGAAGTGGTAGAAAAAGACTCTGTGAAAGTTAACACAAGACTTTGATTAAAACAACGAATTGCGTAACAATCTACAATTTCTTCGGGGACAAATATGAAGGCAAAAGTATACGTCACGCTCAAGCCGAGCGTGCTCGATCCGCAGGGAAAAGCGATACATCATTCGGTCGAGCTGATCGGGTTCAAGAAAATCAGTGACATCCGCCAGGGGAAATATTTTGAAATCGCGCTGGATGACTCCGTTTCGGAAAGTGACGCAAAAGACGCGGCGGAAAAAATCGCGAGAGACGTTTTGGCGAACCCGGTCATCGAAGATTATCGGGTTGAAATTGGTTGATAGTGCTAAGCGGTAAGTGGTAAGTGCTTGGTTCGTGATTTCGACTTACCGTTTAGCACTTAGCACTAATAAAGATTTATGAAGTTCGGTGTCATCGTTTTCCCGGGTTCCAATTGCGACCACGACGCCTATCACGTCGTCTCGAAGCATGTCGGGCAGCCGGTCGATTTTATCTGGCACAAGCAGACAGACCTTAGCGGGTATGACGCGGTGATCGTGCCGGGCGGATTTTCGTACGGGGATTACCTGCGTGCCGGAGCACTCGCTCGTTTTTCACCTGTCATGACGGCGGTAAAAAAATTCGCGGCCGAAGGTAAATTCGTATTCGGCGTCTGCAACGGTTTTCAGATCCTATGCGAAAGCGGTTTGCTCCCGGGAGCACTCATGCGCAACGCGGGCCTGAATTTTGTCTGCAGGCACGTGAACGTTCGTACTGAAAACCAAAACACGCCCTACACGAACCAGCTCGAGAACGGAAAAGTTTTATCAATGCCCGTCGCGCATGCGGAAGGGAATTACGTTTGCGACGATGCCACTTTTCACTCGCTCGAGGAAAATAACCAGATCGTCTTTCGTTACTCTGATGCGAATGGGGAAGCGACGCCCGAATCAAACCCGAACGGCGCACGGTCAAATATTGCAGGGATATGCAACCTCGACAGAAATGTCCTCGGGATGATGCCGCACCCGGAACGGGCGTGCGAAGAATTGTTGGGCTCAAACGACGGCCGCGATATTTTTCGATCGTTGACGCACGCGATCGCGATGAATGGGGTCGGGGTGTGATCTATCGCTAACGAACTGACGAGGCGTTTTCCCTGCTCCGTAAAGAGCCACATGTTTGTACAACCGGATAGGAAATAATCAAGCCCCGTGGGAGCGACGTTAGGGTGTCGCTCCTACGGAGCTTGATTATTATTCGTATGTGCTACAAACCTTGGGCTCCCCCGCAGTCGCCGGCCACCAACTAATAAGCCGATTTGCTTGCCGAATTTATATTCACGCCGCCGTTCGTCGTGACGATCCGGATCGGGGCCCCGCCGCCATTGATCGAGGTGTTGAGACGCGTCGCACGCTGATGTCTATCGCCACCCTGGACGTTTTCGGTGGTGACGCTCAACGCCGGAATGTTGCTATGAAACCCGCCGTTCGTGGTGCCGGTCTCGATATTTGCCGCGTACGTTTCGGGCATCAAAAGGTGCACGCCGCCGTTGGTCGTCGTGATGTCGAGGCCGCTTCCTTTCCAGCTTGTGCCTGCGAGCATCACGTTAACACCGCCGTTTGTCGTCCTGCCTCTGACGTCGCCCGCGACATCCTTAAGGCTTACACCGCCGTTGAGCGTTTCGAATTCGAGACGGCCTTCGACCGAGCTGATCCCGATTCCGCCGTTATGCGCTTTCAGATCGAGATTGGTGTTGCGCGGAACTGAAATTTCGTAGGAAACTCCCCAATTCTCATCGCCCGCGGCATCGGCCTTGATGGTCCCGGAAGTAGAGATTCGAATCGCGCTTGCGGCGGTGCGAGCGGTCTCCGCGTTCGATCCCCATGCCTGCACGCATGCACGGACGAGGATGTCGGAGCGGTCCGACCCGACAACCCTGATCCCGCCATTTTTCCCGCCGTCGACGGACAGGGATCCGGTCGCGGCGACGGTCATGTCGCGGACCTCTTTGAACGAGACCCGGTCGCCGTTGGACCACGTGTCAGCCGAACAGAACTCTTTGTTCTTCATCTCGCCCTTGTGCGCTGATTTGTCCTGTCCGAAAAGAATAGTTGTAGAAATAAATAAAACTGCGGCCGCCAATGCTGCTTTGAGCACAAGCATTATTAATGTTGTCGTTTTCATTACGGGAAACCTCCGGTTGATGTGTTTGATCAGAATCGCTTCTGAAACGTAAACACCACCTCGGAAAGTTTTGTGACAAGAAAAAGGAAGTTAGCGGTGAGTGGTAAACGGTAGGTGGTAAGTGGTAAGTGGCGGCGACCGTCGAGACTTAACCGTAGGAACTTACCACTTACCACTTACCACTTTAAGAGACTTGAAGCCCGGCTTGATGGAGTTTCCAGTTGAGGACTTCGGCGCCCGGTTCCGCCGCGAGTGCGCTTTCGACATCGGACTTTCGCCCGTCCTCGCAGAAGAACGCGATGCATCCGCCGCCGCCGGCTCCACAAACTTTCGGCGCGATCGCGCCGTTGGCGAGAGCCTTATCGATCAACATATCCATCTGCGGCGTGGTGATGTGCGGAGAGAGGCGCTTTCGATGCGGGTGAGCGTCGTGCAGGATTTCCCCGACCGCATCCCAATCGCTTGCGAGTAATGCTTCACGCATCGCCACCGAAGTGTCGCGGATCCCGTCGAAAATGTCGAACAGCTCACGGTCGCCGTCGATGTGACGTTTTGTGATCTCCCAATTATTCGTGCCGGAATTGCGCGGCTCGCCGGTGTAGCAAACCACGATTCGCCGCTCGAGCGTTTCGACATCGATCTCCAGAGCCTCGCGACTCATCCCATCGGCGCCAAAGTGTATCGATGCGGCACCGCCGTATTGCGCCGAATAATAATCCTGGTAACCCGTCGGAACACGAATGACCTGACATTCCACGTTTGCCGCGATCGGGATAAAGCGCTCGGCGGGATAACGCTCGCCGACGAGTTTATTTAGCGCACCGATGCATGCGATGTTCAATGTCGAAGAGCCCGCCAGTCCGGCGCCGGCCGGGGCTTCGGATTCGGTGATCATGTCGAATCCCACTTCGGGTTTGAAAAAGTAGACAAGCTTGGAGAGGAGCTCGAGACGCGGCTCGTCTTTCAGCTCTCCGATTCGGTCGACGGCGGTTTCGAACTTGACGCCGCGGTCGATCGATTCAAGAACGATCTTGGAATCGTCGCGCGTTTCGATCCGGCATTTTGCCAGCAGGCTGACCGCGAAATTTACCGTCGCCGCGCCTTCGTGAAACAGAAATAGCGGCGGAATATCGATTGTTCCTCCGGCGAGATCGACCCGCGTCGGAGCTGAGGACTGGATGATCATTATTCGTGGATCGTTGATCGTTGTTTGTGGAACGTGGTGATCAGGTGATCTGGCGAGATTGTAGCAAAACGCGCCGCGAACGACGAACAACGGTCAATGCGCTAGGACTTCTTTGCCGCCTTCGACGCTTCCACCTTTGGAACTTCCTTTTCATCGCGGTTCGGCTCACGCGTGAGATGGAGGCGCTCGCCGAGATCGTGGAGTTTCTCCGACGCGACCTCTTCGACCGCATGGAGTTTTTCTTCGATGCGGTGGATCGTCGCGGGATTGGCTTCCTCAACCTTTTCCGACAGCCAAAATCTTTCAATCACGTAGAAGATAATTATTCCGGTCAGGACGATGAAGAAGAGAGCGACCCCGATCTGTTTGAAGTCGCCGATCATGGATGTGATCGCGCCACTGAAAAAATATCCGGCACCCGCCAAGACCGAGACCCACGTCAGGCAGCTGATCGCGTCGAGCAATAAAAAGCGCAGGAACGGCATCTTCCCGATACCGTAGAAAACGCACATCGCGGCTCGGATACCGTAAATGTACTTCGATATGACGATCGCGAAACCGCCGAATTTATCGATCAGTTTTTCAATGCGCGGCTGTGCCATCTGGTAAAAGCGGTAGTCTTTAGCATTCTCGTGAAACACGCGCCCGACCCCGTACGCCACGCTGTCACCCACCATGCCGCCAAGCGTTCCGAACAGAATAACCTTCAAGAAACTATACGGGCCGAAGAACCCCTGGTGAGCCATAGTGCCCGACATCAGCAGGGTAATGTCCCCCTCGACGGTGCATAATGCAAACACCGCGTAGATTCCGTACTGTTCAATGATTTGGGAAAGGTGATCCATAGAAACCGAAACGGGAAGAGTTGTATGGGCTCTGAAAAGATTAACTTTCGCGATGCGTGGTAGTCAAACAAATGGCTGGCCCGCGACGGTTGATTGTTGATCGCCGATCGCGTTCGTAGTCGGCAGTTCAATTTTGTTCGTTTCTTTTACGATCCTCGCCCAGTCCCGACAGTGCCGATCGAGGGTCAACCATCGACGATCAACCATCAGCGATCAAGTCAATTGACAGCCCATGTGCCACTGACTAAAATCGCTCTAGTTTTTGCAACCTAATATGAGCCCATCAATTGATCCGGCGAAGAAAATTGTCGGAATCGAAGCTTCAGTTTCTTCATTTCGCGCCGTATCACTGGGAGATGCAGGCGAGATCATCGGTACCGAAACCTCGGCGTTCGACCCGACCGCCGGCACTCCGGCGCAGCTCAACGCCGTCATCTCGACGCTGCAGGATAAGTTTGGCCCGTTCGACCGCATCGGCGTCGCTGTCCCCGGCCTCATTCGCCGCGAATCGGGCCGCGTCGCATACTCCGCGCGCATTCCGGAACATTCGGCGATCGACCTTGCCAACGAGATCCACCAGGCGACGGGCGTCAAGGCGTATGTCGAGAACGACGCGAACGCGGCCGCGTATGGCGAGCTGAAACTCGGAGCGGGACGCGGGAGCTCCAACCTCTTTTACGCGACTCTTGGCGTCGGCGTCGGCGGCGCTCTGATCCTCGACAATCAGATCTGGCGGGGCGTTTCGGGGTTTGCCGGTGAGTTCGGTTACGTGACGATCAATTCCGATGGCATGCGTCTCGAAGACGTCGCTTCGGCCGCGAACATTGTCCGCCGAACGCGGACGCGTTTCAACAGGGACAGCACTTCATCGCTGAACAAGCTCGAGGAGCAGCAAATCTCGATCTACAAGATTGTCGAGGCGGCCGAGAAGGGGGACGATTTCGCCAGTTTAATGTTGGAGCGTACAGGCAGTTATGTCGGTACGGCGATCGCCACGGTCATCAACCTGCTGAACATCGAGAAGATCGTCATCGGCGGCGAAATCATGCACGCCGGGCACCTCGTTCTCGATGCCGTAGTCCGCCGGGCGCGGGAGCTCTCGTTCGGTCCGTCCTTCGAGCATGCGGACATTGCCGCCGGCGAGCTTGCCGAGAACGCGGCAGCGATCGGGGCCGCTTTGCTTGCGAACGAGAGTTAGAGCTTCACCTTCGAAATTCCCCGCAAGAAAATATAATCTTACTAATGAGAAGCGCTAATTTCGTTAACCATTGCTAATCACTTACGCCCTAATTATTTTTGTAGGTGATGGTATTTGCGGAAATTACGAGATTTAGTAGAATTGTAAAAAGTTTTACGGAACCTTTCTCAATATTTTTCAGCTAGTTGCGAGTACCGGCCTGGCTCCTTTACCGGCCAGGTGACCGTCGAGGTTTAATCGTTCGGACCTGAGCGGGAGACTTGATAAATGGCGCAATTTTTTCATAAGAGTGCAAACAACATCGCCCGTATCAGCATGATCCTCGCGGTTGTTCTTGCGGGGACGGCATTTTATGTTTACACGCAGGTGGCCAGGTCGACGTACCTGACGGGACGGTATCAGGAAAAGCAGCAGCCCGTTCAGTTCAGCCATAAGCATCACTCCGGTGACGACGGCATCGATTGCCGGTATTGCCACTCCACCGTCGAGACAACGGCTTCCGCCGGAATGCCCCCGACGCAGACGTGTATGAACTGCCACAGCCAGATCTGGGCGGAGAGCCCGTATCTCGAACCGGTCCGCGCGAGCTTCCGCGACAACAAGCCGATTCAGTGGGAACGCGTTCACGACCTGCCGGAATACGCCTATTTCAACCACAGCATTCACATAGCAAAAGGCGTCGGCTGCTCGACATGTCACGGACAGGTCGACAATATGCCCGCCGTTTATCAGGAAAACACGCTTCAGATGGAATGGTGCATCTCGTGCCATCGCGAGCCGGAGAAATACATCCGGCCGAAGTCGGAGGTTTTCAATATGAAATGGAACGACGGGAATCTCACGCCGGACGAGCGAGTCAGTCTCAAGCAGGAATACAGAATACGAAGCAAGGAAATGATGACGAGCTGTTCGACTTGTCACAGGTAAAGCGCGAGGAATCAGCAAAAAATGCCCAGCCAGGACAGCAAAAATAACTTTGCATTGATGAGAGACAAGATCTTGTCTCAGAGCGGGAAGGACTATTGGCGCAGCGTCGATGAATTTGTCGATGCGCCGGAATTCGAGGAGTTCGTGAAGCGCGAGTATCCGGTCCATTCCGAAGATTGGGACAACGCGGTCAGCCGCCGAACCTTTGTGAAGCTGATGGGCGGAACGCTCGCCCTCGCCGGATTATCGGGCTGCGTCATCCAACCGCCGGAAAAAATCGTCCCCTATGTTCGCGCCGAGCAGGATCTCTTGCCTGGTCGCCCGCTTTTCTTTGCTACCGCGATGTCGATCGGCGGTGTCGCGACCGGGCTTCTCGCGAAATCTTTTGACGGCCGTCCCGTCAAGCTCGAGGGAAACCCGGGCCATCCCGGCAACCTGGGTGCGACCGACGTCCGGGTGGAAGCGTCGTTGCTCGAAATGTACGACCCGGATCGCTCACAGGAAGTTTCTTTTCGAGGCACGCCCAAAACGTGGCAGAACCTTATAGCGACCCTTCGTTCATCGATCGAGGAAAACCGGGCCGACGGCGGTGCCGGTATTCGGTTCCTGACCGAGACCGTGACCTCGCCGACGCTGCTCGCGCAATTTCGGCAGATCTCGACCGAGCTCCCCAACTCGAGATGGTATCAGTACGAGCCGCTTAATAATGACAACGCGATCGCGGGTGCCCGGATGGCATTCGGTTCGCCGGTCCAGACGATCTACAAGTTCGATCTTGCCGACCGTATCCTGACTCTGGATAAGGACATCTTCTCGGATTTCAACATCCGGTATAAGAAGGATTACGCGAAGAAAAAGAATCTCCGCGGCGACAACAAGGAGATCAACCGTCTCTACGCCGTCGAGACGACCATGACGCTGACCGGCGCCAAGGCAGACCACCGCATCGGGGTTAAACCGAGCCAGATGCCCGAAGTGGCTAAGGCTATTGCGGCGGCACTGGGCGTCACGGGAGCGACTTCGACTTACACGGAAAATGCTCAGTGGATAGCCGCGATGGCCAGGGATCTTCAGGGGGCACGCGGCAGGTCGGTGGTGGTTCCCGGTGCCAACCAGCCGGCCGCGGTACACGCGCTCGCTCACGCCATGAACGCCGCGCTCGGCAACGTCGGGCAGACGGTTGTGTATGCGGATCCTTTCACGCCTTCGGAAAAGACGCAGATCGAGCAGCTCCGGGAGCTGGTCGGAGACATCGACGCCGGCCGTGTGAAGATGCTGGTGATCATGGGCGCAAATCCGGTTTACAACACGCCCGCCGATCTCAAGCTCGACGCAAACCGGATGAACAAGGTCCCGCTTCGCGTTCACCTCGGAAAATACTTTGACGAAACCGCGGAGCTTTGCCACTGGCACGTCTCGGAAAAGCATTTCCTCGAGTCGTGGGGGGACACACGCGCTTACGACGGGACCGTTTCGCTCGTTCAGCCATTGATCCAACCGCTCTACGACAGCCACAGCATTTACGAAGTCGCCCAACTTTTCTTCCGCGAGAATTTCGATCAGCGGGATTACGACATCGTCCGGGCTTACTGGCAAACACAGAATATCGGCGCCGGGCGGACAGCGGCAGCGGCAACCACCGCGGCGGGTGCGGGTGCTCAGGCCAGTCCCGCGGGTGCACAAGCTAATCCCAATGATCGAGGAGTTAATACGTCGACCGGCCGCGTGAATCAGGCGAATGCTGTTTCGGCCCAGACGGCACCCAACGCTCCCATCGCAGGGGCGGGAACCGGAACGGGTTCTTCGACGGCGGGAAGAACGGGCGGATCTCAGAATGCGGGGGCCCAGGCCGGGGCGGGACAAAACTCACAGGCCGGGGCGGCTGCTACCTTCGAAGACAACTGGCGACGGTGCGTGCACGACGGCGTCGTTCCTAACACGACCTTCACTCCAAAGACGGTTTCCGTAAACACCGGTTTTCTCGCACAGCCGGTCGCGGCGGCACCGAATAATGGCCCGCTTGAAATTTCCATCTGGCCGGATCCTTCCGTCTACGACGGGCGCTTCGCGAATAATGGCTGGCTCCAGGAACTGCCGAAACCGCTTACGAAAATCACCTGGGAAAACGTCGCGTTTGTCAGTCCGAGGACGGCGGCACGTCTTGGCCTGAACCAGTCGGGTGACGACGATCAGACGTCCGGGGCCGGCGGCGAACGCCCGGTCAGTTTTGTTAATTCGAAAGGCTCGAACATGTTCTCGGACCTGGTGACCCTCAGTTTCCAGGGAGTTGATGTTTCCAAGCCCGTTCCGGTTTGGATCGCCCCCGGCCAGCCTGACGACGTCGTCACCATCTTCACCGGCTACGGCCGCACGCGGGGCGGCCGGGTAGCGAACGGCCTCGGTTATAACGCGTACGAAGTGATGCGTTCCGACGCGATGAATTCCGGCACCGGAAACATAACCGCCACAGGAGCGCAGACCACGATCGCCTCGACACAGATCCACTTCAACATGGAGGGGCGTGACATCCTGCGCGTCTGGGACGTGAACAATCTCGAGCATGAGGCGAAACGCGGCGAGCAAGAGGACCATTACGACGAGTCGATGTACAGGTCGGCCGCACAGGACTACCAAAAGCAGTACGACAAGCATAACCGTTGGGGAATGGCCATCGATCTCAACTCGTGCATCGGCTGCAATGCCTGCGTGCTCGCGTGCCAGTCAGAAAATAATATTCCGGTGGTCGGTAAGGAACAGGTCGAGCGAAGCCGCGAAATGCATTGGCTCCGCATCGACGCCTACTACGGCGGCAAGGATTTGAGCGAGCCCGACGGGCCTCATTTCCAGCCGGTACTTTGCCAGCAGTGCGAACAGGCGCCTTGCGAAGTTGTGTGTCCGGTTACGGCGACCGTGCACAACGCGGAAGGGCTTAACGACATGGTTTATAACCGGTGCGTCGGCACGCGGTATTGCTCCAACAACTGCCCGTACAAAGTTCGCCGGTTCAACTTCATGCTGTACCAGGACTGGGATACGCCGCAGTACAAATTGATGCGGAATCCGGAAGTTACCATCCGCAGCCGCGGTGTGATGGAAAAATGCACGTACTGCACGCAGCGTATCGCGGCGGCCCGGATCGAGGCGGAGAAAGATGCTCGGCCGATCTCCGACGGCGAAGTCATTACGGCATGTCAGGCGGCCTGCCCGACCGACGCGATCATTTTCGGCGACATGAACGACAAGGAAAGTCAGGTCATGAAGTTGAAAAATGATCCCCGGAACTACAGGCTGCTGAACGAGCTGAACACGCAGCCGCGGACGACATATCTCGCCGAGCTGAAGAACCAGAATCGCGAGATGCCGGACTATAAGGAGCCTAAACCGGATCCCGACAAGGAACACAAGGAAGGTACGGCGTCAGAAGGAAGCGAGGGGCCGGTAGGGCACTGATATAGGGAAGAAAGTGGTCCGGCTTAAGAAACCGTGACCGCGGTCGTGAAAATCATGCAGGATTTGAAACGCATCCAGAAAAGGATTTATCCGCCAATGGTCGAGGGCGACCATACTTTCGGCACGGTGTCGGACAAGATCTCCGACGTCACGCTTAAAAAGAAGACGCCGTTCGTCTGGTTTATCGGCTTCGGCATCGCGTTTCTTTTGGCGCAGTTGCTGTTGATGGCGGTGAGTTTGCTGCTCGCGAGAGGTATCGGCGTCTGGGGAAACAACCAGCCGGTCGGATGGGCGTTCGACATCATCAACTTTGTCTGGTGGATCGGTATCGGCCACGCCGGAACACTGATCTCGGCTATTCTTCTTCTCCTTAATCAAAAGTGGCGTACGTCGATCAACCGTTTTGCCGAGGCGATGACGCTGTTTGCCGTCGCCTGCGCCGCGATGTTCCCGCTGCTGCATACCGGACGTCCGTGGCTCGCTGCTTATTGGCTGTTCCCCTACCCGAACACGATGGGGATATGGCCGCAGTTTAGAAGCCCGCTTATCTGGGACGTCTTCGCCGTCTCGACGTACGCGACGATCTCGCTGCTGTTTTGGTACGTCGGATTGATTCCCGATCTCGCGACGCTTCGCGACCGTGCGAAGAACCCGTACTTCAAATTTGTGTACGCGGCCTTGTCGTGGGGATGGCGCGGCAGCGCACGCCACTGGCATCGATACGAGATCGCCTATCTTTTGCTCGCGGGTATCTCGACGCCGCTCGTGCTCTCGGTCCACTCGATCGTGTCGTTCGACTTCTCGGTGTCTCAGGTTCCGGGCTGGCACGCGACGATCTTCCCGCCCTACTTCGTCGCGGGCGCGATCTTCGCCGGGTTCGCGATGGTGCTGATCCTCTGTATCCCGCTTCGGGTCTGGTACAACATGAAGGATTTCATCACCGACACCCATTTGATCTACATGGGTAAGGTGATGCTCGCGACCGGGCTGATCGTGGTTTACGGCTACGCGATGGAAGCCTTCTTCGGTTGGTACAGCGCGTCGCAGTACGAGATCTTCATGATCAAGAACCGCATCTGGGAAGGGCCCTACTGGTGGTCATACTGGCTGCTCATCATCTGCAACGGTCTCTCGATCCAGTTGCTTTGGTTCAAGCGTTTTCGTGAAAGCCCGTTCTGGCTGTTCATGATCTCGCTGGTCGTCAGCGTCGGAATGTGGCTCGAGCGGTTTGTCATCATCGTGACCAGCCTCAACCGCGATTTTCTGCCGTCGTCTTGGGCGATGTACTCACCGACGATCATCGACTGGTCGATGTTTATCGGAACGATCGGGTTCTTCTTCTCGCTGATCTTTTTATTCGTCCGGTTCCTGCCGATCATCTCGATCTTCGAGGTCCGGACGCTTTTGCCTGACGCAAACGTCCACGGACGGCAGCAGGATTTTGATGAAAGTGTTTTGGAAGTCGAGTACACGTACGAGCGGACGGATCCGCCGAACAAGTAGGCACGGCGACCTCGTCGCCATTTCAAATTTGAAATTTCAAATTTGAAATCTTAAGAGTTTGGAAGTTGAGATATTTGATAAGTCGAAACGGCTGAAATGATTTCGAAGAGCAGGATCATCCAAATCGGTTTAGCGGCACTCGCGTTCATCCTGTGCATCGTCACGATCTACGCCACCGGCCGCAATAACGCCGACTTTGCGGACAGCATCGATTACATCACCGCTGCCCGGATGCTCGTCGAAAACGGAAGCTATCCCGCCGTCGGCGGACTGAACTTCTTCCGTGCGCCGCTTTTTCCGCTTTTCATGGCGGGGATCTGGAGTGTCACGGGCGAAAGCGTTTTCGCGGTGAAGATCGTTCAGGCGGTCCTCCACGCGGTCACGACGCTGATGATCTTCGGGACGGCCAAGCTCTTGAGCGGGCGAACGCTTGTTGCGTTACTTGCCGGACTGTTGTTTGCGGTGAATCCGTTTTTCATTTATCAGGCGGCCGCGATCCAGACCGAAGCTTTGCATACGTTCCTGTTGACGTTGGCTCTCTTGCTCGTCATCAAGATGGTCGTTAGCGAAGACGAGTTCGATCTGAAAACGGCGGCTGCCGCGGGCGTAGCGTTTGGCCTTGGTGCTCTTTGTAAAAATTCGCCGCTGGGAATCTGCATTGTCCTGGCGATCGGGATGACAGCACTCGGGTATCGTCGGAAGAACAGCGTCGCGGCGGCGGCGGTCATGGTTGGGGTGATGTTCGTGACGATACTTCCGTGGTCTTTCTACAACCTGAAGACACGCGGCGAGTTTATCCTGATCAACGATTCGAGCGGGTTCGTCGCGTGGATCGGGAATCATCCGGCGAATCTTCGGATTTACGAGGGCGATTTTGCGAGCCGGGAAGAAATGCAGCAGTACCAGGACTACATCGGTAAGACGCTCGCCGCTGAGCAGATCGCCGGGTGGGAGACGACGAAAGGTTATAGCCGGCTGTCATTCAAAGAGCGCGAAGGGCTCTGGCAGCAGCAGGCGATTGATAACGCGAAAGCCGAACCGGCGAAAACCGCTAGGCTGCTCGGCTGGAAGCTGATCGCTTTTTGGCGGCCATGGTTGAGTTCGGACATTTACTCGATGAAGGCGGCACTGCTCTCGGCTTTGATGATCGTTCCGCTGTTCGTGCTCGGCTTTGCCGGGATGTGGATCTCGCGGAAGCGGGCCGGAACAAGGGAAGTGGTGATCTTGTTCACTGTTTTGATGCTCTTTGTAACGGCGGTTCATACCGCCCTCGTCAGTACGATGCGGCTTCGACTTTCAAACGTCGACGCGCTGCTGACGGTATTTGCGGCGATCGCGATCGTCGCCGTACTTTCGAAGTTGTTTAGCGAGGAACGGATCGATAGTTTGAACCGGTTTTTAGAAGGTTCGCATTAGATTTTTTAGTGTCGGTGCGAGATTTGGTTATGGAAAAGAATTTATACGGATTACTGGCAGAGTTCGATACGCCGACGCAGTTGGTCGAAGCGGCGAACTCGGTCCGTGAGGCGGGTTTCACGAAGACGGACGCCTTCTCGCCGTTTCCGCTTCATGAGATCGACGAGGCGCTGGGGATAAAGCGAAGCATCTTGCCGGTGCTCGTATTCTTCGGCGGCATCACCGGTTTGTGTCTGGGACTGGGTCTGCAGATCTTCGTGCACTACATCGACTATCCGCTCAACATCGGGGGCCGTCCCTATCTGAGCTGGCCGTCGTTCATTCCGCCCTCTTACGAGCTCACGATCCTGCTGGCCGGCTTCACGGCGGTTTTTGGGATGCTTTTCCTAAACGGATTGCCGCGGCCTTATCACCCGGTTTTCAACGTCCCGCGTTTTGCTTTGGCGACGCGCGAAAAATTCTTTTTATTGATCGAGTCGGCCGATCCCAAATTCGATGAGAATACACGCGGCTTCATGGAAGGCCTCGGCGCCCAGGAGGTTTTCGATGTCGATGAATAGTGGTCAGTTGTCGGTCGTCGGTTGTCAGATGTCGGCCAGGATGGGCTGCCTCCTGCTTATCGCTGTCGGGCTTTTCTCCGCCGGGTGCGGCGTGCGTTTCGACATGCAGGATCAGCCGCGCTACAAGGCGTACAAGCAGAGTGATTTTTTCAACGACAATCGTGCGTCGCGGAATCTTCCAGAGGGAACGGTCGCCCGCGGATTTTTGAAAGACGATAAGGCCCTGCACACCGGAAAGATCGACAACCCGAATTTGAATGCTCCGACCGAGACGACGACCGACGGATCGGGAAACACCCTCGTGTCGAGCTTCCCGAACGACATTGACGAGTTTCCCGTGCCCGTCACGAAGGAACTGGTCGACCGGGGTCAGGACAGATTCAACATTTATTGCATCGTGTGCCACGGCCCGGTCGGCAAGGGCGACGGGATGATCGTGCGGCGCGGGTTCTCGCAGCCGCCGACGTATCACGACGACCGTTTGAGGAACGCCCCGGTCGGTCACTTCTTCGATGTGATCACGAACGGGTGGGGCAAGATGAACAGCTACGCGGATAAGCTCAACGCGGCGGACAGGTGGGCCGTGGTTGCTTACATACGGGCGTTGCAGGTAAGCCAAAACCCGGAAGAAACTTTAAGGATGAACTCGACTGCAAATACGAACACCGCGGCCCCGGCCGCGCACGGCGCGCCGAACGCAAACACGGGAGGTGGCCACTAAATGGCGGAACGCGATAGTTTCAAAACACCGGCCGAATTGAACCGTTTCCGCAGTTTGGCGGTCGGGATCGGCGGCGTCGCCGCGATCATTTGGGCGGTAGGGCTTTACCTGGAACCACAGCAGGCACTGCGCTCGTGGCTGATGGGCTTCGTTCTCTGGGGCGGTATTTGTTTCGGTGCCATCGGCCTCCTGATGCTGCAGTATCTGACCGGGGGTGCGTGGGGCGTCGTGATCCGGCGCACGCTGGAGGCGGCCACGCGGACGTTGCCGTTGCTTATTCTGATGTTTCTCCCGATCGCGATCGGCTTAACTACTCTCTATGAGTGGACGCATCTTCCGCCCGACGATTTTACGAATCTTCAGCGCGGGGCGTGGCAGACACCCATGTGGTGGTGGATACGCTCGGCGATCTATTTCGCCCTGTTCGGCGTAATGACTTACTTATTAAACAAGTGGTCGGTCAACCAGGACGAGTCGAAAGATCACGAAGAGGCCGCTCGATGGCTCGGGACCCCGACCGCGTTCTCGGGGCCGACGATGGTGATTTACGCTCTGGTCGTGACATTCGCCGCGGTCGACTGGGTGATGTCTCTCGAACCCCACTGGTTCTCAACGATCTTCGGCCTTCTGTTCGTGATCGGGTGGGCCCTGACTTGTCTTTGCTTCACCGTGATCCTGCTCTCGTTCCTTCAGGAGAGCGCTCCGATGAACAGGGTTCTGGGCAAGCGCCACCTGCACGATCTGGGTAAGCTGATGCTCGCGATGGTCATGGTCTGGGCGTATTTCAATTTTTCGCAGTACCTGATCATTTATTCCGGCAACATCCCGGAAGAAACGGCTTGGTTCATCAAGCGTACGACCGGCGGCTGGGGATATGTCGCCTGGGGGTTGGTCCTGTTTCACTTCGCGGCACCGTTCCTGATTCTTCTGCAGCAGGACTTTAAGCGGCGGCCCCGACGGCTCGCATACGTCGCAGCGTTCATCATTTTCATGCGACTGGTGGATATGTTCTTCCTGATCGGCCCGAGTCCGCGCATTGGCGAACATTCGGTAGGGCTCGAAGGGCATCTAACTCTTAGTTGGATGGACGTCGTTGCACCGATCGCGGTGGGTGGTATTTGGATTTGGTATTTTTTGGGTCAGCTTGCGAAGCGGCCGCTTGTTCCGGTGATGGATCCGTTCCTCGAGAACGCGATCGAGCACGGGCACGGACATTAACGATTACGAATTAACAATTACGAATTGCGAGTTCGTAATTGCACATTCGTAATTGGCAATTCGTAATTGGATGTAGAGATATGGGTTCCGCAAAACACGAAAAATCGTTTGTCGATTACGATCAGCCATACGAGCAAAACGTCGTCGGCTTGAAGGGTGTCATCTACTTCGGGGTCGGCTTGGTGATGCTAATCGTGATCACGTTCGCTCTTATGTGGGTGCTGCTGAATGTTTTTCAGGACGATGCCGAGGAGGAGAAGGACCGCTCCGGGCCGATGGCTATGTCGGACAGAGAGAGGCTTCCGCCGGAACCTCGTTTGCAGGCTGCTCCGGGTTTTGGTGTTGAATCCGAAAATGGCCGCGTGAACCTGGAGTTGAGCGCACCGCAGTCCGAATACGCGGAGCTCTACAGGCAGTACGTCGAGACGTGGGAGCACGGTACGAAAGACGCGAAAACGGGCGCGGTTTCGTCGATGCCGATCGATATGGCGAAAGAAAAGTTTCTCGAGCAGGGAGCGAAAGCGAAGTCGGGTCCGGAAGCGGAGCAGAACGTGCTGAGATCGAGAATGTATTTTACGGATGCCAGCTCGGGCCGTCGCGCGGCATTGAAGAGAAGGTAGTTGGCAATAAGCGGTAAGCAGGAAGTAGTAGATGTTGTTCAGGGTTGTCAAAATTTGGTTCGTTTCAATGACCGTGATTCTCGCGGCGGGAATGTTTGCCGCGGCGCAAAAAACGGAGCATTACAATTCGCCGCTTTACTCGCCGAAGACGTACGATCCGGCTCGGAGTGAGGGGAACGGCTTGCCCGCAGCGCTGAAGAAGATCGGGATCGATCAGAAACTGGGCGAACAGCTTCCGCTCGATACGGAAGTGAAAACCGAGGACGGGCGGACGGTAGAGCTCGGCACACTCTTTGGGAGCGGCCGGCCGGTCGTGTTGGCTCTCGTGTACTACGAATGTCCGATGCTTTGCAATGAGGTCCTCAACGGATTGACCGGCTCATTGAAAGGGATCTCGCTCGATGCGGGAAAGGACTTCGATGTCATCGCCTTAAGCTTTGACGCACGCGAGAACGAGAAGCCCGGGCTCGCCCAGAATAAAAAGACGGCGTACATGGAGCGTTATGGCCGCGCCGGATCTGAAAAGGGATGGCACTTCCTGACTGCCACGCAACCGTCCATCGACGCGATCGCAAATGCCGCCGGATTTCATTACCAGTGGGATGAGAAGAGTAACCAGTTCGCGCACGCCGGCGGGGTCATGGTGGTCACCCCGCAGGGGAAGATGTCACGGTACTTTTACGGCATCGACTATGCACCGCGGGACCTGAAGCTCGGGTTGATGGACTCTGCCGACAACAAAGTCGGAAGCGTCTCCGATCAGCTGCTTCTTTACTGTTATCACTACGATCCTTCGACGGGTAAGTACGGTCTGGCGATCCTCAGAGTGGTTCGGCTCGGTGGCGTGCTGGTGCTGCTCGGTATGGGTGCGATGGGTTTTGTGTTTTGGCGAAGGGGAAGAAAACTAGTTGGTGACGAGTGATAGGTGACGAGAAGTTCGCTCGGCGGTTCACGACCGACGATCGGCAACTGACCACTGAGCACTGAGTGATTATGCAAACGAATTCGTGGGTACCAATATTTCCAGACCAGGCCTCGACGTTCGCGTGGCAGGTTGACCTGCTGTATGCCTATCTGATCATCGTGAGCATCGCGTTCACGATACCGATCGTCGCGGCGATCTTTTTCTTCGCCATGAAGTATCGCGAGAAGGAGAAGTACGCGACTCCTGACGAAATGCACGGCTCGATCGCGCTGGAAACCGTTTGGTCGATCATTCCCTTCGTGATCTCGATGACGATCTTCCTTGGCGGAGCCTATGTTTACTACAACCAGTACAAGGTGCCCAAGGATCCCGCGATGGAAGTTTATGTCGTCGGGAAACAGTGGATGTGGAAGCTCCAGCACGGCACGGGTCAGCGCGAGATCAACGAGCTGCACGTCCCGGTCGGCCGCAAGGTCAGGCTCACCATGACGACCGAAGACGTGCTTCACGATTTTTCGATCCCCGCCTTCCGGACCAAAACGGACGTCGTGCCGGGGCGATATACATACCTTTGGTTCGAAGCGACCAAACCGGGTAAATATCATTTGTTCTGCGCGGAGTACTGCGGTCTGAACCATTCGGGCATGGGCGGATACGTCTACGTGATGGAACAGCGGGATTTCGACAACTGGCTTAGCGGAAACGTCTCGGGACAGACCCCGGTGGAGCAAGGACGCGACCTTTTTGAAAACAAACTCGGTTGTGCGTCCTGTCACGCCGGAGGCCCGCAGCAGCGAGGCGCGAAGCTTGAAGGAATTTTCGGCCACGACGTAAAGCTCGTCGGCGGGGAAACCGTCGTCGCGAATGAAGAATATATTCGCAATTCGATACTTAATCCGAGCAGCCAGATCGTCGAAGGTTATCAGCCGATCATGCCCACGTTTAAGGGGCAGGTGACGGAAGAGCAGCTCGTCTCACTTGTCGCCTATATAAAATCATTGAGTGGAAACACCGGGCCGACAAGTGCTGCGGGGGATGCGGGTGCGAGACAGACGATGAACAATGCGGCTGCGACGGACTCGACCGTGGCGCCCCGCGCCGATCGCGGGAACTCGAACACGCAGGGAAGTAATCCCAATGCTCCGGGACCGCGTAACGAGCCGGCGCGCAGCAACAGATAGGGTTAATAAGAATATGCAAACGCAAGATGCGATAAATGCCGGGATCACCGGTTCGCCAAAACTGAATTACTTGACGAACGGCTTCACGCTTAAATCGTGGCTGCTGACCAAAGATCACAAGCGCATCGCGATCATGTATCTGATCTCGGTATCGCTGTTCTTCTTCGCCGGTGGGTTGTATGCGTCCGCAATTCGTCTCGAGCTGCTTACGCCGGCCAGCGACCTGCTCCAGACGGGAAGCTATAACAAGGCGTTCACGCAGCACGGCATTCTGATGATCTTCTTTTTCCTTATCCCGTCGATACCGGCGGTTCTGGGAAATTTCCTGCTCCCCATCATGATCGGTGCGAAAGATCTGGCTCTCCCGCGCATCAATTTGCTGAGTCTGTATATTTACTGGCTTGGCGGCGCTCTCACGGTCTACGCGCTGCTGCAGGGCGGAGTCGACACAGGGTGGACGTTCTACGCGCCGTACAGCACCTCGTTCTCGAACTCCTTCGTGATGGCGGTGGGACTCGGAATATTTGTCAATGGATTTTCCTCGATCTTGACCGGGTTGAATTTCATCGTCACCGTGCACACGATGCGTGCACCGGGGATGACTTGGTTCCGCCTGCCGCTGTTTGTGTGGGCGATGTACGCCGTCAGTTTGGTCATGATCCTCGGCACGCCGGTTATCGCGATCACGGTCCTGCTGCTCGCAATTGAGCGGTTTGTCGGTGTCGGGATCTTCGATCCTTCGATCGGCGGTGATCCGATCCTGTTCCAGCACTTGTTCTGGTTCTACTCGCACCCGGCCGTGTACATCATGATCCTGCCGGGTATGGGTGTCATCAGTGAACTGATCTCGAACTTCTCGCGCAAAAAGATCTTCGGTTACGAGTTCATCGCGTTCTCGAGCATCGCGATCGCGGTCTTCGGGTTCCTGGTTTGGGGACACCACATGTTCGCGAGCGGTCAGTCGATCTACGCCGGCCTTGTGTTCTCGTTCCTGACAATGGTGGTCGCCGTACCGTCCGCGATCAAGATGTTCAACTGGACCGCGACGCTTTACAAGGGTTCCGTCTCGTTCGACACCCCGATGCTTTACGCGATCGGTTTCATGGGACTGTTCCTTATCGGCGGCCTCACCGGTTTGTTCCTAGGCTCCATCGGCCTCGACATCCATTTGACGGATACTTACTTCGTCGTCGCCCACTTCCATTACGTGATGGTCGGCGGGCAGGTGATCGCGTATCTCGGCGGGATACATTACTGGTGGCCGAAAATGACCGGCAAGATGTACTCGGAATTCTGGGGCAAGATTTCGGCGATGCTGGTGTTCATCGGGTTCAACCTTACGTTCTTCCCGCAATTCATTCTCGGGTATATGGGAATGCCTCGACGTTATGCATCGTACCCCGAAGAGTTCCAGGTCCTGAACATTTTCTCCACCGCGGGTGCGTCGGTGCTCGGTGTCGGGCTGATCATGCCGGTTATCTATCTCGGGCACTCGCTTCTCTACGGCCGTGCGGCCGGCGATAATCCGTGGATGCTTCCGGGTCTGGAATGGAGAACGAGCTCGCCGCCGCCGACCGAGAATTTCGAAACGTCCCCGATCGTCACGTGGGAAGCATACGAATTCGGCGAAGACAGCGGGCTGGATCTTGAAGAAGCCAGGAGAAGGGATTTAGCACTGGCTAACTAGGATTTGCGAACTTCGATTTGCGATTTGCGATCGCATTACATGATCGCCCGCAAATTTGACCTCGATTTGAAAAGACAGCGAGATCGGAAATCGCAATTCGAAAATCGAAAATACAAAAATGGCAACACACGCAGATACATTGGAACACGGTCACTATCATCCGCCCGGTCTTCAGCACCAGTTCGAAGACATGAAGCAGCAGGAAGAGTCCGTATCGATCGGAATGTGGATGTTCCTCGTTCAGGAAATCATGTTCTTCGGCGGCCTGTTTACCGTGTATCTCGTCTTCCGGTCGAAGTTTCCGATGGCGTTCGCGGCGGGGAGTAATCACCTCAACGCCTTTTGGGGCGGTTTGAATACCCTCGTCCTCATCGTCAGCAGCCTGACGATGGCCCTCTCGGTTTACTACGCGCAGAAAGGGAATCGGAACATGCAGGTGATGTTGATCCTGCTCACGATGTTGTTCGGCGCCGTATTTTTGGGCGTCAAGGCGATCGAGTACACGGACAAGTACAACGACGGGCTCGTGCCCGTGACGGGCTGGAACAAGAAGGTGAAGCAGGGAGCGGGGCATGACGCCGCTGCGGCACTGCCTTTCGAAACAAAGGTCTCAGCGGCCGAGGAACACGGCGGGGCGGAGCACGCGTATGTTAATCCCACCGGCGATTTCCAATGGCACGACACCTCGCTTGTGGCCCACGCGCTCGAGAACCAAGCCCGTGACCCCAAGGGTAATTACCTAACGGAGTCGGAACGTGTCGGGTATTTTTCGAACGACCAGATCGACGCGAACAAATTTCGCGACAAGGTTCGCATATTTTTCTGGATTTATTTTGTGATGACCGGCCTGCACGCCCTGCACATGATTGTCGGGCTGGGCTTGATGACGTGGCTCGCGTGGAAAGCGTGGCGTGGGAGCTTTGGCCCCGATTATTTTGCACCGGTCGAAATGTCGGGCCTCTACTGGCACTTTGTCGATATTGTGTGGATTTTCTTGTTTCCCTTGCTTTATTTGTTGGGGCGGCATTTCATGCATTAGGTACGGCGGGCTTTCCAGCCTGTCGCGAACAGACTTTCCGGTCTGTTCCACTTTGGGAGAATCGTATGTCGGATAAACATATTGAATCAGGTGAGGGCCATATCGGTATTCCCGGGTACCTCGGCATTTTTGCGATCCTTGTGGTCGGTACGATAGCGACTTATTTCGTCGCCACGGTCGATCTCGATTTTATCTTCCCGGGCGCCAACACGCTCGTCGCGTTACTCATCGCATTTACCAAGATGACGTTTGTCATGTTGTTCTTCATGCACGTCTACTGGAGTCCGAAACTTATCTGGCTTGCGGCAATCGCGAGCTTCTTCTGGCTGTCGATAATGTTTGCCTACACCATGCAGGACTACCTGACCCGGGGCCTCGGAACGTTCGGCACATAAAACAAATTTTGAGCCTGATTGACGCGGTAATGAGGCAAAAAGTCTCTCGTTACCGCGTCTTTTATTGGGTTAGGATTATCCCTTTGCGCATGCTATTATTTTCGACTTGATACGTTCGGGCCTTTTGTTTCGCGTGTAATACGAGGGCAACAAGCCAATTTTGCAGGGCATCGAAAACTGAACATGTTCGTTCGAAACACCGGTTCGCAATCATACGTTATTATTTTTATCCTGGCGGCCGCGTTCCTGTCCGGCTGCAGTTCTCTCGTAAAAAAGGCAGATACTACGCCGACCCTTCTGAAAACGGAGGACGCGACGCATGCGGAGTTGATGGCGGAAGTTAATCGATATGCAAGGGTTGCGTCGATGCGGGCGAAAATGGATCTCAAATTCGAGGACAATTCGTTTGCCCAGTTCGGGAGCAAAGAGGTTTATCGTGCCGCGGATGGCGAAGTCGTCGTACAGCGTCCCGCCAATATTCTTCTGAAAGTTTCGGTCCCGGTGATCAAGAGCGATGTCGCTCAGATGACTTCGGACGGCGAGAAGTTTCGCGTCGCCATCCTCCAGGATGGAGGAAGCGGCAAATACAAGAAGTTCGTGATCGGGACCAATAACGCCGATTATTCGAAGCTGCAAAAGACGCTCGACGAGAGCGACGGCGCGACGATGAAAAACGTCAACGCGTTTGCGAACCTGCGGCCGCAGCACTTCACGGACGCGATGCTCGTGCGTCCGACCGACGACGGACACTTGTACACGCAGAGCACGATCTTTCAAATCGAAGAAGACGCGTCGCAGTCAAAGAAATCCCCTCTGCGGAGAGTGACGCGCGGGTATTACCTGCTCGACGAATTCACGAAGGGCACCAACGGGCAGTTGGTGATTTCGAGGCGGTTCTGGTTCGATCGGGTCGGTGGAATTCGCCTTGCCCGGCAACAGATATTCGATATGCGCGGCGAGATCGAGTCGGATATTGTCTACGGAGCGGAAGGGAACCTGACGAATACGGGCGAATACACCAGGCTGCCGCTGCAGATCGTCGTCACACGCCCGCAGGAAAAATATTCGATGAAGCTCACCTACCAAACCCCGGAAGCGGTGACGATCGGCAAAACTTACCCCGCGACCGCCTTCGTGCTTCAGAACACGTGGGATCTGCAGGAAGTGGATCTCGACAAAAAGCTTCAGGAAGCGACCGCGGGCCGTCCGCTAAGTACAAATCAAAACACCGCGACGACAAAATTCCAGTAGTGAAAACTGTCTTACGAACGGAAAATCTAACTAAGTCATATTCGATAGGAAAGCTCGAAGTTCCGGCGCTGAAAGGCGTTTCGCTGGATATTGAAGAGGGTGAGTTCGTCGCGATCATGGGCCCGTCGGGCTGTGGGAAGTCGACGTTGCTTCATCTGCTCGGCGGTCTCCTCTCGCCCACGACCGGTACGATCCTCATCGACGGCGAAGATCTCTCGAAGGTTTCCGATGCCCAACGCACCGACATTCGTCGGCGAAAAATAGGTTTCGTGTTCCAGCGATTCAATCTTTTTCCCACCCTTTCCGCCGAAGGCAATCTCAAACTCGCGGAGAAGATCCATTCACGAAATGGCGGGGGGGACGGTTCGAACCGGCGTGAAGTGCTGCGACTCCTGCGACTCGAGGACAAGATGCATCACAAACCGCTCGAGCTTTCGGGCGGTGAGCAGCAGCGTGTGGCCCTTGCTCGTGCGATCATAAACAGCCCCGCGATAATTCTCGCCGACGAGCCGACGGGAAATCTCGATACGGAGAATTCGAAAATAGTTCTCGACATGTTTCGTGAGTTGAATCACAAGTATCGGCAGACGATCATAATGATCACGCATAACCCCGAGGCAGCGGCAGTCTGCTCCCGAATTATCCGGATGCGGGACGGGCTGATCGCCGACTGACATGGATCTGCTGAAGAAATTCATTCTCTGGAGCTACAGCCGGGAGACCTCGGTATACGTCATATTCTGCCTAGCCATCGTCGCCTTCATCTTCCTCACCCCAAAAGAATGGTTTCACCGCAACGATTCGTTTGCAACGAATACCTCACGCCTGATCGTCAAACAATCGGACTTTTCGCCCGAGAAAGCGATTCTTGAAAAAAGAGTTAGGAACATTTTGAACAACCCGTCGGCCGAGGTAATCGATTGGCGCGAGCGCCGGACGGCGGACGGCGAGCCGGTTTACGAGATTGATATTCGGTAATTTTTGGATAATTATATAGCGCACCAGTGGGAGGCTCGGATTCAGCCTCGCTTTTTTGTTAAGGAGTAATTTTTTTATGAGTAAATATTTAAGAGTCGTGCTCCCGGCAATAGCAATTCTATTTTTGTTTAATGCACTTTCGACCGAGGCTTCGGCGCAGTCGGGCGTTTTGGGCGAGATCCTGAAGCGAATGGACGACAACAACAGGGGCCTGACAAGCCTCAAGAGCAATATCAAAATGGCCAAGCATGATTCGGTTCTCGGCGAGACCGATCTGACCGAAGGTGACTTGAATTATCTTCCGGGAAAATCTGAAAAGGATATTTATGTTCGTATTGATTGGGCGAAGCCGGTCGTCGAACATTTAGCGATCGCGAACGGGCAGTACGTGCTTTATCGGCCGCGAACCAAACAGGCCATCGTGGGAAAAGTGGACAGTGCCAAAGGTAACTCGAAGTCCGGTGGTGCACTCGCTTTCATGACGATGAGTAGGGCCCAGCTTAGAGAGAACTACGAGGTCAAGTATGGCGGCGAGGAAACGGTCAACAGCGGCGTGAAGACGTTCCATCTCGTTTTGATCCCGAGAAAGCCAAACAGCTATAAGTCCGCCGACCTTTGGGTCGACGCGAACGGCATGCCGATCCAGGCGAAGATCATCGAGAAGAACAACGATTCGACGACGGTCCTGCTTTCCAACATCCAACGTAACGCGACCGTGAAGGCCAGCGTATTCAAGATCAGTCCGCCGAAAGGCACCGCCATCGTGCAGGGATAGATTCGCGGAGATTTTACTTTGACGTAAGGCTTCGGCACAGCCGAAGCCTTTTATCATGGTTTGAAAAGGATAGTTTCAGCTTCTATAATTACAAATTTAATTGACGGCCTTTATTCTTAATTAATGCCCAAAGCAAGCAGTTTCAGCAGGTTCACGCGAGGCGTCCGGCACACGGTGCGGGCCTTCGCGTCCACCAAACATCCGGTGCTTGTGCATATCGTGCCGATGCGGCGGTGTAATTTGGCCTGTACTTACTGCAACGAATACGACAAGACAAGTGATCCGGTGCCGATCGATGTAATGCTGCAGCGAATCGATAGGCTGGCTGAATTTGGTTCCTCCGTCATAACTATCTCGGGCGGCGAGCCGATGATGCACCCCGAGATATACGAGATCATCGCGCGTATTCGGCATCACGGGATGATCGCGGGATTGATCTCGAACGGATATTACTTTCAGCCCGAGAAAGTTAAGAAGCTAAACGAAGCGGGACTCGATTATCTTCAGATCTCGATCGACAATGTCACTCCCGACGACGTTTCGAAAAAAAGCTTGAAGGTTCTTGACGGCAAGTTGGTCAATCTTCGCGACTACGCGAAGTTTAAGGTCAACATTAATTCCGTAGTCGGCGGCGGTGTCGCGAATCCGGATGAGGCTTTAATAATTGCGAACCGGGCCCGCGAACTCGGGTTCTCCTCGACCGTCGGCGTCATCCACGACGAGATGGGACTGAACAAAGGTTTGACCGCCCGCGAGAAGGAAGTCTACAAAGAGATCAAATCCAAAGGCACTCGGTCTTACGCGCGATGGAACTGGTTTCAGGACGAGCTCGTTGACGGTGGCGAATACGAATGGCGTTGCCGGGCCGGAGCTCGATATCTCTACATAGACGAAAACGGAATCGTGAGCTGGTGCTCGCAGCAGCGAGGCACTCCGGGCATCCCCCTGCTCGAATACACTCACGCCGACATGGAGCGCGAGTACAACACGGAAAAATGGTGTGCTCCGACATGCACGATCCAGTGCGTCCACCAAGTCGGACATCTGGACGCTTGGCGCGATCCGCAAATCTCCCTGAACGATTACAACAATAAGAAAGGCGGCGGCCTGAAGAAAGAAACGGTCGCCAGCGTATTAAGCGCTGAGTGAGAGTGTTTTGATTCGGTTCAAACGGGACCGGAGGTGCACTTTGCAATCCGAAGCCCGGTAGTACTCAGACGACCCTCCTTTCATGTTCTTGTGACTCCGGGGCCCCAGACGCAAGAACACTCGAACCACGAACTCACACGAAATCCCACGAACAAATCAAAGACACGAACCAGAGAATTCCGATATAGCCGCCGAATACCTCGAAAAGACAAGGAATAAGAATCAGAGATCTATACACTTCACGATCCACCCCGGGCGAATCGAGTGAACCACGCCGAAATTCCCTAGGAGCCCGGCGCAATCTGGATTAATATAGCGTCAAATCAGGAGGAGGGGTCCCCATGATAACTCGCGCACTATCGCTCACACTTACAATCACATTTCTTTTATTTGGCACCGCGTATTCACAGCTTGATTCGACGTTCGGTACAAACGGCGTCACGACTGTCAACCCGGGCGTAAGCTCGGGCCCGCTGGCGAGCTTTGTCTTACCTGACGGGAAGATACTTGTGGTCGTTAAGGCCGGCTGCTGCGGTGGCGGCAGCACCTCCACCGCGACCTATTTCTATCGGTTTAACAGCAATGGTACGCCCGACACGACATACGCGTCGAACGGATTTAAACAGATCACGATTCCGTTCACCAGCCTTGGGACGGTAAGGGCGGCTGCCAGACAGCCGGACGGAAAGATCGTGCTGGTCGGCCGGCACGACACGGCAGACAGTTTTGTCGCACGCTTCAACGAGGACGGCTCGCTCGATACGGGCTTCCGGGGAACCGGATATTACCGGCTTGCTATTACCCCAAGCACCGGGTCCTTCGACTCGTTGCTGTCGGTCGCGATTCAGCCGGACGGCAAGATCGTCGCGGCCGGGTATGCGACGAACGGCGCGGCAAATGCGGGGCTTGCACTCGCCAGGCTCTTGCCCGACGGAACGCTCGATCCTAGTGTAGGTGGCACCGGGTTGTTTATTCATGACACCATCCGAATTCCGGACAGCGCGGCCGATCAATATTTGTACGTCAATTCGGCGGGGAAAATTCTCGTCGCAAACCCGAGAGAGGTCGGCGGCGGGAAGATGCGGAGGTTTAATTCCGATGGTAGCGTCGATGGAAGCTTCGCGATCGTTCCTTATGTCTTCGTTGATGGATTTTGGCGAACAGTCTCGCACCTCCAGTCTGATGACAAGATACTCGTCAGCGGGCGGGTCACAAAAACGGAGACTCTGGCTCGCACGCACGACGACGTCGCCGTCTACCGATATAACGCCGACGGCACTCCGGATATGGGTTTTGGCGTCGGCGGTTCGGTCTCGTTCGACATTACGAGCTTCTTTAGTGATGAGCCTCTCGCTTTCCAAGTGATGGCGGATGGGCAGATCGTGGTTACCGTCGAGACCGCTGTCCCCACAAACCGCGGCAAGACAAGCGGTGCCATGCTCTCGTACGCGCGGCTTACATCGAGCGGCACCGTCGTCGGGAAATATCTTGCGACGAATGAAAGTAACAGTCTTACCGAGCCTTGCTTCACCCACGTTCTAACCGACGGCAAGATCCTGACAGTGTTTAGACGCGGCGGCGACACGTTACTTACTCGGTTGACCGGCATCCCGATGCAGTCCTATTCGTTCCACGCGTTGCCGTACGCCTTCCCGAGCGCGGCCGCAGGCGTCCCGGCGAAGCCATCGCTCTTCCGACCGACCGACGCTTCATGGCAGGTTTTTCCCTCGTCATCCGCGAACTTCGGGCAGTCAACCGATATTCCTGTCTCCGGAGATTTTGTCGGAAGCCTGACTCCCGATTTCGCATTCTTCCGACCTTCGAACGGAACCTGGTACATTTCGAATAACGCCTGGACCGGCGTCATTACCAATTTCACGACCATCCAGTGGGGAATTCAGGGAGACATTCCCGTGCCGGCCGATTACGATGGAGACGGCAAGTCGGACGTAGCGGTCTTCCGTCCTTCCGACGGGAGCTGGTGGATAAGGAACAGCTCTGACGAAACTTACAGGTATGTCCGGTGGGGACTAAACGGGGATAAGCCCGCGGTCGGCGATTTCGACGGCGACGGCCTAGATGACATATCGGTATTCCGTCCTTCGGATGGAAACTGGTACATCATCCGCAGCTCGGACGGCGGGTTTATCTTCACCCACTTCGGGCTCGACGGCGACATTCCGGTCCAGGAAGATTACGACGACGATGAAAAATTCGA
>DATLCA010000356.1:0-1083 GCA_035526605.1 Pyrinomonadaceae bacterium | reverse complement strand
CAGAACGCGCGTTTTGGAGATGCCCTTTCCGTCTTTTGGTTTATCGATGGCAACGAGCTGGCCGTCAGAGGAAAATACGGATTTGATCTGCGCGGCGTCCTTCGCCTTCATAGCGGCAAAGAGTTGATTCACGACGGCGATGGCGGCTTCTTTATCGTCAGTCTGTTGAGCGCCCGCTAATGACGAAAAACCCATGACGAGAATTACGGCGCACAATATGTATCTCATTATTGTTTCGATCATGAATGGTCGTGAATCATCCGCCAGCCCGCTTTAGTCTTTGTCCAAACCGTGGTGAACCAACCTTTGCGGTCCGGCCGATCCGCGCCCGACAAGATGTACTGGCCGGTCACGAGCGCATTCTCTTTGCCGAGCATCCGCACGACGAGGTTCTCGTAACGAAGCTGCTGGATCGGCTTGCCTGTTTTCCAGAATCCCTCTTTCATCGTTTTCTCGATCACTTCAACGCCGCCGGCCGGGCCGGTGGAAAGCATCTCGGTCGCCTCGGGCACGTATGCGAAAAGGTATTTCGAAAGATCACCGGTGTTCCAACCGTCTGCGGTTACCTGAAGCACGGCGCGGATCTGATCTTCGGCCGACCCACCTTTCGACGGTTTCTGCGCTGAAGCAAATGCCGCGAGCGCAATAATCAACAAAAAAATAGATATTGTTCTTTTCATATTTTGGTTTTACTTAAGATCGACCGCATGGAAACGCGGCGCGATCTCATCGAGCCACTTGTTCATTTCCTCCTGCGGATACCATTTGCCATTGAGCATAACACCGGTGCGATTCTCCGTCGCTGAGATGTTCTCGATCGGATTGGCATTCAGCAAAAGAAGGTCCGCTCGCTTTCCTTTTTCCACCGTGCCGGATTTCGCGATGGTCCCCAGGTACTCATGCGCGTTGCGAGTAGCGGCAGCGAGCACCGCGTAGTTCGGCATGCCGGCGTCGCTCAGCGCCCTCATCTCGCGGTGCTCGCTGAAACCGTACAGCCAGAGAAACTCGGGCGTGTCCGAACCGACCATGATCTTTCCGCCCGCGTCGTAGATCGCCTTGATAAGCTTGTTGCGAAGCTCGACC
>DATLCA010000355.1:0-3147 GCA_035526605.1 Pyrinomonadaceae bacterium | reverse complement strand
AAAGACGAGGTGAAGGAGTTAAAGGCCAGACTTGCCGCAAAAGAATAAGTCGCTTTTTAAGAGGGGGGCAAGCCGTCCCTAGTCTGGATTTTCAATCTGTTTCTATAACTCTCAAGATTGCCTCCGCCGCTCGCTTCGAGGCACCGCCTCGCCCAAGCTTTTCCGATGTGGCTCGGAGCTTTTCGCGAACTTCCCTGTTTGTACCCGCATCAAGCAACCGGAAAAGCTCGTCTGCCAAGCTCTCCGGAGTAAATTCATCCTGGATCAATTCCGCGGCTACGCGTTCTCCCGCGATCAGATTTATCAATCCAAAATGTTCGACGTCGATCAGGGGCCGGAGCAATTTGTAATTGAGCGCGGACGTTTTGTACACGATCGCCATGGGAGTTCCGATGATTCCCGTTTCGAGAGTCGCCGTGCCGCTGGCGACCGCCGCCGCATGCGATGCGTTCACAGCGTTGAAAGTTTCGTTCTTAACCGTTATCAATGTGTCAGGAAGAACGAGGCCGTTTCGCCGCGCAGCCGCGATGGTCACACCAACATCTTTGTAATTTACTTCTGAGCCCGTCGCGATAACAAACTGTATCGACGGATCCGACTTGAACATCCTCGCAGCGGTCTGGAGCATGACCGGAAAGATCCGGACGATCTCCTTGTGACGGCTTCCCGGCAACAGCGCGATTATCTTTTTATCGGATCTCAATCCGTGAACTCGGCAGAACTCCGCGCGATCGGTGGTAGCGTGGACTTCGCGAGACAGCGGACTCCCCACGTACTCCACGTGTTCGACACCGCGGGTCGCAAACCAACTTTTTTCAAACGGCAGGATCGAGATAAGCAGATTCACATATCTCCGTATCGAGCCGATGCGGTATCGCCGCCACGCCCAGAGCTGCGGCGAAATATAATAGACGATCCTGAAACCCTGCCTGCTAAGAACTTTTGCAAGCTTGAGATTGAAGTCCGGAAAGTCGACCAGCACGACCACGTCGGGTCGGCGATCCCTCGCGGCGCGCTTGAGACTCCTGAAGACCTTCAGGAACTTTGGCAGCGCGCGGGCGATCTCGGGCAATCCAACGATGGCGAGATCATCCGCCTTCACGATCGCCTCGACCCCCGCTTCGCGCATGCGCGGTCCCGCGGAGCCGAAGATTTCGAAAGTGCTGTCGGGTGTTTCCCTCAGCGCGTTCGCAAGTTTTGCCGCATGAAGATCACCGGACGCTTCGCCGGCGACGATCATGATTTTGTAATTTTTCCGGGCTCTCGGATTTTCTATCAAAGTGTACGCTCGTCGTATCAAACTATCGATGGCGGTGTAAAACTACAACCCTTTCCGAATTAAGCGGCATCAAAGGTGTTGTCTTTTCCAGACTGAACCATGCTTTCCCGTCGTAGTTGCTTGCAGAACTCATGGTTTGTATTTAAAATACCGGTTTTGGCATTAGTTCGGATTCTACTGATTTTATTAGTGTAAAGCCGTTTTTTTCTATTGATTTTTCGGAGGAGTTTGTGAAACTTCGGTTAGCCTTACTTTTAGCAATTATAGCTCTGTTTGCGATCGGCCTCAGCGTTTGGGGCCAGGTCGATTCCGTTATCGGTCAGTTTACCAAATCTTCCGCAGAATCTTTTGCCGGGAGCATAAGTGGCGACGGGCGGTTTGTTGTTTTTGAATCGAGGGGAGATCTGGCCACCGAGAATCCCGACAACGCCGACAATAATATTGAAATCTTTTTGTGGGATTATGCGCAACGCCGCATCTTTCAGATCACCCGCACGAAGAGCGTAACGAATAATCATTTCGGTCCGGCGATCCCGAGCAATATACGCGTTGATATTCAAAACAAGCGTCCCCAGATAAGCAACGATGGTAAGTGGATCACATTTGCGTCGAACGCTTACCCGGACGTTGCCGGTGGGACAGGCTGTGTCAGTCCGAATGCGGTGAATCCCGGAAACTTTGATGGGAATGCGTGCACCTTCCCGGTGCCGAGCCCCACACCGACTCCGCAAACGAGTCCGTCTCCGACGCCGACCCCGAGCGTGTCGCCGACTCCGACGCCGAACAATAACCCGCTCATCGCCGACGCGAACGTCGAGATCTGGCTTTATCGGATTCCCGATTATGCGCCGGCGGACCTAGTCTCCGGAGAAGAACTGCCGGTTACTAATCTGGCGGGCGGTCAGTTCACGCGAGTCACGAACACGCCCGCAAGTCGACCGCCGCTTCCTGCGACGTTGACCACTGCGGCGCAGGTCGCGGACGATAACCACGACCCGAGTATCAGTGATCACGGAGAAGCGATCTCGTTTACTTCGACCCGCGACATAATTCTCGGTGCGAACTCGTTTCCGAGTAACGACAACGACGAGATATTTGTCTATCGCCGTGCGTCGGGGAGCGATCCGGAAGGCGCCACTGGAACCATCAGCCAGATAACTTTGACTCCGAGGGGTCCGATCTCGGCACCGATCTATAGCAAGAACTCGACAATTTCCGGCGATGGTACGCGGATAGTTTTTGCCAGCACCGGAGACGACCCCGTGCCTGCGGTTCAGCCGAGTCCACTCCCGACGGCGAGTCCCTTACCGAGTCCGCTGCCGAGCCCGCCGCCGGCGCTTGATTGCGGTTCTAATCCTTCCACCAGTCGTAATGAAGAGATTTTCTACGTAAGTCTGGCGACGAGCGGGGCCCCGACTGCATGTCGGCAGATCACGACAACGACACCGACCATTGCCGGAGATCCGATCAACATTCTCGACATCGGGCGCCGCATGAGCAGGGACGGCCGATACGTCGCGTTCGATTCGTTCGCGGATCTTGCCGGTGAGAACGGCGGAACAAACTACAGTTCTTTTGCCTCGTACGTGTTCGACGCAACTGCTCCGGCCGCCTCCGCGTTCAAGCGATTTTTGCCTCGGAGCGATGCCGACTCGTCCGCCGCCGGCGGAGACGTCCCTAGATTTCCCGGTTTCACGGATTACAACCTTGCGGGAACTCCCTCGACACTCCTTTTCGAAACGCGGCTTAATATTAAGCCGGACGGCACGATGGCGACGACGGCGTCCGAAGGTCTGAATCCGGACCCGCTGCGTCCCGTGCAGATCTACAAGAGCTCGCAGCCATTGCTTCCTACGGCGACGCCGACT
>DATLCA010000354.1:0-5592 GCA_035526605.1 Pyrinomonadaceae bacterium | reverse complement strand
TACGTCGATTTGCCGAGCGCGATGCCGGTCACGTTTCGCGGCATGCGGAAGGTCTCGACGGTGACGCCGAGGCCGTAATGATGACCGGGCAGAAGGTAATATTTTGCTCCGTCCTCCGCGGTTCGGACCGCCGGTTCGATGAGCGATGAAGCTTCGTCAAACCGTTTCGGGTCGATCTCGCCGCCGTACACTGAAGAAAATATCTTGAAGCCGTCGTCCGCGAGACGCATGTCGTAGCCGTAGCTCGAGGCCCCCGCGGAGATGATCCGCTTGCCATCGACTTCGCGAACCAACTCTGGCAAAAACGGATCGATCATTTGCCTTTCCTCGGCCATCCGCCGAAGCCACAGGTCAGATTTAATCGTCATAAAAAAGAAAGGTGATAAGAAAAAATAACTTATCACCTTCGAAAGAATTTTCCCAAATGGGCGGCGGCGTCGTGTTTGTCCGCTATTGTTCCGGTGTCTTTTCCGTTCCTTCCGTGCTTTCCGTGTATTCCGTGGCTGAGTCTAAAGCCGGAACCACGGAATACACGGAAGGCACGGAGAAGACACGGAAAAAGAAACGGAAAGAAACGGGTGGACTTGACGATCCGATTCAGTAGGAAAAAAAACAAACTGAAACACGCCGTCACCCTATCCTCCCAAGGAGGATAATTTCAGAGTGCCATCGCCGACCGTGAACTTTAACGACGTGCCGGCACCGACACCCGATTTTGCGACTATGGATTTTTCCGTGAATTCCTCTTTGCGAACGCGCGGCTTCAATCCTAAATATCCGTTTTCAATTTTGCCGGTCCGCAGGATGGTCGCATCAAGCTCAGCGTTGATTCCGTTTGGCAGATGTACATTCAACTCGCCGGATGCGAGCGAGACATCCGCAAATCGTCCGCGCCAGCTGACGGTCGGAACGGTAAGGTCGACCGTCCCTTTGCCGAAGACCGCAAGCACGGCACCGCCTTTCAGGTCGAGCTTCGCATTCGTTTCAAGATAGTTGAGCTTGAACATTCCCTCGACTCCGGACACGAACAGATCACCTTTCCCGCCGTCAATCTGCAGATCGCAGTACTGAGGGACCTTGATGACGTAATCGATTCGGAACGGCAGGCCGAGCAACTGCTTAGGGAATTTCTTTCCAAGCTTTTTTATGTATTGCTTATCGTTGGTGCCGACACTGATGATGCCGGTGCGTCCGAGACTTTCCTCAAGAACGAATGTCGTAACTTTGCTCAGCGTTGCGAGATCCTCTTCGCTGTTCGCGCTTACCTCGATCTCGGCCGAGATCTCGATCTCCCGGTTCTTCCAGCCTTCGACGCGGATGGAACCGACCGGCGCTCCGCTCACGGCCAGCGTGCCGCCGGAACCGAAATCGAATTTGTCCGTTTTGTAGGTCGTCCGTTTGAGGAGCGGCTTCGGCGGTTGTGCGAACGCGGTACTCGAAAGTACGGCCAGCAAAATGCCGAGCAATAGCACGTTTTGTATTTTCATTGTGGTTTGGAACTTAGCGGAGAGAATAAGAGCGGCCGTTCTTATAGTAAGGTGATGGAAAGGCGGGGTCAACAACTTTTTCTAGCGGCGGATGAAAGCGATCGACCCGCGAAGGTTTGTCACGGTCACGGATGAACTCCCGTCACCGAACCGGCCAGTCACGCGTTTGCCGTCCCCTACAAACTTCAGATCACCGCCCGCGAAAGAGCCCAAATTAATGCTGCGCGTTGACGGCGCGGTGGCGACAAGCTTGAACGAAGAGTTGAAGGGGACCCGCAGGTTTATGTCGCCGCTCGTCGACGCGAACCTGTAAATGCCATTGGGCCGGATCTCCCCATCGAAGAAAATATTTCCGATCCCATTCTCCGCCACAACGTACTGGGCGTTGATGTTCGTCAGTGTGATGTCGCCGTCGCTGGAGATCTTCGCCCGGACCAAAGCTCCCCGAACATTGCTGACGTTCAAGTTTCCCATCTTCGTTTCGATGTCGACCATCGCGTCGAACGGAACGCGGATCGTGAAGTTTACACTGCCCACGTCGGCGCGGCCGTAATTTTCTTTGACGACGTTTACGAAGATGGTTCCATCTATGATCTCGGGATTGATCGCGGCGGCGGGCGTTTCGAGATAGGCCTGGATCTGAACCTCCGCCCGATCCCACCCTTCGACAGTGACCATGCCGGAACGATTGGTCAGCGTGATGCGGACATTACGCGAGGCGGGATAAGTTTTAGAAAATCGCCGCTGTGCCGACGCTTCGGAAGGCGCAAAGAAAAAAACTACGCTCAACAGAAGAAGAATCGTAGTTTTCCCGGTGAAATGGTAGAAGCAATTTTTCAAAACACGGGCCATTTTGCCAAACAAAACTAAAGGTCGGAGAATTCGCGAAGCAAATCCATTTTGTCAGTGAGAACCGTATCAAGCATCTCTCCTGTCAGATCGTCGTCAGGATTTTCCTGCAAGATATTTGTATATTCACTGACCGACTCATCTATCAAATTCAAATTCCGATCGAAAGCGTCACGCATCTTTGCGTTCCACTGTCCGCGACGCTCCTGGACCCTGTTCGTCCAGTACGCGATGGCAGCCTGCTGCTCCTTAATTCTCCTTTCCCTCGCTTGCTGAGGTGTGTCGGTGAGCCCGATCTTGCTCAACATTTTTTCGAACGTCGTCTGCGATGCCGCAGACCTCGAGGTGAAATCGTCGCCGGTCGGTTCAAAATAATTTCGTATCCCGACGACCGTGAGCAGCGAGCTGATCATGGCGACAGCCATAACCGCCGCGCCCGCCTGCGAGAACGTCAAATTCCATCCGCGTGCGAACCAACCCTTCTTCGGTTCCTCGACCAAAACTTCCGGCTTGATCTCACTCTCGATCAGATTGTTTATGCGGCACCAAAGCGCTTGTGAGTTGGGGGGAATTATCTCGGAAGGAACAGTGTCTCGGCAGGACTCCAGAATGACCGAAAAGTCTTCACAGACTTTCGCACAGCCGGCGCATATGCTGAGATGCGTTCGCATATTCGCCGATCCCAGATCGTCGAGCTCGCCATCCAGATACGGGCTGATGTTGTCCTGACACTCGTTACAATTCATTCTCTAAATGGAGGTTCCAAATCCGATTAAGCCCTTCCGCCTTGTTCGCTTTTCAAACTAGATAGATTAACCGTCACCCCAAAGGGTTGCCTTCCTAGCCAAGTTCTCGCGATACGCGCCGTACAAATTTCAAACGCAATTCCACGAGCAGAGCATCGAACGCCCTACCCATAATCAGACTCACACTCAACTAATCTTTTTGTTTTATCAACAGCCCGCGCAGCTTCAAGCGCGCTTTGTGTAGCTGTGATTTTGAAGTTCCGACCGAGATCCCCATCATGCGTGCGACCTCTTCGTGTTCGTAACCTTCCACATCGTGCAGCACGAAAACGTTGCGATATCCGTTGGGTAGTTCAGCTATAGCCTTTTTCAGAGCGATCCTGTCGACGACCGGCATCTTGTTAGGATTGGCGGTCCCGTGCACCGTCTGCTCGGGCATCTCCCCGTCGTCGGAAACTTTTTCGTTCTTCACACTGCGCCGACGAAAGTGCATCAGCACCTGGTTCACCGTGAGTCTGTGGAGCCAGGTCGAGAAGGCGGAATCGCCGCGAAAGCTCCCGGCCTTTCTGAAAAGCTGTATAAAAACTTCCTGGGTCAGATCTTCGGCTTCGGAGGTGTTATTGGTCATTCGCATCGTCAGGCTATACGTGCGGCGATGATAGCGTTGGTAAATTACCTCGAATGCCGCGAGATTTCCGTTGGCAGCGAGCTGGCAGAGAGTGTGATCGGAAGCGGCCGGATCGAACGCCGACGTGTCGTTTGCCGGTAGAATTGCGGTGCCGAGAACTGGAAGCTCAGCAGCATCCTCGAAAGCAAATGCGGCTTCCTGTTCGATAGCCGCGGCGCCTGAGTCCATAGTTACTCCTGAAAAACTACCGGGATTTAGTACTTCGTCCGCGTCTATGATGAGGCACCTCCAGACACTAGTTGCATGACCACGCGAGAATTCTATGACGAATCCGGTAAAAGGTAAAGACAAATAATAGTTAGCTTTGCGTCCGGACTGATTTCAAGGCGGTTCCCCATGATATAACCTGATCGATCATCGCGTTGAGACTTTGTTCATGACGCTCGGCTGGCTTGAACACGCTGTAGTTCTCAAAATCGGTGAACAACGAGAGCATGACCTGAGCCCGAACGTCCGCGATCATCAATTCGCCCATCACAAGGCGGAGGCTTTCGACGGCGCGAGCCCCATAGGCGCTCCCGTACCCCACGAATCCCGCGGCCTTGTTGTTCCATTCCTTGAAGAGAAAGTCGATCGCGTTCTTGAGAGCGGCCGACGGCCCATGGTTGTATTCGGGCGTGACGAAGATGAAAGCATCAAACGAGTCTATCTTTGCCGCCCAGCGTTTGGTGTGGTCGTGGGTATATTGACCGAACGAGGGCGGGACGGGTTCGTCGAGCAGCGGCAGATTCTGTTCCGCGAGGTCGACGAGCTCGAACTCGGCATCGGTGCGTTTCGAAGCGATCTCGTAAGTCCATCGAGCGACGCCGGCGCCGATTCGGCCAGGCCTGGTGCTTCCGATAATTATGCCGATCCTGATCATATAATTCTCCTTTACTCGCAAGTGTAGTCTTCGTCGCGTTGATTGAGTGTAATCCAAAAAACCATGTCGCCCGAACCCGGAGGCAAAAAGAAACGGAACGGACATTTCTGTCCGCCCCGCTGGATTGATAGCCTAACGAGTGACTACCTCTTACAGAAGCCCTCGCTTCCTTTCGTAACGAGGATGCAGTTGGTCTCTTTTTCAAAACCCTTCATTCCGGTATCGGCGCCGGACCCCGCTTTGACCGTTTCGGTTTTGCCGTTGCGCGTGAATTCGATCACATCGCCTTTCCCAGTTCCTTCGTACGTTTTCGGGCCGTCAAGGTTTGAGATCTCGACCGAGTACTTGTCGCCTTTCTTGGTGATGTCCATGTAGGCTCCGCCTTCGCCGGGCCAACGGCCAATGAGGCTATCGGCTTTTGCATTGCCAGTTCCTACCGGGCTTGTCGCGGGCGACGCCGCCGCGCTTGCCGAAGCCGCCGGTACCGGTGTCGATGGTGCCGGTTTGACCGGCGTCGAATTTGTCGAAGGCGTGCACGCTGCCCCACCGAGCACTGTCGCCAGTACAATCAAAAATCCTAAATCCAAAATCCCAAACCGGCTTGGTCTTCTCATTATTTTGTTGTTCATTTGTGTATTGGTCAGAGCCGCCTCTGTGAGACGGTTTAACCGGCCGCGAACGAGCGGTTCTTTCAGCCGAAGCGGCCTGCAATTCGGCCCCGCAATTGATTACCGTGATCCAGCGCAGCCTGCAGGTCCAACTGCCTTTCGCAACTGAGACGATCTACTGCTTATTGATCACCGCGGATGAACGACCGCGCGGCGCAAACTTGCAAAGAATTATTGGTGAGGGGCGGAGGTGTGCACTGCCTACGAAATACTCTCGTGTAGCAGAAAAGAAAAAGACCCGCTCCGGTTAAGGCGACGGGTCCGTTTCATCTTATTTCTACCCTATTTCAAG
>DATLCA010000353.1:0-4944 GCA_035526605.1 Pyrinomonadaceae bacterium | reverse complement strand
GTTCAAGGCACGAATGCGTTCGGGATCGGGCGGTCCCCTGCCGAGCCGAATTGCACAATGGATGCGCCGCCGGTCGAGCGCTGGGTGTACCACGTTCCGGTGGAAGGGCGGAACACCGTCGGGTCGTACTTGCCGTCGCCGTCGAAGTCAGCCGGCGCCGCGACGTCGGTGCCGATCCCGAAAGGAACAGAGTAGAACGAAAAATTCTCCGACCTCAAAACATACCAGTTGCCGTTCGACGGCCTCCACGTTGCAATATCGGTTTTGCCGTCGCCGGTGTAGTCCCCGGCGACCGGCTTGTCTCCGCCGAAACCAAACTGTACGGCAAGCAATCCCGCCGATGATCGGGCGATCCACCATTCGGAAACGCTCGGACGAAAGATGGCGATGTCGGTGCGCCTGTCGCCGTCGTAATCGCCGGCCACCGGCCGGTCCCCGTTCGCGCCGAACTGCACGATCAAATCCCCGAAGACCGAACGCTGAATGAACCAGGTCGAAGTCGATGGTCGAAAGACGGCCGGGTCCGCCCGTCCATCCGCGTCGAAATCGCCTGGAGCCGGGATGTCGCCGGCGGTTCCGAATGGGACCGAGTAGAACGAAAAATCTTCGCTGCGGAGCACGAACCAGAAACCGTTCGATGGGCGCCAGAAAGCGATATCTGTTTTCCCGTCGCCGGTAAAATCGCCGGGAGTTATGACGTCGGCGGGAGCGCCGAACTGCAGCGCCGTTGTCGAGCCGTCCGAGCTGCGATTGATCCACCACTCGCCCCCGGAAGGCCGAAAGATCCCGAGATCGCTGTTTCCGTCGCCGTCGAAATCCAACGGCGTCGATCCGGTCAGGGTGTACCTGCCGAAAAAGTAAGAAGGCGCGATCCCCGCGACCGTGAACGAGCCGCCCGCGTACACGCTCTTGCCACGCTGGGAGACGGCGCGGACCAGTCCGTTCGTGCCGCTCCCGAGACCGGACCAAGCTCCGTTTTTCCACGCGGCAAGGTTGCTCGCCGGCGTTCCACCGGCATCGTTGAACTGGCCACCCGCGTAAACGGTCCCGCGGCCGATCGAGATCGCCCAGACATTTCCGTTGATCCCCGTTCCGAGCGCGGACCAGTCGCTGCCGTTCCATTTTGCGATGTGATTCGTGTTGGCGACGCCGCTCGCTGACGTGAACGATCCGCCGGCGTAGATGTCGGTGCCGTCGCTCGCGATCGCGAGGACCTGGTTGTTGGCACCGGACCCGAGCGCAAACCACGAGTTTCCGTTCCACCGCGCGATGCGATTGGTTCCCGTGACGCCGCCCGCGGTCGAGAACCCTCCGCCCACGTACAGGTCGGCATCCTTGACGGCGAGGGCACTGACGAACTGGTTCACGCCGCCCCCGACCCCAGACCACGAAGCGCCGTTCCATTTCGCAAGGAAACCGGTGCCCGGAACACCGCCCGCGGAGGTGAAGAACCCGCCCGCGTAGATCTCCGGTCCATAAGACGCGATCGCGCTGACCTGCCCGTTGACGCCGGCCCCGAGCGCGGACCAACTGCTGCCGTTCCACCTTGCTATTCCGGGAGCACTGATCCCGCCCGCGGTCGAAAAGGTCCCTCCGGCGTAAAGCTCGCCGCCGATGACCGCAAGGGCCGACACGGCGCCGTTCATCCCTGAGCCGAGGGCCGACCAACTCGCGCCGTTCCATTTTGCGAGACCGAAAGTTCCGGGAATTCCCTTCACGGATGTGAAGGCGCCGCCGACGTAGACGTCGCTCCCCGCAACCGTGATCGCGAGCGCCGCATCGTTTAAGCTGTCGCGTAAAGGCGTCCAGGCCACACCGTTCCATGCAGCGATGTGATTGAATGCTTCGCTTCCGATCGCGGTAAAATCCCCTCCGACAAAAACGTTTGTCCCGCTTGTCGCCACTACGAATACCCGGTCATTTATCGGGCCGCCTACTGCCGACCATGATGCGCCGTTCCACATCGCGAAATTCGTGACGGCAACGCCGCCGGCCGTATGGAAGCCGCCGCCGACATAAACGTTCGAGCCACTCACCACGATTCCCTTGATCCATGCCCCGCTGAGAGGGGTGCCTACCGCAGCCCAGCTCGAGCCGTTCCACTTTGCAAGAAGAGTTGTACCGGGCACGCCCCCAGCCGACGAAAACCATCCGCCTACGTAAAGGTCGGTCCCGCTCGCGGTCAACGCGTAGACCGGCAAGTCGAACGTGCCTATCGAGGACCACGAAACACCGTTCCACCTGGAGAGGTACCCGGAAAAGGGTCCAAATTGTCCGCCACCGACGTACACATCGCTGCCGACGACCGCTACGGCGTAGCCGGTTATGCTCAATCCTGCACCAAGCGCGAACCACGAACTGCCGTTCCACCGTGCCACGCTGGCGGTGCCCGGCACTCCCCCGGCCGACGTGAAGTATCCGACCGCGTACAAATTCGATCCGCTCACAGCGAGATTCCAGACCGCGTCGTTCACGCCGCTGCCGAGAGCCGACCACGCAGTGCCGTTCCACCGGGCGATATTATTTGCCGAGACACCTCCGACGGAGGTGAACGAGCCGCCGATGTAGACGTCGGATCCGGCAACTACAATGGAGCCCACGGTACCGTTTGGAAATCCATCACCAAGGAACGACCAGGTGCGGCCGTTCCACTTCGCCACCTTATTACCGCCGGCGGCATAGACGTCGCTCCCGCTCACGGCAATCGCGCCAATGTTTGCGTCCACTCCGTTCTTGCCAAACTGCGGGTCCCAGTTCTCATCACCGTCGACCTCCGGCACGAACCGCGGCGCGCCCGACGGTGCATATTCCATGCGAAAGCCTTTCGCGTCCAAGCTGCCGTCCGTTACGTTCGCCGGGTCGAGCGTGCCGTCCTGATTGAGGATTCGAGAAAGCGTATTCTCGCGCGGGGCCGGTTGACGGTGCTCCGACTCAAACATTCTCATCGGGGACGTGGACGCGGATTGCGGGAGGCCACCGAAAATTAGAAAGGCGATTGTGATCGATGATAGAAATGTCGTTGATAGTGATCGCGTTCTCATGACTGGAGTTCCCCTCTTAGATTTGTGACGGATTCCAGGCACACAAGCACCCGGATCTCATCCGTGAAGTGCAGCCGATCGGCCTCAAGCAAGCGGAAGATCGCTCGCTCGCCAACACCTAAAAGAAACGCGGCCGCCTGTGGCGTCAGCATCGGTACCCGTCGGCCGCAGACGGGGCAGTCGTCAATGGTGACCTTCGAGCCTTCGCGGAGGACGATAGTTTCCTCGGTTTCAAAAGTGATCTCCATTTTCTTCTCGGAGAAACTCGGGTCGACACCGGCTCTCGAAACTTGAGCAAGAGTCGCGGGGAGGCCCAAACAAAAGCTCGGCTCAGAAGAGGAACGCGAACGCCGGCGCCCCGGCAACCGGAGCGTTAAGAAAGCGGATACATTCACCTTGGTTTCGGAAGGCGTACGGGGTATCAAATCTCGCCCATCCGCCGTTCTTGCACTGGCCTCTGTTCGTCGGGGGCCCGGTGTGCGCGTCGCAGACATCGCCGACCCCGTCAAGATCGAAATCCGCTTGGTCGGGATTCGGAGTAAACGGGCAATTATCCTGAGCGTCGAGAACACCGTCTCCGTCCGTATCCGGATTTGTAAAATTGACGACACCCCACGTCGGACCGAAATCACTCCCGACGGCATTCGTGAGCCGGGCCGGGTTCGTCCCGTCAGCGTTCATGACGTAGATCTCGTTGTTGCCGTCACGGGCGGAAACGAAAGCTATCTTGCTGCCGTCGGGACTAAACGACGGATGACGGTCGAGGGTCGCGTCATTTGTCAGCCGTAAGCGATTGGTTCCATCCGTCTGCATCACCCATATCTCGCTCGTCTGGTCCTGGGCGGTGTTGAAGGCGATCTTCGTCCCGTCGGGGCTAAACGCCGGAAGCTCCTCGAATATCGTCGGCGTGTTCGTCAGACGAACAAGGTTTGTCCCGTCGGCGTTCATCACGTAGATCTCTTCGTTGCCGTCGCGGGCGGATCGAAAGACGATCCGACTCCCGTCGGGACTGAACCACGGATCGGTGTCGGCCCCCGAGCTGTTCGTAAGATTTATCTGATTTGTCCCGTCGGAGTTCATGAGAAAAATGTCGAGGTCTCCGTCGCGATCGGAGACGAAAGCGATCTTGCTTCCGTCGGGGCTCATCGTCGCGGCGATGTCGAAGGCCGCGTTGTTGGTCAGGTTGACCTGATTCGTCCCATCCGGATTCATCGAGTAGATCTCAAAGTTGCCGTCCCGGTCGGAGTGAAAAATGATCCGGCTTCCGTTAGCGCTGATCCAGGGGTCCATGTCTTCCGCCGCATTGTTGGTGAGGCGGGTCTGACTCGAGCCGTCCGCATTCATCAGATAAATCTCGCGGTTTCCGTCGCGTTGCGAGTGGAAAGCGATCTTGAGCTGGCCTGCTGCTCCAAGCGGGAAGAGCAGCATTGCCGCACTTAACCCGAAAACAAATCTACCGATCGTTGATAATGAAAAATGTCGTCTCATGGGATTACTCCTTAAATATTTCCCGGCGGTTTCCCCCGCGCAGAATCTTGCTTCGCTGGTTTTTCCGGCGTTAGAATCATCAGGGCTGTCTTGACTCCCCGCCCTGAACTTCTCCGACTGACGCATCATCCTCGAATCGGGCGCGGCTAATCTTGCGGTTTTCCTGGCTTTTTTTTGACTTTTCTTTGACTTAATGGAATCGGCAGAAAATAAAGGATTTGTTTACGAGTTCGGCAGGTTTGTCCTCGACCCGCGCGAGAAAACTTTGCTCGTTGACGGGGTGCCTATGCATCTCCCCGCGAAAGAATTCGAAACTCTCCTTCTGCTCGTCGAGAACAACGGCAAGGCCCTTTCGAAGGACCAGATGATGAGCTCGGTCTGGCAGGATGCGTTTGTGGAAGAAGGCAATCTCGCC
>DATLCA010000352.1:0-5154 GCA_035526605.1 Pyrinomonadaceae bacterium | reverse complement strand
GACCTTTGCGTTCGATGTTTTCCTTGGAAAGCTGTGGGGGCTGAATATCGCGCGTTTGCAGTTCGAGACGGAACGCGAGCTCCAGCTATTCGAGCCGCCGGCGTTCGCCGTTCTCGAAATCACTCACGATCCCTTTTTCCTCGGTGAGATCCTGGTCACGAAGACGTTTGAAGAAGTTCGTGCCGAGGTGTCCATATTGGAAAGCCACATCAGTGCGCGGAGCGGGTCATTTTGAATGGATCCATCGGCAGGCAAGGCACAAAGTTCGCTCTAAGTTGAAAGGCTCCGGCGGCCCCGATTCGAAGACCCTTTCGGACAAACAAAAAGGCGGCACCAGGGCCACCTCATCTTAAGGTTTTGAATTTTACTACCTCGCCCGCGGCGTCATCGGCACACTCTTCTCCAGGGAATCATAGATCTGCAAATAGATTTTCGTCTCGCGCGGGATCAAACTTGTCCAGTTCTCTCCACCGCGATTGATATAACCCGCGATCTTTGCCGGGTTCGAGTTATAACCGGCGGCCATAAGTTGATGCTGCGACGCAACGCCGGACGAGAATGCGTCCGCAACGGTCGGGCTCGCGACGAGATCGGTCCACGTCCGCTGCATGTACAACAGCATCGCCTCAGTGGCGTTAACGTGATTGCGCATGCCTTCGACGAAGTCGGGGATGAGCGGCACATTCGGGTGCCACGAGCGAACCATGCGGTACGTCGAAGGGATCATCTGCACCATTCCGCCGGCACCGGCCGAGCTCACGGAGTATCGATAAGTCTGGCCTTCGTTCAAAGCGTACAGCGTGAAAATGTCATTGAAAATATTCTGGTGAAACTCCGTCTTAAAACGCATGTGGTCGACGTGCTCGACCGTCGCTAAACGCTCCGCGATGTCCGCGACCTTCGGCTGGATGATGATGCCTTTTTCCTTCAGTCGTTCGCGTGCGATCTCGATGACATTTCGCACATAGTATCGCCCGGCATTTATAACCTCCGGAGTTGCGAGTCCGGGATGGGTCGACATGTAGTAAGCCGTTTCCATGTACCTACCATCGCGGACGACAGGGTACTGCACGAGTAGGGGCAATTGTGCTTCGCCGAAATCGTCCGTAATGACGATCGGGGTATTCACGCCGTTTCCGCGAATGGTTCGGACACGAACGTTTCGACCATTTTCAGACGAGACAACCTTCTCACTCTCGATGGAGAGAAAGGCATCTTTGTTCAAAACGAAGTAGTCGACGCGATTGTTTTTCCAGTCCTGAAACGCGACGCGGACAAAGTCGGTCGGGACGGTTGATTCGGTCGAGGCGGTCGCGAGCGGACGGGCCTGCATGTAGCGCTTAGCCTCGGCGATTTTACTTTTCATCTGACCGAACGAAAGAGATCTCGAGGCGTTCGGAGAAGCTTTGGCGATCGAATTTGTAACCGGGACGATCTGGATTTCGGGTGAAGCGGAAGGCCCAGATATTTTCTGTGACGCAGCTCCGACGATTATAGGTGTCGGAGATACCCGCGGCCGAATCTGTGCCGGTTTGGCAGCAGGCATGGAATTAGTCACCACAACTTCGACCGGCGTGGGCGTAGGCTCAACCGGCGTTTGCGAAAGCGTCGGCAGCGCCGTCAGGGAGAGAAAGAAAGCTACGCGAAAAAACTTCGTATACATAGTTGGCTAGTCCGGAGATTTACTGCTTTAAGGGTGTCGCGGGGCGGGCCGTGATTGGCCCGCGTTTGTAAAGATTCGCTCATTAATAAAAAGGTTGTCAAATTAAAAGCGTTCATTTATGTAAACCACAAAGATAAGTTATGCCCGCTTGCGCCGCTGCTTGGCTTCCGCTTACCGTATAGACGTAAACTTTTTTGGTCACTTATGAAAAAGCTATTCGGAACGGATGGGATTCGCGGGATTGCGGGGGAGTTTCCGCTGGACGAATCAACGGTCAGTATTATCGGCCGTTCTCTGTCGCGACAGTACAAAGAAAAACTCGGGCGCTCGCCGCGTTTTGTGACCGGGCGAGATACCCGGGAGTCGGGGGAGGCGATAGAGCGAGCTTTTCATTCCGGCGTTGGTGACGAAGGCGGCCTGTGCGAGTCGTCCGGCGTTATCACCACTCCGGGCGTGGCTTTTGTTACCAAGCACTTCGAGTTCGACGCCGGCATCGTCATCAGCGCGTCGCACAATCCTTACCAAGACAATGGAATAAAAATCTTCGCGCCCGACGGAAAAAAGGTGGGAGAAGATGCTGAGCGTGCGATTGAACGAGACATTGCGGAAGCGAGTCGAGGGAATGGGCGACCGGACGAATCCGAGATCGATGATTCAAAAGCGATGAGCTTTCAGTCGGCATATGCCGATCATTTGGCAAGCGAATATGACGGCGCTCGCCTCGATGGCTTCCGAACCGTGATCGATTGTGCAAACGGCGCGGCCTCGTCCTTGGCGCCGAAGTTATTCCGCGGCCTCGGAGCCGAAGTGATCGCCTTCAATGACCAGCCGGACGGACGCAACATCAATAAAGACTGCGGCTCGCTCCACCTGGGGCATCTGCAACAACGAGTGGTTTCGGAAAAAGCAAATTTCGGCGTCGCCTTCGACGGCGACGCGGACCGGGCATTGTTTGTTGATGAGCATGGCAACATAGTGGACGGCGACGCGACTCTCTGGATCATGGCTCAGTTCCTGCGAAGCAAAGGCGGACTGGCGAATAAAACGGTTGTTGCGACGGTCATGAGCAATATCGGGCTTGAGATAGCGCTCGCGTCGGTGGGCTTGAAACTTGTTCGAACGGCGGTGGGCGACAAGTACGTGCTGGACGAGCTGATCAGGACGGGTTCGGAGCTCGGGGGAGAGCAGTCAGGCCACGTGATCTTTCCGGCCGAAAGTCTGGTGGGCGATGGCATGATGACTGCACTTTTCATGCTCGAAGCGATCAATGCGAGATCGAAGCCGCTATCCGAAATGGTCCAGGGGTTTACGCGATATCCGCAGGTCCTCGTCAACGTCGAGGTTCGTGAGAAGCAGCCATTTGAGAATGTTGCGGAGATCTCCAAGGCGGCGCGGGCGATCGAAGATGATCTCGATCAAAAGGGCCGCCTGCTGCTCCGATACTCGGGCACGGAGAATCTGGCTCGCGTGATGATCGAGGGCAAGGACCAGGCCGAGATCGAGCGACAGGCGAACAGTCTCGCCCACGTCATCAGAACCGCGCTCGGCTGATTTTATATAAACCTTGCAAAGCCCGGGCTACTGCCTGTATATTAGGTCCATCGAAACGGTAGGTGGAACCTCCGTTTCCAGTGACAGCCGGGGTGAGGACGGTTGTTACGAATTGGCAGGTGCGGTGCACTTCCACGTTGCTTCACCTGCACAAAAATTAGCAATCCTGCCGCGAGATCGGCTTCGGCCTCGCGGTTTTTTTTGTTTTTGATGGGGAATTCTCGTGGAGAGATCGATCGTACCAATTAAAATCCCGCGCGGTCCGGCAACTTACCGGATCACTATCGGCAACCGCTTGCTTGGCGATGTGGGACGCTGGGCCGCAAAAACGCTTCGGCGAGAATCGGGGCGGGTTCTTATCGTTTCCAATCCGAAAGTGTTTAGCCTTTTCGGGAAGGCCACAGAAAGGAGCTTCAATCAAAGCGGATTCGACACTCACGTTCATCTGATAGGTGACGGCGAACGATTCAAAAACCTTCGGACACTTGAAAAAACTCTCCGCACGCTGAGTGAAAAGGGTTTCACGCGCACCGACGCCGTCGTCGCTCTTGGCGGCGGGGTGGTCGGGGATCTCGCTGGATTCGCCGCATCGATCCATCTGCGCGGTATCAACTTACTGCAGATACCGACGACGCTCTTGTCCATGATCGACTCGTCTGTGGGCGGTAAAACAGCAGTTAATACTGCATTTGGAAAAAATCTAGTCGGTACGTTTTACCAGCCGTCCGGGGTTCTCATCGACGTGGAGGTGTTGAAGACCCTTGCCCGCCGGGAGATCACCGCCGGGTTATGTGAAGCCATAAAACAGGGCGCGATATCCGGGCGACCTCTATTTCGCCAGACAAGCAATTTCGTCGAGGCGTTTCCTGTAAAAGATTTTGGGAATACGGTGAAGTTCGACCTTCTCGCCCCGGGCTTGGTGGATCTGATCGACAAACAGGTCCGGTTCAAAGCCGGGATCGTTCAGAATGACGAGGGCGAGTCGGCCCACAATAATACGCCTCGATCGCGAAAGATTCTGAATTTCGGGCACACCTTCGCCCACGCCTTGGAAAAATCCACGGATTACAGGCTTTTGAAGCACGGCGAGGCCGTAGGATACGGAATAATGTTCGCCGCCGAGTTGTCGAAAAAGCTTGAACTGCTCGGTCAAGATGAAGTAAACTCGTTGAACGATGTTGTTCGCCGGGCTGGAACCCTCCCGCCTATCAGCGGCATCGATCAGTCAGCGATCCTTAAGTCTTTCAAACATGACAAGAAACGGGTCGGCAATTCACTTCATTGGGTGCTCCTTCGCGGTATCGGAAAACCGGTAATCGTTCCTGAGACAGAAATTCCCGAATCTGCAGTCTTATCAACTCTAAACTCGGCCTTCCAAAAGTGAGAACACTCTTTTCATTTGAGGAGTTTTATCAAGATGAAAAAGTTAAATAACGATCGACGCTCCGAAAGCGGAAGCGCCGGGATTAAATTTCTCGTCGTATTTCTGGTGCTCGCGGTAGTTGGAAACGCGGGGCTAAACTACGTGCCCGTCGCTTATCAAGGCGCAAGCTTCCAGCAGGAGATGGACACCGCCGTGGTTAAAGGGCTCGGGGCCTCGGGCCGGATCAATCCGTTGGAAGCGGTCAAAGCCTCGATCCAGAAGGCATCGTTTGACTATGACATTCCCGACGACGCCTTTGTTGAAGTAAAGCCCGTCAACGGGATCGTCGAAGCCCACGTCGTTTATCAACGAAAGGTCGACATGCTGCCCTTTGGGATCTACAGGTACGACTACAACTTTGATTATCTTGCGAAACCGACCGGGTATCTGCTGAAGCAGTAGACCGAAATCACACCGACGCGAGGGCGGCGCGTATCTTCGCAGGCTGGATCTGAATGAGGGATTGCGGTGCGTCAGCCAGCCAGGTCGATGGGCAAACTCCGCAGGTAGTACATTT
>DATLCA010000351.1:0-7728 GCA_035526605.1 Pyrinomonadaceae bacterium | reverse complement strand
CCTGTCTCAATTAGATACGTCCATTCGTACCGAATGAGCACGCGAGTTCGTCATCCCCGCTTCAAAATCAACCCGTTCGACACTTTCACCCCAAGGGCATAAATCTTGCAGACCGGCGTGACTAAGGCCGGTGCGGTAATCGGCGCGGAGGTATTTATATGCGGGAACTAATTTATGCGTTGGGTGCGGCCGGTCTGGGAGCGGCGGCCATGTATCTTCTGGATCCGGACCAGGGCAACCGCCGGCGTTCGCTGGTCCGCGACAAGGTAGTCAAGCTCAACCGGCAGACAAAGGAAGCGGTGTCGGGGCGGGTTAAAGATGTGACCAATCGTGCGAAAGGAATGCTTCACGAAGCGAAATCGTCATTGGAAACCGAGGGGATGGCAACCGATCAGCCGAGTACGTTTAGCTAGGAGATTGTAGATGCGTCAATTTAATTTTCTGAATAAGCTGCTTGAAGTGCAGCCCACCGGATCGCCCTTTATATCGTTATACCTGAACACCGAGCCTAATGAGACCGGTAAAAAAGATTTCGATGTATTTCTCAGGAAGCAGCTCAGCGACCACATTGCGGTGATGGATGCGGGGTCCGAGAAACGTGAGCATTTCGAGCAGGATTCTAAGAAGATCGAAGAGTTTGTCGAATCTCTCGATCCGTCGACCCGCGGGGTCGCGATTTTCGCGAGCGCCGGCGATGGCGATTTTTTCCGCACTTATGAGTTCGAAGTGCCCTTCGAAGAAAATCATTTTTACTTGTTCGACCGTCCTTATATATTTCCGCTTATCCGGCTCTTCGATCAGCATCCGACGTTTGCCGTAGTGTCCGCAGACACTAACTCCGCGAATATTTATATGTTCCGGCGGGCTAAAACGGTCAGGCACGAAGAGATCCAGAACACGAAGACGGGCCGCAGCGAGGTGGGCGGATGGTCGCAGATGAGATATCAGCGTCACATCGAAAATTTCCATCAGCAGCACGCGAAGGAAACGATCGACGAGCTCACGACGATTGTTCGTTCCGGCGACGTCGATCACGTCATCCTCGCGGGCGACGAGGCCGTGATCATTCCGCTATTGCGAAATGAGATGCCCGAGGAGTTGAGCAAAAAGGTTATCGGCACGCTCAAGCTAAACGTGAACACGTCCGAGCATGAGATAGGTGAGGCCGGGCGCGAGCTGTTGGCGCAGCATCTGAACGACGCGAACAAAGAAAACGTCGACCAGCTCATGGAGGTAAATTACGAGAACGGGGTAGGCGTGACCGGCTTCGAAGACGTTTTGTCCGCGCTGTTCAACGGCCAGGTGCAGAAGCTTTATTTGAGCTCCAATCCGGAGGACATCGTCTATCGCGATCAGGACGTCCGCGTGCTGATCAAGGCCTACGAGCCGGGACTGGACGATGACATTCCGGATACGAGGGAGCGTGAGTTGCTGATCGATGAGCTGATAAAGCAGGCCGCGCTTTCGGCCGACGAAATTAGTTTTATCGGTGGTGAAGAGGGTCTGTTGAAACCTGTCGGAGGGGTCGGCGCGATTCTCCGTTATCAGGCGAAAGGGGCCACGAACCAGTAGCGAGCGCGTTCGGGTGAGGTGCTGAATTAGCAACCGGTTTGGACGTTTAATTTCGGGCATTTAGAATGGAACTCAGGTTTCATTCTTTATGCCCGAATTGCCTGAAGTAGAGATCGTCGCTCGTTCCCTCGACCAAGTCCTTAAAGGTCGACGCATCGCGTCGGCGGAGCTGATCCGTCAACGGCTTGCGCCTGACACAAATCCCGAACATTTTTCCAGACAGCTCGATGGCGGATCCATAAACTTTGTCCACCGTCGCGGCAAGCACGTCCTGTTCGACATCGACAACGGCCGCACGTTGATAACCCACCTTCGCATGAGCGGGAAGTTTATGCTGCTCGACCGGCAGGCGGTCGACCCAAAATTTACCCATGCGAGTTTTCTGTTCGAGGACGGAGAACGCCTCGTCTTTCAGGACCAGCGGCACTTCGGTTTGATGAAGATCGTCGGGACGAACGAACTTCATGAAGCAAACGAAATTAAGAAGCTCGCACCCGAGCCGCTAAGTGAGGAATTTTCGTACGAGTATCTTCGCGCGACACTTAAGACCTCAAAACGAAGCCTCAAGGAGTTTCTACTCGATCAAACAAAGGTTTGTGGCCTCGGAAATATCTACGCCTCGGAGGCGATGTTTCTGACCGGCGCGAATCCGCGCTCGGTGGCCTGCCGGCTTTCAAAACCAAAAACAGCTGCCCTTCTTGAAAACATTCGTTTGGTGCTGTCGGACGCGGTGACGTTGGGTTCATCGATGCCCGTCGTCCCGCACGATATCGGCGGCAGCATCTACGGACGAGACAGTGCCTGGGAGTGGCGCGTTTACGATCGCGAAGACGCGCCCTGCATCAACTGCGATTCGCCAATCATCCGAATCGTCCAGGGCGGCAGATCGACTTACTTCTGCCGCAAGTGCCAGCGAAGGTGAGCCGTGTACCGCCCATATTTCCTTTACTTTCAAACCGACCTTACATATTCTAGGTGCTCCAGGTCGGTAGCTTTACCCTGAACCCAAATACAATTTATGAAACGATATCCCAATCGCTTGAGCACCTCCGTGATCGGAAGCTTATTTTTCTTTGCAGGCTTGCTTGCCGGCACTGCCCACGCACAGGCCAACGGAAACGACCGAGGCATGGCCTTCGGCATGGCCGACATGACGAAGGAGACGATCAAAAAGAACTACTTCGATCCTGCCTTCCGCGGCGTCGACATCGATTTCGTTTTCGAGCAGGCGAAGGAAAGGATAAAGGTGGCGCCGACCCGCGACGCTATGATGATCACCATAGCCTCGGCGGTTCTTGCATTCGATGATTCGCATACGAATTTTTATCCACCGGCCCGCGCGGCGGAAATCGAATACGGCTGGACCGTCGGCATGGTCGGCGATGATGCTTTTGTGACCCACATCAAACCGGGCTCAGACGCGGAAGCAAAAGGCCTGAAGCCGGGCGACAAACTGTTGTCGATCGACGGCTTCAAGCCGACGAGAAAAAATCTCTGGCAGATGTACTACCGGTATTTCACCGTGGCTCCCACCGCGAAGGTCTCGATGTCGATCTTGAGCCCGGGTGAAACGAGCCCGCGCGCCATGGAGATCCAGACAAAGATCGCTAAAACGGCAAAGCTAAAGTCCATGCAGGAGTATTACGACCGGGGAACGATAAGACACGGTTGGTTCGACACCGACAAGATCGACGAGTTTCAGCAGTTCGGAAAAGATCTGCTTGTCTGGAAGATGCATACTTTTGTGCGCTCCGATACGAGCGTCGATTCCGCGATGTCGCGTGCAAGAGATTGTAAGACGTTGATACTGGACCTTCGCGGCAATGGGGGTGGAATCGTCGATATCGAAAAACGCCTGATAGGTTACTTTTTCGACAAAGACGTGAAGATCGGCGACGAAAAGACCCGGAAGGAAACGAAGGAACGCTTGGCGAAAACTCGCGGCGGCGGGGTCTTTACGGGCGACCTTATCGTACTCGTCGATCACGATTCCGCATCCGCCTCGGAAGTCTTCGCGAAAGTGATCCAGCTGCAGAAGCGCGGCAAAATAATCGGTGACAAAACCCGTGGGGCGGTCATGACCTCCCGATTCTTCCCGCTGGAAAGCGGCATCGGGAATATTCTCCCGTTTGGAGCCTCGGTAACCATCGGCGATCTCATCATGACGGACGGTAAGAGTCTCGAAAAAATCGGGGTAACTCCCGATGAGATCGTCCTGCCGGCCGGGGCAGATCTCGCGGCATCGAAAGATCCCGTGCTAGCCTACGCCATGAAACTTGCCGGGGTAGATGTCACGCCGGAAAAAGCGGGCTCGTACTTCCCTTTCGAGTGGAAGTAAGGCATTGAGGCATCCTTGACAGGGCTCTGATAAAAACGCATCATGGCGTTTAATTATTCGTGGTGAGTTAATGCGACTTGCGACCACGTTAAATAAACTGCTAAACAGCCTAACTTGATTTCAGATTTCGAAAGTCTCGCTGTTTGGCGAGACTTTTCTATTTTCGATTTGCAATTTTTGATTTTCGATCTCGCTGCGGCGTTAACGCCGGGCAATCGCAAATCGCAAATCGCAATTCGAAAATCGCAAATGTTATGAAGAACTTTCGAGAGATCCTTGAGGACGACCGCGTATACGTTTTCGACGGTGCGGTCGGCACCCGCCTGTATGACAAAGGCGTCTACATCAATCGCAGCTACGACGAGCTGAATATCGTCGCGCCCGACCTCGTGCGCGAGGTTCATGAGGAATACATCAAAGCCGGCGCCGACATTATCGAAACGAATTCCTTCGGAGCTACCCGGCATAAGCTGCAGCCTTACGGGCTCGAAAGCAGACTTCGTGAGATCAACATAGCAGCGGCGCGCATCGCGCGTGAGGCGGCGGGAGAACGGATATTTGTCGCGGGCGCGATCGGTCCGCTGGGTTTGCGGATCGAGCCCTTCGGGCCCACGTCGTTCGACGAAGCACGGGAAATGTTTAGGGAGCAGATCGAGGGCTTGCTCGAAGGCGGCGTCGATCTTTTTATTCTCGAGACTTTCTCGGAACTTCCCGTGATGGAACAGGCGATCCTGGCTGTGCGAGAGTTATCCGATTTGCCGATCATCGCGCAGATGGCGATTCAGATAGACGGGAACACGACGTTCGGCACGACGCCCGAGGCGTTTACCGCGAGGCTCGACGAGCTTGAGGTCGACGTCATCGGCGTCAATTGCGGAATGGGGCCAAACCACGTTCTAAACGCGCTCGATAAGATGAGGCCGTTGACAACGAGGAAGCTTTCGGCGCAACCCAACGCCGGTCTCCCGCGCGACGTTCAGGGCAGGCAGTTTTACATGGGATCGCCCGAGTACATGGCTGAGTTCTCGCGGCGCTTTGTTCAGTCGGGCGCGAAGTTCGTGGGAGGATGCTGCGGGACGACGCCGACTCACATAAAGCTCATCGCGGAAGCCATCCGCTCGGTAAGTCCGCGGCAATCTATCAGCGAAGCGAGGAAGCAAAGTGCCCGGGTTGCGAGCCTAACCCCGCAGGACATCCAGGTCGTCCCGGCAGAAGACCGTTCAAAATGGTCGCGAAAGATCGCACGCGGCGAGTTTGTAACGTCGGTTGAGGTTCTGCCGCCGAAAGGCTGCGACGCGGACAAGACCCTCGACTCGATACGTTTGTTGAAAGACGCCGGAGTTGACGGTGTAAACATTCCCGACGGTCCCCGGGCGCAGACGCGGATGTCGGCACAGGCAACGGCGGTGCTGGTCGAACGCGAGATCGGGATCGAGGCCGTACTTCATTATTGCTGCCGAGACCGCAACCTGCTCGGGATGATGTCGGATTTGCTCGGGGCCGCAGCGCTGGGGCTTCACAATCTGCTGATCATAACGGGCGATCCGCCGAAGATGGGTCCCTATCCGGACGCGACCGCTGTCTTCGACATCGATGCGATCGGGTTAACCAACATGGTCAGCAAGCTCAATCACGGGCTCGATATCGGTAATAATCCGATCGGAAAGCCCACGGCGTTTTCCATCGGAGTCGGCGTGAATCCCGGTGCCGTTAATTTGGAAGAAGAGATCCGCCGTTTCGAATGGAAGGTCGAAGCCGGCGCCGAGTACGCAATCACTCAGCCGGTATTCGACACCGAGCAGCTTCGTTCGTTCCTGAAAAAGATCGAGCACGTAAGGATCCCGATCGTCGCCGGTATCTGGCCGCTTGTCAGCTTCCGAAACGCCGAATTTCTTCACAACGAAGTTCCCGGCGTGAACGTCACGCCGGAGATACTCGAGAGAATGCGCGTCGCGTCGGACAAAGGTAAAGAAGAAGCTCGTGAAGAAGGTATCGCGATCGCACGCGAATCGCTCCTCGAAGTCCTCGACGTGATCCAGGGCGTGCAGGTCTCGGCACCGTTCGGGAATGTGAAATACGCACTGCAAGTTTTTGACGCGTTAACCGAATTTGGATCTAGCCAAGGCACTCGTCAGGTCGAGGCCGTCTGAACGGGTTTCGTTTGGCCCCATCATCACCAAATCGAGAAGCAACAAAAAGACCTTCTGCTCTTACGAGTCGGAAGGTCTTCTTATTGCTTCTCAATTTGGTAACGAGCGCCGCGCACTACTTTCCGCCGGCCGCCTTCTGTGATTTCCCGAAGGTCTTCTTCTCTTGCTCCATTTGCGCGCCAAGCTCTTCGAGCACGGCACCTTCGAACTGCTCCTCAACCATCTTGAACATTTCGCCTTCTTCTTCCTGAACGTGGTGCTCGATGTCTTCCATCAGCACCTTAAGCTTCGGAGCGAATTTTTCGCTATCGTCTGAAAGCGCTGCGAGTTCCCTCAGAAACATTTTTGCCTGGCGATGTTCTTCGATACCTTCCAGAACGATGTCTTTGAGTTCCTCATCGCCTTCTTCCTGAAGTTTGGGATAAAAAATCGTTTCTTCGATATGCGTATGCACGTCGAGCTCCATCTTGATCTGCTCGAACAAGTCTTTATGATCGCCGTCGGGCGAAGCCTTTACTTTTTGGAAAAGTTGGTCGACTGTGTCGTGGTCTTCTTTTAATAATTCGATTGCGTTCATGGTCTTTCCTCTCCGATTGAATTTAGTACTGATCAGGTTGGGTGCAATGAACGTGCCAAGTAACTTTGAAATCTCCGCGAACTCCACCGGCTCCATGTGAAACCGAAGATTTCACGTGAAGCGCGTGGAGTTCGCGAAGGAAACTGAGCCGGCCGGCTTAAACACGTATCGTTTCGGAGCGCTTAAGATGGCGGGAATCAAAACAGAAGTCACGGGATGAGAATGATCTTGCCGAAAGCTTTGCTCTCGATAACCTGGCGATGCGCTCGCGGTGCTTCGGCGAGCGGGATCGCTTCGCCGATCACGGGTTTCAGATATCCTTCGCTCAAACCCTCGAAGATCGCCTCGTGAATCTCACTCATCGCTTCCGCCGGTGCATTGAAGAGGGACATGCCGTAGACGGCCGCGTCCTTTCCCATGATGAGGCGCGGATTGAAATCGAGGCTGCCCCGATTGCCGACGACACTTATCCGGCCGAACATCGCGAGAGCGTCGAAGTCTTTCGCGAGATTCACGTTCGCGAGCATCTCGATTATGATGTCGACTCCTTTGTCCTCCGTGACGGTTCGAACCTCGGCTAGATGGTCATCCCGCGTATGATCGACTACGTGGTCGGCTCCCTGTGCTTTGACGAGTTTTGTTCCCTCATCGGAGCTTGCCGACCCGATCACTTTCAGTCCCGCGTTTTTTGCCCACTGGATCGCGGCGATGCCGACCCCGCCGGATGCTCCGTGGATCAAAACAGTCTCGCCATTCTTCGCGCCGGCTTTCTGAAATATCGCACGATAGGCGGTCGCGTACGGAGTCCAGATGCCCGCCCCTTCTGCAAAGCTAACGTTGCCCGGAAGCATGCCGAGATGAGCTTCGTCGCAGAGAGAATATTCGGCGTACGTTCCGCTTATCGAGCCGGCCGTATAGACCCGGTCACCGGCTTTGAATTTCGTAACGCCGTCGCCGACTCGCTCGACGACACCGGCCCCGTCTTTGCCCGGCGTGTAAGGTGGTGTCGGCGCGTTGGCGTAATTGCCCGAACGAAGATATGTGTCAACGGGATTGACGCCGACTGCCTGGATTCCGACGAGAACCTGTGT
>DATLCA010000350.1:0-11640 GCA_035526605.1 Pyrinomonadaceae bacterium | reverse complement strand
CTCGCGAAGAAAGACTGCGGATGATCGCTGCGAATAATGCAGAAGCCCGCACGAAGTAAGGGCGAACATTAAACCAAAGCGGATGTCGATGTCCGCGTTCCAGATTATGGCTGAAAAATTCTTAATGCCGAAACTGTCGCCGACGATGGAAGAGGGGCAGATCTCGCGCTGGGTGAAGAACGAAGGGGATTCGTACGAGGCGAACGAAACTCTCGCCGAAGTCGACACCGATAAGGCGACGATGGAAATGACCGCGCTCCAGGGCGGGACTCTTCTTAAAATCCTGAAGCAGGCGGGTGATACCGCCGCGCTCGGAGAAGCGATCGCGATCACCGGCACGAAGGGGGAAGACATTTCCGGTCTGCTGAGTGAGGTCGCGTCCAACGGTGGAGCGAAGGCGGACGCAGCGAAGGGGGGGCGCGGCGACGCGGTTCAGCCTGCTCCTTCCACCACTATTGAGAGGCCCGAAGAGCTCGAGCTCAAACAAACATCCGCTCCGGCAACGGCACCCAAATCGACGCCCGCCGCAAATCCGCAACCCCAAATCCGCGATCCGCAATCGAATGGCCGGTTGATCGTTTCGCCCATCGCGGCACGCATGGCGGCGGATAACGGAATCGATCTGCGAAACGTGAACGGTTCCGGCCCGAATGGACGGATTATCAAACGCGATATCGAGGCGGCGATGGACTCAGGAGTTTCGGCGGCAAAAACTTCGGAGCGAAAACAATTTGTTCCCTCCACCATCGTGGGAGCATCCGCGTTCCGCGATGAGCCAACGTCCAAGATGCGCCAGGTTATCGCGAGCCGCCTCGCGGAATCGATCGGGCCGATACCGACTTTCTACCTAACGGTCGAGATCGAGATGGACAACACGCTTGCGGTCCGAAAGCAGATCAATGCGAATCTCGGTGACGACGAGAAGATTAGCGTCAACGACATCATCGTAAAAGCTGCCGCGATGTCCTTGCTGAAACATCCCTGGGTCAATGCGTCATATCAGGACAAGACGGTCCGATTCTACGAGCAGGCCGACATCGGCGTTGCCGTGGCTATCGATGAGGGACTGATCACGCCCGTCGTCCGCGGTGCGAACCTTAAAGGCCTCGGGGAAATCTCGGCGGAGATAAAAGATTTGGCGGCGAAAGCCAAAGCGAAAAAGCTTCAGCCGGAAGAATACACCGGAGCGACATTTTCGATCAGCAATCTCGGCATGATGGGGATCAAGGAATTCACAGCGATTATAAATCCGCCGGAAGCGGCGATCATCGCGGTCGGCGGCGCAAACCCGACGCCGGTTGTGCGGGACGGGCAGATCGTTGTTCGCAATCTGATGAACGTTACGATGTCGTGCGATCATCGTGTTGTCGACGGCGCCACAGGCGCGAAGTTCCTGCAGACCTTCAAACAAATGCTGGAGACGCCGGCGATGATGTTGATGTAAACCGTAGACCCAGCTTTTAACGCGAAGACCGCGGAGATCGCAGAGTTTACAATTCTCTTCGATCTCCGCGGTCTTCGCGTTAGAAGAGTGCGGAGTGAGAGCCGAGTTTGCATCGATCACGGGCCCCTTTTAATTTTGAGATCGATCAGCACCAAAAAAGAATCCACATCCCCCCTCGGGCCTATCGGAGCTCTAATCGGGGTTCAAGCATTTTTCGGTTCTCTTCCCGTTCTCGGTAAAGTGGTTCTGGCAGTCCTGCCCGCCGTCGCCCTCGTCGGATTCCGGGTCGGCATCACCGCTCTCGTTCTGCTCGCCATCCAGTTACTTCGACGCCGCGTTTGGTTACGACATCGAAGCGATTATTCCAAGCTTGCCGTTTTAAGTCTCTTCGGGGTTGTCTTCAATCAACTTTTGTCGGTCGGGGGACTTTCGCTGACAAAGGCGGCCAACGCCTCACTGTTGTCCGTAACGATCCCGATATTTGCTCTAGTCGTGAGCTCTGTTGTCGGAAAGGAAAGGCTGAGGGTTGCGACCGTTTCTGGTGTGGCCCTCGCTGCGGCGGGCGTGATCCTTTTGCTAAATCCTTTCGGAGGATCTTTCTCTTCCGAGACGACGCTGGGGGATGCGATGATAATCGTCAATTCCCTGTCATATGGGATTTATGTTGCGACGTCGAAGGAAGTCATCACACGGAACGGGGCGTTCCGGTCAATGATGTGGGTGTTCGTGTTTGCGGGCATCATTTGCGTCCCGCTCGGCATGATCTCTTTGTCGTCGGCCGATACATCGAATATCCCCCGGAATATCTGGCTGCTCGTTATTTATATCTCCATCGGGGCGACCGCGGCGCCGTATCTTTTGAACGCTTGGGCGCTCGCGCGCGTTAGTCCTTCGACCGTCGCCGTGTTCGTTTACCTGCAGCCGCTGATAGGCTTCGTTCTCGCCGTAATATTTCTGAACGAGATTATCGATTTTCGTTTTATAATCGCGGCGTCGCTGGTTTTTGCGGGAGTATTTCTGACGACCCGAAAGGCATCTTCCACGGACGTTCACGTAACCGCGTGAGATGAAGCCTTGTGTCCCGTGAAACCGAATAGCAGATGAATCCGTAGTCAGTCTATGCCGACGAATATCATTCAAACGGTCAGTGAAGCAGACGGCTCAGTGACGCTGCGCGTAGAGGGCGACATGTTGCTCGAGGACGCGCTGCTCCTCGAGAAGATCGCCATGGGAATGCGCGGCGATAACTTCCGCGACGTTGTGATCGACCTGGCCGACCTGGATTTTCTGGATAGCGAATCCGCACCCGTGCTCAAACGCCTGGCCAAAGAACTTAACTTCAGGATCGAAGGCATAGAAATTTTTCTTCAGGCGGCGATCAACTCTGCCGAGCGGTCGTCGCCGAGTTGAAATAAAGCTCCGTTACAAGCAGTCGCCTTTCCTTCCAAGACAAGATAGATTGTTACGCATGAAGACTCGCGAGATAGCTGAAATTGTCGGCGGTGAACTTCGTGGTGACGGCGAGATCGAGATCACTTCCGCGGCCGGTCTCGATAGCGCGGGTTCCGAGCAGGTCGCGTTCGTCGACAAACAGACCGACGGCGCGAGGACCGCGGCCGCATGTTTGATAGTGCCCCCTCACTTCGACGCGGCCGGGATGTCCCAGTCCGCTCTCATATCGGTTCGCAACCCTCGCCTTGCCTTCGCCCTTGTCGCCGGCAAACTGCACCCGCCCAAACTTCGTCCGCCCGAATCCCACGCGTCCGCGATCATCTCGAAGACGGCGAGCATCGGTGCTAGCGTCTTTGTCGGGGCATTTGTCTGTGTCGGGGATAATTCGACCGTCGGCGACGGAACACATCTGCGAGCCGGGTCGAAGATCGGCGACGGCGTAACTATCGGTCAAAATTGCGTGATCCATCCAAATGTCTTTATCGAGGACGGCTGCCGGATCGGCGACAACGTCGTCCTTCATTCCGGCGTTGTCATCGGGGCAGACGGTTTCGGATACGTCAAAGACGAGATTGGGGATTATCACAAGTTCCCTCAGATCGGGACCGTCGTGATCGAAGACAACGTCGAGATCGGCGCAAACTCGTGCGTCGACCGGGGTGCCCTCGGTGAGACGCGGATCGGGTCAGGGACCAAAATCGATAACATGGTTCAGGTCGGGCACAACGTCAAGATAGGGCGCCGCTGCGTCATCGCCGCGCAGACGGGAATCTCAGGGAGCACCGTCATCGAAGACGATTGCGTCATCGGCGGCCAGGTCGGATTCGGCGATCACGCGCGCGTGAAGAGCGGCGCGATCATTGGCTCGCAGGCCGGCGTACTGCCGGGAAAAATCGTTCGCCCCGGGGTTTGGTGGGGCACGCCTGTTCAGCCGCTAGACGAATACAAACGTCAGAACGCGCATGCTAAGAGCATCGGAAGGCTGAAGGACGAGGTAAAAGCCTTGAAAGCTAGGCTGGCAATGCTCGATACAGATTTATAGATTCTAGAATAGGAGCGGGAGCAAGTCAGGCAACGCCCGCTCTCGAAACACTTTCTCCAAGGCATTTTCGTCCCGTCGCCCCTTCTCTTCCACCATTCGAACTAATGATTGTGTAAGCCCGGCCAACTGGGTCTCGGCGGGAATGGTTTCGGTTGGCACCGGAAACAACACATGCGCGGGTGGAACCAACAATTCGACCGGAGCGACAGGCGGACATCTCGCCGGCTGCACCGTTAAGAGGGCAAGGTGGTCGTGGAAAACGGCGCTCTGAAATTATAGATCTTGTTTGAAGCCGGGGCGGCGCTCATCTGCATCGCCCCGGATAAAAGGCCTGCACCAGGAAACCTGCGTCATGTGTTTTCGATAACCCTTAAGATCGCTTCTGCCGCGCGCTTCGATGCACCCCCGCGGCCCAGCTTTTCCGCAGCTACTCCCAGCCGCTCGCGAACTTCCCTATTAGTTGCGGCGTCAAGCAGTCGAAAGAGCTCATCCGCGAGGCTCTGCGCGGTAAAGGCGTCTTGGATCAGTTCCGCAGCCACACGTTCTCCGGCGATAAGGTTGATCAATCCAAAATGTTCCACGTCGATCAACGGGCGGAGCAGCCTGTAGTTCAGTCCCGACGTTTTATATACGATCGCCATCGGCGTTCCGAGAATGCCGGTTTCGAGTGTGGCCGTACCGCTTGCGACCGCGGCCGCGTCCGAAGCGTTCAACGCGTTGAAGGTTTCGTTGCGGATCGTGATCAAGGTTTGCGGAAGAGTCATTCCCTTTTCGCGCGCGGCTTTAATGATCACATCCGCGTCTCTGCCATTTTCTTCGGTGCCTGTGGCGATAACGAACTGTAGAGAAGGCTCCGATCTGGTCATCAGCGCCGCCGTTTCCAGCATGGCGGGCAATATCCTGACGATTTCCTTGTGACGGCTTCCCGGCAAAAGAGCGACGATCCTTTTGTCGAAGTCCAGTTGATGACTTTGGCAGAACTCGACCCGGTCAGTGGTCGCGTGGACCTCGCGCGACAAAGGACTGCCGACATACTCAACGTGTTCGACGCCTTGTTTCGCATACCAACTTTTTTCAAACGGCAGGATCGAGATCAGGAGGTCGACGTATCTGCGGACGGCCCTGATGCGGTACCGCCTCCAGGCCCAGAGTTGCGGCGAGATGTAATAGACGATCTTAAAGCCGCGCTTGCTCAATGATTTTGCAAGTTTCAGATTGAAATCCGGAAAATCGACCAACACCACAACGTCGGGCCGGCGATCCGTTGCGGCCCGTTTTAGCCGGTTAAAGACCCGCAGGAAATTCGGCAGCGCGCGGGCGATCTCGGGCAATCCCACGACCGAAAGATCGTCGGCCGCCACGATTGCCTCAACCCCGGCGTCACGCATCCGCGGACCAGCCGATCCGAAGAAATCGAATGCGATATCCGGCATGGCGCTCAGTGACGTCACGAGCTTTGCCGCATGCAGATCGCCCGATGGCTCGCCGGCGACGATCATGATTTTGTAACTATTTCTGGCTGTGGAATTTTCTGTCAAAGCTTACGCTCGTATCAAACTATCGAATAGCAGTGCAAAACTACAACCCTTTTTGAATATACTTGCATCAAAGGTGATGTCTTTCCTGATTAAACCAGGCTTTCCCATCGCAGTTGCTTGCAGAACGCATGGTTTGTATTTAAAATACCGGTTTTGGCATTAGTTCGGATTTTACTGATTTTATTGGTATAAAGCCGGTTTTTTTATTGATTTTTCGGAGGAGTTTGTGAAACTTCGGTTAGCCTTACTTTTAGCAATTATAGCTTTGTTTGCGGTCGGCCTCAGCGTCTGGGGCCAGGTCGATTCCGTCATCGGTCAGTTTACCAATTCTCCCGCGGAGTCTTTTGCCGGGAGCATCAGCGGTGACGGCCGGTTCGTGGTCTTTGAATCGAGGGGCAACCTCGCTACAGAGAATCCCGACAACACGGACAATAATATTGAAATTTTCCTCTGGGATTATGCACAGCGCCGCATTTTCCAGATCACGCGAACAAAGAGCGTTACGAGCAATCATTTCGGTCCGCCGGTGCCGACAAATATCCGGGTAGATATTCAGAACAAGCGGCCTCAGATAAGCAACGACGGTAAGTGGATAACTTTTGCGTCAAACGCTTATTCGCAGACACCGTGCGGTTCGAACTCGACGAATCCGGGCAATTTCGACGGAAACGCTTGCACGTCGCCTGTGCCGACGCCGACCCCGACTCCGCAGACGAGTCCGTCGCCCACGCCGACACCGAGTGTATCCCCGACCCCGACGCCGAACAACAATCCCCTGATCTCCGACGCGAACGTCGAGATATGGCTTTATCGGATCCCGAATTATGCGCCTGCGGATCTAACCTCCGGCGAGGAGCTTTCGGTAACGAATCTTGCCGCCGGTACGTTCACGCGGGTGACGGACACTCCGGCGAGCCGTGCACCGCTGCCGGCGACCTCGACCAGCGCGGCCCAGGTTGCCGACGACAATCACGACCCGAGTATCAGCGATCACGGTGAGGCGGTCTCATTCACTTCGACGCGCGACATAATACCGGGCGCGAACTCTTTTCCGAGTAACGACAACGACGAAATATTTGTGTTCCGGCGCTCGGCCTCCGAACCTGATCCGGAAGGAGTAGTAGGTGGCACGATCAGCCAGGTAACTCTAACTCCGAGGGGTCCAATAAGCGCCCCGATTTATAACAAGAACTCATCGATTTCCGGTGACGGGACACGAGTTGTTTTCGCCAGTACCGGTGACGATCCGGTACCGTCGGTGCAGCCGACTCCGCTGCCTAGCCCGTTTCCGAGTCCCTTGCCCACTCCGCTTCCGATTGATTGCGGATCAAACCCCTCAACAAGTCGTAACGAAGAAATCTTCTACGTAACCTTGGCTCTCAGCGGAGCTCCGACCGGATGCCGACAGATCACGACAACGACGCCGACGAATCCGGGTGATCCGGTCAACGTACTTGATATTGGGCGTCGAATAAGCCGAGACGGTCGGTACGTGGCGTTTGACTCGTTCGCGGATCTTGCGGGCGAGAACTCTGGAACGAACTACACTTCTTTTGCTTCATACTTGTTCGACTCGCAGGCACCCACGACCCCGCCGACATCCCAGTTCAGGCGGTTCTTGCCGAGAAGCGATGCCGACTCGGCCGCCGCCGGTGGTGATGTGCCCCGATTCCCGGGCTTTACGGATTACAACCTTGTTGGGACGCCTTCGACGATCGTTTTCGAAACGCGGCTCAACATCAAACCCGACGGCACCGTGGCGACGACCACATCCGAAGGTTTGAATCCGGATCCGCTGCGCCCGGTCCAAATCTATAAGAGCTCGCAACCGCTGCTGCCGACTACGAGCCCGACACCGGCGTCATCGCCGGCCGCCTACACGCGTCTGACGAAGTTCCCGATCTCGCAAAACCTCTTGGCTTTCACGCAGCCGCTGCCGAGCAACTCCTCGAGCCGCTTGGCGTTCAACCTGGGTCTCACCGAGCTCGGCACCGGCAACCCGGATGGGCAGAGCGAAGTTTATTACATCTATCTCCCTGCTGAGATAAATGCGGGAGTCGCAACATTCAACTTTGCCACGGGTGCGAGCCGTATGCCGGTATCCGCGTCGCCGGTCCCGACACCGTCGCCAACCGCGACGCCGAGTCCGACCGCGACGCCTACTGTCACTCCGACGCCGACACCAAGTCCGACGCCGACGGGTTCACCGACGGCAACTCCGACGCCGGTTCCGACACCGACCCCCGTGACTCCTCCTGCGGTACTCGGTCTGTCGCCGGGCATGCTGGCGATTTTGGATTACAATCCCAACATCGATCACCCAGTTGTTGCGCGGACGGCGGTCGGATCGCTCCAACGTTCCTTCACGCTTCCGATCTCACTAAGCGGCGTGACGCTGTCGGTCAACGGCCTCGCTTGCGGTATAAAGTCTGTTAGCCGCCGTCAGATCGTGTTCGTCCTTCCACCGCTCCTCGCGAGCAGCGTTACCGGTACTCAATACCCGTTTGTCGTGAACAACAACGGTACGGTGTTTAGAGGAAACTTAACGATCGTACCCACGCGGCCTGACATATTTACGGACTTACCTGTACCGGGCCCGTTTGGCCGAGCGCAAGTCTCGAACGTTACGAACCGTGTACCTACGACCGAACCGTTTACGGTTACGACGATTCGCATTCGCGGCGGCAGGCGGGTTCCGACGGTACTTAGGCTTCGGCTTACGGGTGTTGCTAACATCGACGCTTTGGCGGCACAGCAGATCGTGACTATCCGAATCGGTAATCAGACGATCCAGGGCACGCAAATTCTGACCGGCAGCGTGCTGGTCGAGCCCGGGGTTTACACCTTCGACTTTGCTCTGCCGGCCGCGTTGAATATGGCGGGCGATCAACCGATCGTGGTTACGGTCAATGCCGGGGGCACCGTATTTACCTCTCGGTTGGACGACACGGCGCCGCGACTGAGAATACTTTAATCCTGAAGATGGATTACGGGTTTAAGGCGGACATTCATGTCCGCCTTTTTGTTTTGGATACCGTCTTAAAAGAAATGAAAATTATTATTGCATTGGCTATTTTGTTATACTTTCGACAGCCCTCAGAATCAGCATGTTGACAGCCTTTCAAGCAGCGAATACCGACCGCCTGTAGATCCCTGGTATTTTTTTAGTTTTTATTTCAAAATTTTATTCAGGAGTTTTTAACAAAGTTATGGCAGCAAAAGATGTAGCAACTATGAAGATCTCGCCGAAGGTATGGCGGAACGGAGAGATAATTGATTGGGACGATGCTCGGGTGCACATAATGTCGCACGTGATCCACTACGGCTCGAGCGTTTTCGAAGGCATTCGGTGCTACAACACTACCCAGGGCCCGGCCGTATTTCGACTCCGGGAACATATCCAGCGTCTCATGAACTCGGCGAAGATCTATCGCATGGATCCCGCCTTCACTCGCGACCAGATCATCGAAGCGACCGTCGAGGTTATCCGCCAGAGCGGGCTCGACGAATGCTACATCCGCCCGGTCATAATCCGCGGCCTCGACGAGGATAAGCCATCGTTCGGCGTGAACCCGTTCGGTGCCCCGATCGACGCATATATCGCGACTTGGCAGTGGGGCAAATATCTGGGTGAGGAAGCACTCGAGACCGGTATCGACGTGTGCGTCTCAAGCTGGACCCGGATCACGTCGAACTCGATGCCTGCGATGGCGAAGGCCGGAGCGAATTACATGAATTCGCAACTGATCAAAATGGAGGCCATCCTCGGCGGTTTCTCGGAAGGCATTGCACTTGACGATCGCGGTTACGTCTCCGAGGGGTCGGGCGAAAATATTTTTCTCGTCAACAACGGCAAGCTCATTACTCCGCCGCTCGGAGCATCGATCCTGCCGGGAATCACGCGCGACTCGGTATTGCAGATTGCGCGTGAGATGGGCGTCGAGGTTCTCGAAACTACAATTCAGCGCTCCGCGCTCTATCTCGCGGATGAGGTTTTCTTCACGGGCACGGCCGCGGAGATTACTCCGATCCGATCGGTCGACCGGATCACCGTTGGTAGCGGCCGATGCGGTGAGATGACCAAGCGGCTCCAGGACGAATTCTTCAAGATTATTGCCGCGGAGCGACCCGCACCTTTCGGGGCTAACTGGTTGACCTTCGTAAATGAAACCGGTGAAAAAAAAACCGCGGGCGCGTGAGTGAGGGTTAAGGCGAGCTGATGTAAAAAAAGAGGACGGCGTATGCCGTCCTTTTTTTGTACGCAAACGCCGCCGTCAGTTATCATCTGCGAAGTCGCATTCGCACATTCGTTCAGATCTAAACTCTACGCGATGAAGTTTGGTTTCATACAGAGATACGTTCTCGAGCTCACCGTCTTCGTATGCGGCGCGGTGGTCATGACCTACGAGATCATTGGTTCACGGGTCGTCTCCCCGTTCATCGGAACGTCGACATATGTTTGGACCAGTCTTATCGGAGTTATCCTGGGAAGCCTCAGCCTGGGCTATTGGTTGGGTGGAGCGGTCGCGGACAAACGGCCCGATGTAAAGATCCTTGCGCTGGTGATATTTCTGGCCGGCGGCGCTGTCTCCGTCACGATCCTTATCAAAGACGTTATTCTCACGATGGTCGCGTCCGCCCCGACGGGTCTCGAGATCAAGTCGGTACTCGCCGCCGTACTACTCTTCGCTCCGGCGAGCATCGCTCTGGGTTTTGTGACTCCCTACGCGATCCGCCTCAAGATGAAAGCCGTGAGTGAATCCGGCAAAACAGTCGGCAGGCTTTACGCACTCTCCACGATCGGCAGTATCGTCGGAACATTCGCCGCCGGCTTCTTTCTTATACCTTTTGTCGGGACCAATCGCACGCTCTATCTGATTGCGGCGAGCTTGATCATTCTTTCCTTGCTGCTCGCCCCGTTCGCGCTCAGCCGCCTCAGTTTCGCAGTCATCGTCGTATTTGTCCTAGGCGTCGCCGGGAGTGAGCTCACGACGTTTCACCAACTCCGCGCGAACGGTCTTCGTGACCTGGACACCGAGTACAGCAGGGTCCAGATATTTCGCGCGACCGACCCGAAATCCGCGCGCCCGATCCAGGCGATGGCGACCGATCCATACTTCGTTCAGTCCGTGATCTACCTGGACGGCGATGAGCTTTTTGCAAAGTATAATCGCTACTATCATCTGCTGCGTCACCTCCGGCCGGAATTCCATACCACGCTGATGATCGGCGGGGCGGGATATACTTTTCCCAGAAATTATCTGCAAAGATACCCGGATGCATCGATGGACGTGGTCGAGATAGACCCGCAGATGACCGCCATCGCTCATGAATATTTCCGGCTAAACGATGATCCGCGGTTGAGGACAATCCACGAGGACGGGCGCGTCTTTCTTAACCGAGCCGGGACCGCGACCTACAATGCCGTTCTGATGGACGCATTCGGTTCGCTCTTCAGCGTCCCTTATCAATTGACCACGATCGAAGCCGTGAGAAATGTCAGCCGCGTCCTTGATGATCAGGGCGTCGTGATCTTCAATTTGGGCTCCGCTATTCGCGGCGATTCGAACCGGTTTCTGCAAGCCGAGCTCGCAACATACGCGGCCGTTTTTCGCAGCGTCCATTTGTTCAAAGTAAATACGGATTACACGGACGAGCAAACCCAGAATTTGATGATAGTCGCGTGCAAAACCGACTGTCTGGATTCGGCAGCAACGTCCGCCGACAGGGAGATCGCGGACCTTCTTTCTCACCGCTATGCCGGCGAACTTCCTCTTCGTATACCTGTCCTAACCGACGATCTGGCTCCGGTCGAATATTACAATTCGTTTGCCCAGAACTTGTATCATCGTTGATTCCCCGCGGCCGCCGAAGCACCCGCAGTAATTTTTCTTTCGGATATTGCGCAAAATTTGTAAGGGGCTTCCGTCTGCAATAGGAGGATCAAAATTGAACGTGCCACGGCAGCAAATAATTCTTGACACACTTCCGCAACAAGAGTAAAGTTTCGGCACATCAAGCACTAACTCCGGTATTAAGCGGTTCAGGGAACGTACGTGGATTCCCAAACCTTGGCCCTTAACCTTTTCAGCTTGAAACTGCGCAGACTCCCCGAGCAACATGAGTTTCCACAGTTCCCAAGCTCCCATCCATCCAGGGAAGTT
>DATLCA010000349.1:0-1785 GCA_035526605.1 Pyrinomonadaceae bacterium | reverse complement strand
TCCGCAGGCAATCCCGGAGCCGCATCGCGACCTAGGTCGCTGCTGGGTCTCCGTCGGATTGCTTTCCTGTCGGAGTCGGGGCGCCGTCGGGCGAGCAACGCAAACGGTCGTCATCTGGCGGCCGTTTGTCTTTTTCTGAGGTCTCGACGGCCGAAGAAAAAGCCCGTTGCATACTTCGAATCGCTCCAAAAGGGGAAAGGGACGGTAAACGCCGATCCCGCCCGTCAACACGTCATCAAAAGGAGGAATCCGATATGTACCGCGCACATCCTGAGAAACGACATGAAGCGATCCAGACGAAGACCACGTTGGACCAGCTGGTCCCGCAGGATCATCTCGTCCGAAAACTTGACCGCCACATCGACTTCTCGATCGTCCACCGCCTCTGCGCCCCGCTCTATTCGAACACCGGGATGCCCGGCATCGATCCCGAGATCATCATCAAAATCATTCTCCTCGGGCCGCTGTTCAACATCCGTTCCGTCCGTCAGACCGTGAAGGAGGTTCAGACGAACCTCGCCTATCGATGGTTCCTCGGTCTCGGCATCGACGAGAAGGTGCCCGATCATTCAACGATCAGCCAGGCCTACCGGCGTCGTTTTCACGACAACGACGTGTTCCAGGAAATTTTCGAGGATATCGTGCGGCAGGCTGAGGCGCACGGCTTCATCTCCGGTCGGATCCTGATCACGGACTCGACGCACATCCGGGCGAATGCGAACAAGAGGAAGTTCGACAAGATCGAGGTCGAGCGGGTCGTCGGCGAAATCGAGGAGGAGCTCCTTCCGAGGGTGAACGAGGAGCGTGCCGAGCGCGGAAAAAAGCACTGAAGCCCAAAGGGGCCGGTAAAGAGCGTCGGCTTGTCAAGGTGAGCCGGACCGACCCGGAAGCGGGCTACATGTATCGTGACCAGAAACCGGAAGGCTTTTTCTGGCTGGCGCATCGGACGGTCGATGCCAAGCACAACTTCATCGTCGACGTTCACGTCACGCCCGGTAATGTCTCCGACAGCACGGTCTACCTCGACCGGATCACCCATATCCTCGATCGCTTCGACTTCCCGCTCGAGGCGGTCGCGCTAGATGCCGGGTATTACACGACCGAGATCGCGAAGGCGCTGACCGAACGCGGCATATTCGCCGTCATCACCCGCCGGCGCTTCGGCGGGAAGAAGGGGATGTTCCGCAAGTCACGGTACACCTACGTCCCGGAAGAGGATGTGTACATCTGTCCGGCGCGTCAGCGCCTCACCTACCAGACGACGGATCGGCACGGCTACCATCACTATGTCTCCGACCCCGCCATCTGTCGGAACTGCCCGCTCCTTGCGAAATGTACGTCCAGCAAATCACACCGTCGCGACATCACCCGACACATCGACGAACCTTACCGCGAAGCGGTGAACGCGAACCGCCTCTCGGTTTCCGGACAATATCTTTATCGGCTTCGTCCACAGACGGTCGAGCGTTCGTTCGCCGACGGGAAAGAGCTCCACGGGCTCCGTTTCACCTTCTACAGGGGGATCAAGAAGGTCCAACGCGCCAATCTGGTGGCAGCCACCGCACAAAATATGAAGAAGCTGGCCAATCTGTTGGCCAGAAAAGACTGTCTACATAACATTTCTTCAATTTTATGGGGGCAGAACGCCTCAAGAAACCGGGAACTACAAAAAAGGACGAACCAGGTCGCAAGATGCGACCTGGTTCGTCAACAAGCTGCCCGACGAAAGTCGGGTTTTTCTTTCGTTTTGCAGGATTTTCATCGCCTGACCCGAATTCGGAAGTA
>DATLCA010000348.1:0-2802 GCA_035526605.1 Pyrinomonadaceae bacterium | reverse complement strand
GACCTTTGTGTCGATGACCGCCAACACGGCGTCTTCGTGTGCGATGGGTACATGTTCGATCTCGAGCGACCGACAGTCGAGCAGCATTGCATTTCCCTTTTTCCCAAAAACGGACGCAAACTGATCCATGATCCCCGACCGGATACCGACGAAGTCGTGTTCCGCTTGCTGACCCGCGAATGCGAGTTCCCTCTTTTCGATCGGAATCTCGTTCAGTGAAAGGAGCGCGTACCCGACGCCGATCTCTATCGCAGCCGACGAAGACAGCCCGGCTCCAATCGGAACGTCCGACGCGATGATCATGTCCGCGCCGCGCAGCGAAACGCCAAACCTCTCCGCAGCACAGCGGGCACTACCTTCCACATAGTCGATCCAGCTCCCTCGACGAAAGGTTGCGGGATCCGATAAGTCAATCGTCGCTGTCTCATCCACGTCCCGAGCATAAACATTTATCCGGGTGTCTTCGCGGACCGCGCACGCGACGACCGTTCTCCGATCGATCGCGAACGGCATGACGAAACCTTCGTTGTAGTCGGTGTGCTCGCCGATCAGATTTACCCGGCCCGGCGCCTGAAAGAATCTCGGGGCCGACGCAAATCGATCTCGAAAGTCGGCGGCCAGTTGTTCTAATTCTTTTTCCATTCAACCGGTTCCACAAGATCTCTCAACTCGGCAGCCTTGATTTCGGGCAATGTATCGTTGATGAACATGCCCGCACCCGCCTCGCTGCCGGCGAGATATTTCAGTTTTGTTTCGGTTCGCATCGGCGGATAAAACTCGATGTGAAAATGGTAATGATCGTAGTTCGCTCCGTCGCTCGGCCGCTGATGTATTGCCATGATGTACGGAAAAGAGCGATCGAATAAACGATCAAAGGCGGCGAGAATCTGTTTGAGGATCGCGGCCAGGTGGCTCTCTTCGACGCTCGAAAAATCCGTGAAAGCCTGGAGATGGCGCTTGGGGGAAATATGCACCTCAAACGGATAGCGAGCGAAGAACGGAATGTACGCGGCGAAAGATTCGTTATCGGCGACGACCCGCTTTCCGAAATCACTTTCCTTCGTCCGGATCTCGCACAGCAGGCACTTCCCGGTTTCTCCGAAATAGTCTTTACTCTGCGTCAACTCGCGGGCGACAACGGGAGGGACAAATGGATACGCGTAGATTTGCCCGTGCGGGTGATGCAGAGTGACGCCCACCGCTTCGCCCTTGTTTTCGAAAATGAAAATATATTTTACGAAACTATGCTTCTCTAGCTGCTCGAAGCGATGACGCCAGACGCGGACTAGTTTGTGAATCTTCTCGACGGGTTCTCTTGCAAGCGACGTATCGTGATCCGGCGAATATAGAACGACCTCGCAAAGACCCGCCGACGGTTCGACCTGGTAAATGCCGTCAGATTCAATGACGGGATTTTCAGGCTGGCGCCGAAGACTCGGAAATCTATTTTCGAACGCGACGATGTCGTAATCGGGTTCCGGGACTTCCGTTGGAAAATGACCCGGCTTAGTTGGGCAGAGAGGACAGAAGTCCGCCGGTGGAAGAAAAGTACGATCCTGCCGGTGAGTCGCCGTCGCGAGCCATTCCCCGAGCAGCGGATTGTAACGGAGTTCAGACATTTTTAATCTGTCAGCGAATCAGAAAACCTAACCACGAACGCACGAAACGAAAACAACACGAAAAGACGCCCCGCCTTACAAAGGAGGAGTGGCACCCGCTTCGGCTGACGGGGCGGTTTCCTCCTCGGCAGTAGTCTCAACCTGGGAGTTCACAACTGTAGCCGCCTCGTCCACCCCGAAAGTGTAAAAGATCATGTACCGCCCGTCAGGAAGAGTGATTTCCCGCGGATGCATTGCTTCACTTTCTATTCGAGCGCTGTTATTAACCATCGGTGCCGGCCGCACTACTGGACTTATTCCGCATCCACTTCCACGCGGACTCGATAATCAGTTTGAGATCTTGAAACTCGGGCCGCCATCCAAGCTCCGATCTGATCCGATCCGAACTCGCGATAAGCACCGCCGGGTCGCCCGCCCTGCGTTCGGAGACACGGGTGCGAATATCCTTTCCGGTGATTTCCTTCGACGCCGCGACGACTTCATTGACCGTGTATCCCTCGCCCCCGCAGCCGAGATTAAAGATCGCGCTTCGTTCGCCGAGAATCTCCAGGGCTTTCACGTGGGCCCGCGCGAGGTCGATCACGTGGATGTAATCGCGAACGCACGTTCCGTCGCGGGTCGGGTAATCGTCACCAAAAATCTCGACCTGCTCGCGCTGACCGGCGGCAACCTGCAGCACGAGCGGGATCAAATGAGTCTCGGGGTCATGCATCTCGCCGCAACGCTCGCTCGCACCGGCCGCATTAAAATAGCGAAGGCTCGCGTAGCGGATTCCATATGCACGCTCGTAGCCTTTTAGCGCATGTTCAAATGCAAGCTTGGTATCCCCGTACGGGTTCGTCGGGGATGTTCGATCCGTTTCTTCGATCGGCTGTTTCTCCGGTTCCCCGTAAACCGCGGCCGTCGACGAAAAGACGATCTTCGAAACACCGCCGTCCCGCATCGCGTCGAGCAGCGAGATCCCGGCGACGACGTTGTTCATGTAATATTTCGCGGGGTCGATCACGGATTCTCCGACAAGCGAGTACGCCGCCATGTGGATGACCGCTTCGATGTTGTTCTCAACAAGTGTCTTCTCAAGTAGGGGCCGGTCGAGTAAGTCGCCTTCGACGAAAACGGCGCCGGGCGCAATCATTTCGCGATGGCCTTTTACAAGATTGTCGTAAACGACCGTCGCATGTCC
>DATLCA010000347.1:0-2472 GCA_035526605.1 Pyrinomonadaceae bacterium | reverse complement strand
GGGCAGTTCTCGATCGGCCATGCCGGCTTCATGGCAGTCGGCGCATACTCGTCGGCGTATTTCTCCGTCACTTACGGACGTGGACTCGAGGCCTCACTCTCCGGCATGGGGGATCTGGTCGCTTCAAGCATCGTCCTGCTTATCGCCGTTGTTATCGGAGCTCTTGTCGCCGCGGTTGCCGGGCTCATCGTCGGTATCCCCTCGCTGCGTTTGAAAGGAGATTATCTCGCCATCGTGACGCTCGGTTTTGCCGAGATCATCCGCATCGTGATCCTTAACATCGATGCCGTCGGCGGCGCGACCGGGTATCAGGTACCGGGCTACGCAAACTTTTTGTGGGTCGGGATTTTTGCCGTGATCACCGTCGTCGTGGTCCACAACATTGTGAAATCCGACGCGGGCCGGGCACTCGTATCGATCCGCGAGGACGAGCTTGCCGCGGAGGCGATGGGCGTCAACACGACGCGATACAAGGTTACGTCCTTCGTTATCGGGTCTTCTTTCGCGGGCGTGGCCGGTGTCCTTTTTGCGCACTACAACAAGTTTCTCAGCACGAACGATTTTCAGTTCATCAAGTCCTTCGAGATCATTATCATGATCGTCATAGGCGGGATGGGCTCGATGACCGGGGCGATTCTTGGGGCGATCATCGTTACGCTCTTGCCAGAGCTGCTTCGCGGTTTGCCGGATATGCAGGTCGGCGCCACGACATTCAGATTTGCGGATCTCCGTCTCGTGATCTTCGCGCTGATTTTGATTCTGACAATGATCCTTCGACCGCAGGGAATTTTGGGAACGTCCGAGATCGGACATTTCTTCAAACGATTTCGCCGGGCCGACAAACCCACGGGAGGTCTGAAAGTATGACCGACGGGAACGGCAAGGGCATTCTCCAAACAGATAAGGCGACGATCCGTTTCGGCGGACTGATCGCGGTAAACGAGCTGACGATGGACGTTCGTCAGGGCGAGATTTACGGGCTCATCGGACCGAACGGCGCGGGCAAGACGACGATCTTTAATTTGCTGACGGGCGTCTACGAACCGACATCGGGCGACATTCGCATCTCGGGAACGCGCGTCAACGGGCTGCGGCCGTATGAGATCTCTCGGCTCGGTGTCTCGCGGACGTTTCAAAACATCCGGCTGTTCCCGAGCATGACCGTACTCGACAACGTCATCACCGCCTGCCACCGACATTCGAAACAGAATATTACCGACGCGGTGTTCCGGCTTCCGCGTTTCCACAAGGACGAGGCCGAGCACAGAGAATTTGCGCTCGAGCTGCTTCGGATTTTCGATCTTGAAAAGTACAAGGACGAAGGCGGAACTTCACTGCCGTACGGCAACCAGCGCCGCCTCGAGATCGTCCGGGCTTTGGCGACGCGTCCGCAGCTCTTGCTTTTGGATGAGCCGGCGGCCGGGATGAATCCGTCCGAGCAGCAAGATCTCACCGATCTGATAAAAGAGATCCGGGACAAATTTAATTTGACGGTCGTCCTCGTCGAGCACAACATGCGAGTCGTCATGGGCGTGTGCGATCGCATCCAGGTTATCGACTACGGCAAGTCGATCGCCCTCGGGCTGCCGCAGGACATCAAGAACGATCCGAAGGTGATCGAGGCGTATTTGGGAGATTAGGGATTTTCGAATTTCGATTTGCGATTTTCGATCGCGTAAATGAAATCGCAAATCGGCAATCGCAAATCGAAAATATTTCATGCTCAGTCTAGAAAACGTTTCAGTGAATTACGGTGCGATCGAGGCACTTACCGACATCAATCTTCGGGTTGAGCAGGGTGAAGTCGTGACTCTTATCGGCGCCAACGGGGCCGGCAAGACGACAACGCTGCGCACCATCACCGGGCTGCTGGATCCGAAAGAAGGGCGGGTCGTTTACGAGGGAAAGCAGATCAGCGGAGTTCCCACTCACCAACTGGTTCCGATGGGAATCGCGATGTCGCCCGAAGGCCGCGGAGTTTTTGCGAATCTGAGCGTTCGCGAAAATTTAGAGATGGGTGCTTTCATCCGGAAGGACAAGAAAGGAATCGCGGACGATATGGAACGAGGCTACACGCTGTTTCCCCGTCTCAAGGAACGCGAGCAGCAGAAAGCCGGGACTCTTTCCGGCGGAGAACAGCAGATGCTGGCGATGGCCCGCGCGCTGATGTCGCGGCCGCGATTACTCCTCCTCGATGAGCCGTCACTCGGCCTGGCGCCGTTGGTCGTCCACACGATCTTCGAAGCGATCGAGCAGATCCGCAATGAAGGCGCGACGATCCTGCTCGTCGAGCAAAACGCCAACGCAGCGTTGCACCAGTCCGATCGCGCATACGTTCTCGAAACGGGCCGCATCGTGATGGAAGGAAATTCAAAAGAGCTCGCGCAGGACCCGCGCGTGAAAGAGGCGTATCTCGGCGAGTAGGGTTCGGTCACACTTCGAAAAGTAGGAGGCTGTCTGAAAAGGCGGTCT
>DATLCA010000346.1:0-9008 GCA_035526605.1 Pyrinomonadaceae bacterium | reverse complement strand
TTTGTTCGCTGGAAACAGCTGGATGCTGATGCGGCCTTCCGGGACCGAGCCGATGGTTCGGATCTACGCGGAGAGCGAAGACAAGCGGGACTTGGAGGAATTACTTGAAGCAGGACGGCGTTACTTACTCGAATAGATCGCGGGCACCGAAAAAGTCAGCAAAGGTCCCGCGCAGGTCCGGCCCGATACTGCCGCGATGGGTTCCGTACGGCGCCACAGCAATGTTCGCTTTGGTTCTTTGCTTCACGATAAATTTCAGAGCGTTCACCGAATTGAATCGCGAGGTTGAACAGCACGACACGCTGAACCAGGAAATTGAAAAGTTAACTAGCGAGAATCTGAATCTGCAAGAAGAGATCTACTACTTGCATAACGATTCGAGCGTCATCGAACGCGAAGCCAAGAAGTTTGGGTTTCAGCGTAAGGAGAAAAAAGTTCCCGTGCCAGTTGATAAATAAGCGGAGAAGTTTACCCGCTGGCACAATCACCAACCAAAAACAACTGCCTTTTGCCTATCATCTCCGCATAGCCAACAGTACAGCCTTCCGTAAAAAAATTGTGGCCTGTGTTCCCGAACACAGGCCATACCACTTTTAAATCGCGCTGCGATTGCAACTTTACGAACCCCAAAAACTCAAGGCTGTAATAAGTTACATCGCAGGCCGTGTGAGCATTTGTTTCCCTAACAATCCGAACGCTACCACGAAGAACACCCCGCTGAGGATAACGGCCGGCTGGATAAACGCAATCCGCCCGATCGGGAACGCGATCGCACCCGCGGCAAGAGCTAGCGAGATCGCCCACTTATTTCGGTCGGTAAGGAACATCGCGATCGAAAGCGTCAGCAGTCCGAGCGGCCAAGTCAGTCCAATCATCTGAGTGGATGCGACAAGTTTGAACGTGTCGCGAAGCTGTTGGTTCACGTTCTCCAACCCTTGCTCGGCGAGTACGGCATGAGTTCGAAATAGTACCTGCATACTGGCTCCCGCCATCGCTCCAAAAAAGGCTAACGCGCCGCCGACATATGCGAGCCGGCTCCCCGTGGAGGCGAGTTCAAAGGCGACACCGATGACGGCCGGTACGAACAGCGCGAATGCGAGCCACATCCCGATCGTCCAAATGAAATCCTGCCCGGTCGTGATGTGAAATGTGTCGACCAGGAGAAGAAGGATCGGAGCGATGATCGCGCAGATCCCAGAGATCCGGAGAAATTTCGCCGTGACTTTTTCCATAAATGGCGCACTCCACTCTTTCGATTTGTGTGTGGGATTTGAGGCGGGAACATCTTAGAGCTCTTAAATTCAAATTGCAATTCGGGGAAGTCGGGCGGTCATAGTTTTCGTACCTCCTCGATCACTTGAGACAAATCGATTTGACCGGGGCCCCCGGACGCCCGGCATATCTCCATCAACAAACGATCTTGCGCGTTTCCCTTTTCTTTTGCGACGGAATACGGAAGGTCTTCCCGGAACGTCACCATCGAGTATTTTGAAAAATAATCCTGGTAGGTTTGTTCCAGTTTTGTCTCGAGCTCGCGCTTCCGCTGAAACACCGGATCTGCCGTGGCGTCGCGCATCTCGTAGAAATTTTCTTCGGCCATATCCGCTATCGCGTCGGTATTTAACTTTCGCAATCTTCCATATTCGTCATAGATCTTCTGCCAATCCTCGCCATGGACATCGATAAGCGAGTCGAGCACGCGAATATCTTCGAACGCGCAGTTCATACCCTGACCGTAAAAGGGGACGACTGCGTGGGCGGAGTCGCCAAGAAGCAATGCCTTGCCGCCGATGCTCCACGGCCAGCATTTGACGGTACCGAGTTCGCCGGTCGGATTAGCAAAAAAGTCTTCGACCAGTGAAGGCATCAATGAAATTGCATCGGGGAACTCGCGGTTGAAGAAATCGATAACAGATTTCGCATCACCAAGCCGGTCGAAAGCCAAAGCTTCAGTCCCGATTACATCGGAAGATCCCGCGGACCGGTTGGCCAGAAAAAGTGTGCACGTAAAGCTTCCGTCAAAATTCGGGAGAGCGATCATCATGAACTGATGCCGCGGCCAGATGTGCAAAGCATTCTGCTCAATCAGGAATCGCGATTCGGACTCCCCGCCCGCCGGAGGAATGTGCAACTCCTTATATCCGTGTTCGAGGAAAACCTGAGACAGCTGAAATCCGTCCACATCGCGTTTCATCGCTTCACGAACAGCCGAGCCTGCACCGTCGGTCGCGATCACGGTATCGCTTCGAATCGTTCGCCCGCTCGCGAAGGTGACCTCGCCGCTCGATGTGTGAAAATCGACACAGCGCTCGTTGAAGACGAACTGCACGCCCGGATATTTTTCGGCTTCGTTGATTAGTGCAACGTTGAGGCCGGTCCGGGACACCGAATTGATGTACTCGCCTTTTCTGCCGCTGTAAGGAAGCAGTTTTGTTTCGCCCGAATAGGAGTGGATCATGCGCCCGTACATCGGGATGGCTTCCGAGAGCATGTATTCGTCCATGCCGACCTCGCGCAGGGCCGCTATTCCGCGGTCGGACAAAGCGAGATTTATGGAGCGCCCGGCCGCAACTGCATGCAAGCGCATATCGCTCCGCGCCTCGAACACGTCAACCGCGATCCCGCGTTTCGCAAGATATATGGCGAGCAGGGAGCCGGCGAGCCCGGCGCCGATGACGACAACCTTCGACATATGGATTTTGGATTTGTAGCGGAGACCGCCAGTTTTCTTTACGCTTTTTCAGCGGCCTCCCCAGACTCGTTAACTCAATTCCCGAGACACCCTCCCAGGATCTCCGCAAACCGATAGACATCCGCGAACGAATTGTACAGCGGCACCGGTGCGACGCGGATAACGTCCGGCTCCCGCCAGTCGGCCATCACGCCCTTGGACGTGAGCGAAGCGAACAAGCTTTTGTCTGCATCCTTGACACGAATCGAGAGTTGGCAGCCCCGCTGACTCTGATCGGACGGGGTGATGAGGGAAATTCTTTCGTCACCGATTTCACGTAAGAGAAATTCAAGATAGCCCGTAAGCTTTTCCGATTTCTCACGGAGCGACCGCATTCCGACCTGATCGAAAATCTCCAGCGACGCCCGAAGGGCCGCCATTTGAAAGATCGGCGGATTCGAGATCTGCCATCCTTCTGCACCCCGCATCGGGCGAAACTCGGACGCCATCATGAAACGCGTCTCCTTATCGTGGCCCCACCACCCGGCGAATCGCGGGAGGCCGAACGCATCTGCGTGACGTTCATGGACGAACGCACCAGCAACCGATCCGGGGCCCCCGTTCAAATATTTGTAAGAACACCAGGCCGCAAAGTCGACGTCCCAGTCGTGCAAGCTCAGTTCGAGATTTCCCGCGGCGTGCGCGAGATCGAAACCCACAACCGCTCCGACTCCGTGACCGGCCCGGGTGATCCGGCCCATGTCGAATGCCTGTCCCGTGTAATAGTTCACGCCGCCGAGCAAGACGAGTGCGAGCTGCTCACCTTCCCGTTCGATCGCTTCCACAATGTCGTCGGTACGCAAGATTGTGTCGCCCTCCCTGGCCGCCAACTCAACCAGGGAATCTGCGGAGTCGAGACCGTGGTAATTCAGCTGCGAAGCGACCGCGTATCGATCCGAAGGGAACGCGCCTTTCTCGATCAAGATCTTGCGTCTCTCGGTCGTCGGGCGGTAAAACGAAACCATCAGCAAGTGCAGATTCACGGTAAGCGAATTCATCACCACCGTTTCGATCGGCTTCGCACCGACAACACGCGCCATCTGATCTGTCAAAAATTCGTGATAGGGAAGCCACGGATGCTTCGCACGGACATGGCCCTCCACCGCGAGCGTCTCCCAGTCCTTTAGTTCCTGTTCGATGTACCCGCGCGCCGTTTTCGGCTGAAGCCCCAGGGAGTTGCCGGTGAAGTAAATGAGCTCCGATTCGTCACCGTCTCGCGGAATGAAAAATTTTTCTCTCGAACCTTTAAGCGGATCTAACGTATCCATCTCGTCGGCAAAGTCCGGCGACGCTTCAAATTCAAAACTTGATGACTTCATCATTGTTGAATTGAATTTAATTGATAACGCGCGCTTTTGAAAGCGATGCCGCGCAGCATACTACGACCGTTGTCCGCATTCATAACAGATCATTTTCCGTGCTGACACAAGCGACGCGAAAATTTCGCGTAACCAGTGAAAGGAAACTTTCGTCACTCATACAGAAAGAAATTTCGCCAATCATACAAAGGAGAAAGTAATCATGAAAAAATTAATTCAGATCGGTTCAATTCTTACCCTGCTCGTTCTATTCTCAGCCGCCTCGACCTTCGCTCAGTCGCAGTTCGGGATAGATGTAAATATCCCGTTTGCCTTCAATGTCGGAGACCGTTCTTACGACGCCGGTAATTATATTGTGAAGTTCCAACGCCAAACCCCGGGTTCGGCAACGCTTTCGATAGAGGATACGAAGACCAACGAAATCCAGACCGTGATATTGAATGCCGGTGGCGATCCGGGCAGTGACGAGATCAAGCTGGTTTTTGATACGGTTGAAGGGCACCGATATCTGAGAAAAGTGCGGACCCAGTCGACCACTTACGCGATCGTGAAAACGAAGGCGGAAAAGAATTTGGCAAAGGTTCAAGGTGGAAAAGCCGCCGACACGGGCGATGCGTCCAACATGTACTAGTTCGAAGGTCGGCTTATTCGTAGTCGATAGTCAGCCCGGATCGCCCCGGGCTTTTTACATTTCAAAATACTTTTTGTCGAGGTCCAGCCAGTTCAGGGCCGCGCCGTGAAACAGCATTGACTTGATCGCGTCGTCGTACGGCATTGCGTCGATCATGCTTCCCGGAACGGCCTCGCCAAGGGGGAAGGGATAATCACTTCCCAGTGCGATTTGGTCGGAGCCGACAAGCTTGATCAGATAATCCAGCTTCGCCGGCTCGTGAACAAGAGAATCGAAATACATGCGATTCAGATATTTTCGCGGGCTGTGAGAATTATCCACGGCGCATAGGTCGGGCCGAACATTGTATCCGTGATCGATGCGCCCGATCGTCGCGAGAAAGGATCCCCCGCCATGCGCGAAGCAGATGCGGAGCCGCGGCAGTTTTTCCAGAACGCCCGAAAAAATCAAGGAGCAGATCGCTCGCGAAACTTCAGCCGGCATTCCGACGAGCCATGGCAGCCAGTACTTCTGCATGTCCGCTTCGCCCATCATCTCCCATGGATGGACGAAGATCGCCATGCCGACATCTTCGCAGGCGGCAAAAAAATCGAAGAAACGCGGCTCGCCTAAATTGAGTTGATTTACGTTCGTACCGATCTGAACACCGGCGAGTCCGATCGACTTACAGCGCCGAAGCTCCTCGATGGCGAGCTTCGTGTCCTGCATCGGCACAGTCCCGAGCCCGACAAAACGAAGCGGGAAATCGGTGACGATGTCGGCGATATGATCGTTGAGAAACTTCGCGACCTCAAGTCCATCATGCGGCTCTGCCCAATAGCTGAACATTACCGGAACCGTCGACAGCACTTGCACACGTACCCCAAATTCGTCGATCTCTTCTATCCTCTTTTCCGGACTCCAGCAACTCTCATCGACATCGCGAAACGCTCTGCCGTCGTCGCGGACCATCCGGGCGCAACAGGGCTTGTAATGATCGAGCGAAATGAATCCGCCGTAACCGAACTTCGTTTTCCAATCCGGGATTTCTTTCGGAAGTATGTGAGTGTGGACGTCGATCTTCAGCATCAATTCATTATCGGATTGCTTTCCGAATCGGCAGCGTCCCCGGGCAGTCTTCCTCCAAGCCAGGTCTCAAGATCGGCTTGCTGGTGCATGCTATTTGGCTCTGTGACTCGGGCGCCGTCCGCGAAATAAATTATCGTCATAACCTCGCGCATTTTGTCGGACCGATTTGCGCCCGCGGAATGGATCGTCCAGCCCAGATGAAAGGTCGCGTCGCCAGCTTTCATGAAAGACGCGTTCGCAATCTCAAATTGGTTTTCCGAAACAAAACGGGCGAACCGCTCTTCACTCTCATCCGATATGCCAACGTTTTCTACTGCTCCGTATTCGTGCGATCCCGTCGCGAAACGGACCATTCCCATCTGATCGTCAACATCGACAAGCGGCATCCACATCGTGATCATCTTGTCGGTATCGAGCGGCCAGTAATACTTGTCCTGGTGCCACGGCGTGGGCCCGCCGGCCGGCTCTTTAAACAGTGCCTGATCGTGGTAAAGGCGAACTGCCTCGACCCCGAGCAGGTCCGCAGCGATCTGCGCGAACCGCTTTTCAAAGACGAATCGTTTTACCGCCTCGTCTTTTTCCCAAAGATTCATTACCTGAAGAAAGGCCTTGTCGTAGGTGCTCCGCTCTTCAATGGAGCGCGTTTCGTTAGACAGTCTTCTCACAGCTCCGGTGATCGCGGCGCGATGATGAGAAATATCGTCCGTCGATGCCACCTGCCGCACCAACACATGCCCATTACTCCATAGCTCCGCAGACGGCGAATTGGAGGTGACTTGACGGTGTGCTTCTGTGAGCTGAGCCATCGCCTTATGCTTCTGCGGCTTCCGCCATCCAGTAGTCGGGATAATCCAAAACGAGCCCGTCACGGTTTACCTTTAGGGTGCGTACGAATTCTCCAGCCCGACTCTCGTATTTTATCGTCGCTTCGTCGGGCCTCGTGTACGTTTGATCGAGACGCTCCAGTTCGAAAGACGGGAAGCGCACCCAGGCGGCGCTCACACTTTTCGATTCCCCGATCTGCATATCGAGACGACGGAGCGGGAGCAGATTTGTGATAGGGCTGAAATTCAGATCAATATCCACGCATCCTTTGACCGCATCGATTTCCTCGTCATCGAGAAACCAGGTTCCGTCCTCGCTCACCAATATTTCACGGGCAATGACCTCGTCACCGACCCACCCGTCGATCGTCGCCGCGGTGGTCCGCCATTCGGTGTCGCACTCGATCAAATATTCAAGCCGGCACGGACTACTCTCATGAAGAAAGATCGCGGACCCGTCGAGATACCATCCATCGTCGTCGCCGTAAACGCGGGCTGCCTCATGACCGACCGTGTCGATGCGACGCCATAGAATTGACTGCTCTTTCATGTCGGTGTGAAACTGCTCTAGACCAAATTCAGATCAAGTAGAAAATATTCGCCGCTCTCGCCTTGGCCGATCTGCATCGAGCCGATTACTCCCTCAAAGTCACCGGTACCCGATCCGGGGACGATGTCGCCATAGAACGGGCCCTTTCCTTCGGCGTCGCGGATGCCACTATGCTGCACGACAAATGTCCCCACGCGGTCACCGATTGTTGCCGTGATCCGTTCGATCGCGGAGTATCCGCCCGACTGGACCGGCGTCTGGTAAAGGATCGCATTCGCGACGCTCGTGCCTGTCATGTCACCCGCAAACTCCTTTCTGATTCGCGCCCGGGCGATGTCGGCGATCTCATCGTTTTCGTCGGTGACGGGTTCCCACGCGGTGATCTTGAAGGACGATTTAACTTTGAGATTCATAGGGTCTTGGTTTTAGCCGACAACCGGCGGCGGCTCCATGACGAGCCCGCAGTTCTTGCAAGTCCGCAGTTCGTCCGAGCCGTAAAATTTTTTGAACACACTCTGGAACTGTGTCGTGATGTCGGTCAGTTGAAAGTACTCTTCGTAAAGTTTCGTGTTGCAGCTCTCACAAAACCAGAGAAGCCCGTCGAGCTCCGTCGCGTGACGCTTTCGCTCGATGACAAGGCCGACCGTGTTCGCACCGCGGATCGGGTTGTGCGGGACCCGGGGCGGCAATAAAAACATCTCGCCTTCGCGGATCGGAACCTCGACCGCCTTGCCGTCCTCCTGGATCTGAACTCTTATGTCGCCCTCGAGCTGATAGAACAGCTCTTCGCCTTCGTCCCAGTGGTAATCCTTACGCGAGTTCGGGCCGCCCACGACCATGACGATGAAATCGTCGTCATCATAAACACACTGATTTCCAACCGGCGGCTTGAGAAGATGACGGTGCTCGTCGATCCACTGTTTGAAATTGAAGGGACGCCTCAAGGCCATATTTCTCGGGATAGCTAAACGGTGTACAGTATAACCGCAACAACCACTATCATGCAGTGGGTAGTTCTGCACATTGGCGAAATAGAAATAGTCCGAGTCCTCGGCAAATATTTCGTTTTCCTGTAGTCAATTCAACATGCCATATATTAAAAAATAGTAGGGGGTCGAATTATGAGTATCAACGAAGAGAAATTGAATAGCTTGCTTGGAAAGTTTGTAGGTGACCTCGGTGCGACCATGCACGCGGGCTCGGTCGTAATAGGAGAGAAGCTCGGGTTGTACAAGGCGATCGGAAACGCGGGTGGACCGCTTACGGCGGGCGAACTTGCGGAGCAAACCGGGACGAACGAGCGCTACGTGAGGGAGTGGCTCAACTCGAACGCGGCGAGCGGGTATATCGAATACGACGCCGAGAACGAGCGGTACTACATGACAGAGGAGCAGGCGTTCGTTATGACAAGCGAAGAAAATCCGGCGTACCTTCCGGGAGCATTCATTCTGGCGACCTCGGCTCTAAAGGCCGTTCCGAAGATGATCGAACGATTTAAGACGGGGGACGGATTAGGCTGGCACGAGCACGATCCGGATCTCTTTTGCGGGACCGAGCTCTTCTTCCGCCCAGGCTATATCGCGAATCTGGTCAGCTCGTGGATCCCCGCGCTGACGGGCGTTGAAGATAAACTAAAATCCGGAGCCAGGGTCGCCGATGTCGGGTGCGGTCACGGAGCGTCCACGATCTTGATGGCGAAGGCATATCCGAAATCCGAGTTCGTTGGGTTCGATTATCATGACAAGTCGATCGAAGCCGCGAGCAAGAAAGCTGCGGAAGCCGGCGTCAGCGACCGCGTCAAGTTCCAGGTTGCGGCCTCAAAAGATTTCCCGGGCTCAGACTACGACCTAGTTACATTCTTTGACTGTTTGCACGATATGGGCGA
>DATLCA010000345.1:0-18136 GCA_035526605.1 Pyrinomonadaceae bacterium | reverse complement strand
TTTGAAATACCCTTCTGGGTCATGGTCGATGACAAAATTCACCGACGCATCGCAGAAGTTGCATACCCCGTCGAACAACACTACCGCACCCATACTTCGAGTTTACAAGCCACGAGTCCCAAGTCCCAAGCCCCAACTCCCCAGTCCTAATCCCCGATCCGTCTTCGGCGTCCCGGCCAGGATCTTCGTTTCCTTCGAAACGGGAGAGATGGGACCAGAGACTTGATTAGCTTGGTATTCCGAAACTTTTCAATTATCCTCTCCGTAAACCACACTCCAGGTTTTCACGCCACACTTACTTTTATGAAACTTAAGTTTGCTTTGCTGGCTCTCGCGGCGATGGGTGTCCTCGCGGCTTCGATGGAGGCACAGTCCTACGCGATCACCAATGCAAGAATCGTTACGGTTTCCGGCCCGACCATCGAAAGGGGTACCGTCGTGGTTCGCGATGGATTGATTGCTTCAGTCGGTGTGGACGCGAAGGCACCGAGCGATGCTCAGGTCTTTGACGGAACCGGACTCACCGTCTACCCCGGGTTCATCGACGCGCTAACGAATGTGGGGATGCAAACCCGAACCCAGACGCCGACGCCGGCTGGCGGTGGCGCCGGTGCGGGCCTCCAACAAGCGACTCCACAAACGAACTCCAATTACCCGGCAGGTCTTCGTCCCGAACTTATCGCCGCCGACGATCTGCGCGGGGGCGACGCTCAATTTGATACCGTGCGCAACGCCGGTTTCACGACGGTGGTAACCGTCGGCCGCACGGGGATCTTTAACGGACGGTCTGTGATCATCGACCTTGCCGGCGAGAACGTCTCGGGAATGATCGTGCGCGAGCCTTTCGCGGAGCATGTTTCTTTTACGACCATCGGCGGCGGATATCCCGGCTCGCTGCTCGGAACATTCTCCGCGCTCAGGCAGATGTTTCTGGACGCACAGCGGCTGCAGGAACTTCAGAAGATGTACGCGTCCAACCCGCGGGGGATGAAGCGACCCGACTCCGACCAATCGCTCGAAGCGCTGTTCCCGATCATCAACCGACAGATGCCGATCGTTTTTAACGCCAATCGCGAGATCGAGATCGTGCGTGCCCTCGACTTTGCGAAGGAGTTCAATCTGAAAGCGATCATCGGGGGTGGGCAAGAAGCATGGAAAGTCGCGGACCGTTTAAAGGCCCTCGACGTTCCCGTGCTCCTTTCCCTCAACTTTCCAAAGCGGACCGCTGCCGCCTCCCCCGACGCCGACCCGGACACTATGGACCTGCTTCGTTTCCGGGCGGAAACCCCGAAGGCGGCGGCGAAGCTGCAGCAGGCTGGTGTGAAGTTCGCGTTTCAGTCGGGCGGAGCAACCGCCCTAGCAGATTTTTTCACGAATGCCGGGAAGGCGGTTGAGAATGGCCTATCGCGCGACGTTGCGGTCCGTTCGATGACGTTGGGGTCGGCTGAGATCCTCGGCGTGGGAGATCGCCTCGGCTCCATCGAAACCGGGAAGATCGCGAATCTTACGGTCGTCAAGGGCGACCTTCTAGGAAAGGATCGCGTCGTAGCGAACGTGTTCGTCGATGGCCGCCCATTCGAACAAAAGTTGCCGGCCGAGAAGCCGACCGCGGCACGGCCGCCGGTGAGTGCGCCCGGAGCTTTGCCGCAGGTGGCTGGAAATTATTCGATTACGATCGAAATCCCGGGGCAGCAGCTAACCGGAACACTGGCGCTGACACAGCAGGCGGCCGTTCTGACCGGTTCGCTCCAGACTCAGCTCGGAACGTCGCCGCTTAAAGCCGGAAAGGTGACGCCGGAGGGATTCAGCTTCTCAGTGACGGTGGAGCTGGGCGGGTCGCAAACCGAGATAAATGCGAAGGGGACGGTTTCGGCAAACCAGGTAACCGGGACGATGGATCTGCCGCAGGGAACTGTGCCGTTCACCGGGACGAGAAACCCGTGACGCTGGGCGAGCGGCCTTTGACCGCGAGCACATCCCCCGGGCCGCAGCTGGACTAGGCGATTTCTTACGGGCCGGATAAAGACCGGCGGCTTAACGAAGCAACTCCTGAGATATATGAAAACGTTTCTTTTTACTTTGTTGATTGTCGGCCTCGCGATTGTGAGCGCCGCAGCCCAGACACGAAACGAGATCTTGATCAAGAACGCAACGGTGCTGACGGCGGTGCGCGGGACACTCGAGAACACCGACATCCTGATCCGCGACGGAAAGATCGCGAAGATCGGGAAGAACCTGACGGCGAGTGCCGGTGCCAAAACCATCGACGCGACAGGGAAGTTCGTGACTCCCGGCATCATCGACGCACACTCGCACACGATGATGGACGCGATCAACGAAGGTACTCTGTCGGTGACGTCGATGACACGCATCCGGGATGTTCTGAATCCCACCGACGTTTCCATCTATCGCGCGCTGGCGGGCGGTGTGACGACGGCGAACCTGCTTCACGGATCCGCAAACGCCATCGGCGGGCAGAATTCGACCGTGAAGTTCAAGTTCGGAAAACCGATCGAGGCCTTTCCGATCTCGGACGCTCCACCCGGAATAAAATTCGCGATGGGTGAAAATCCAAAGCGTTCCAGCCAGACCTTTCAGGCCGGTCAAGTCCCGCGATACCCGCGAACCCGGATGGGTACGCTCGAGGTGATGCGCGATGCCTTCGTGCGGGCGAGAGATTACAAACAGTCGTGGGACGATTACCGCGCGAAGAAGACGAACATTCCCCCCCGGCGCGACATCGAGCTCGAACCGCTTGTGGAAGTCCTCGAAGGTAAGCGCCTCGTGCACGCCCACGGCTATCGATCAGATGAGCATTTGAATCTGATGTTACTGGCCGACGAATTCGGATTCCGCGTCGCCACTCTGCAGCATGGGCTCGAGGCGTACAAGATCGCACCGGAGATCGCGAAGCGCGGCACCGGCGTTTCGATCTTTGCGGACAGTTGGAGCTACAAGCTGGAAGCTTACGACTCGATCCCGTACAACGGATACATTCTTTGGAAAAACGGTGTGGTCGTTTCGATAAATTCCGACTCCGACGAGCGAATGCGCCGGTTGAATCTGGACGCGGCGAAGATGATGAAGTACGGCGGCGTGCCCGAGGAAGATTCGTTGAAAATGATCACGCTCAATCCCGCCAAGCAGCTCGGAATAGATAAGCGGACCGGCTCGATCGAGCAGGGTAAAGATGGCGACGTGGTGATCTGGACCGCGCACCCGTTCAGCGTCTACTCGCGGGTGGACATGACTTTGATCGAAGGTGAAGTCTATTTTGACCGGGCGGTGGATATTCAGAAACGTGCCGAGATCGCCAGGGAACGAGAAACGTTGGAGAAGTTGGAGATCAATAAGGCACCGACGTCGGGCGGGACCCAGCCGCGAATTCCGGCGGAGAAACGGATCGAGGAGAGGGACGATGCCGAGTACGGCGACGGGGGCAATAATCATGATTAAGAAAGCGTGGAGAATGGTGGACGCGGAGAAGGGGAGACTTCGTCTTGACGCTCATACCGAACGGAATCGACGCATACCGGGCTCGTGGATCGCCGCCATTGTTTTCTGCGGGGCTCTATGTCTCGGCGGTTTATTTTCCGCCATGGCTCAGAGTGACGGATCACAGCAGAACAAGACGGGCCGTGCCGGAACTTTTGCGATAACTAACGCGAGAATCGTGACCGTGTCGGGCGCCGTTATCGATAATGGAACCGTTCTCATTCAGGACGGCAAGATCGCCGCCGTCGGTACGGGCGCCAACATCCCGGGGAACGCGGAAAGGATCGACGGCAAAGGTTTGTCCGTTTATCCGGGGATGATCGACGCGGGCACGAACCTTGGACTGGCCGAGATCGGCCAGGGTGCGAACGCGACGATGGATGTCGCCGAAACGGGCACCATGAACGCCAACGCCAAAGCGATCCTTGCGGTGAATCCGCATTCGTCACACGTAAACGTCACCCGCGTAAACGGCATCACGACTGTGCAGACAAGTCCTAGCGGCGGGTTGATCGCCGGGCAAAGCGCCGTTATCAATTTGAACGGATCGACCCAATCCGATATGGCGGTTTTGCCGGCGGCGGGTCTCGTAATCAATTTCCCGCGCGTCTCCACATTCGGGGGCTTCAACCCCGGAGCCGGCCCGCAGATCGTCGACTTCAGCGAGGCCGTGAAACGCCGCGACACGCAGATCGACGAGTTGAAAAAAATATTCAAGAACGCGGAGAATTATGGCCGAGCGAAAGATGCGTACGACAAAGACAAATCGCTTCCGAATCCCGCCACGGATCTCCGGCTGGAAGCTCTCGTCCCGTACGCCCGCGGCGAACGGCCTATATTTTTCTCGGTCGAACGCGAGCGTGACATTCGTGCGGTAGCCAAATTCGTTGGAGAGATGAAGGTTAAGGGAGTCATCGTCGGCGGCCAGGAGGCGTGGAAGGTGGCGGATGACCTAAAGAAAAATGACATCGCGGTCATCTATCAGAATATCTATAATCTTCCGGTTCGCGACGACGACGAGTACGACTACTTGTTCGAAGCTCCGTCGAAAATGCAGAAGGCCGGCGTGAAGTTCGCGATCTCCACGGGAGACGGCGGAGCCGAAGTTCGCGACCTTCCTTATCACGCCGGTATCGCCGGCGCTTTCGGTTTGTCGAAAGACGACGCGCTGAAATCGGTTACCCTTTACCCGGCGCAGATTCTCGGAATCGCAGATCGATTAGGATCGATCGATGTCGGGAAAACCGCGAACATTGTCGTAACCGACGGAGACCTGCTGGAGCCGAGAACTAACATTAAATATCTATTCATCGGCGGAAGGCTGCTTCCACTAACGAGCCGGCATACGGAGTTGTTCGAGAGCTTCAAGGACAGGAAGGAAAGCCGGCCGCCGGCGCAGTGAAAAAAGAAGCGGTAAGCGATATGCGGGTCGATCAAATTCGCTGCGGCATTTCTTCTCCTTCGGAAAAGAATTGCAGCGAGGCGGAGTTCAAACAATATCGCTGACCGGTCGGCGGGGGGCCGTCGGGGAAGACATGGCCTTGATGCCCGCCGCACCGGGCGCACCGGATCTCGACGCGGCGCATGCCGTAACTGTCGTCGGTTATCTCGACAAGATGATCCTTGTCGAACGGCGTGTAGAACGACGGCCACCCGGTCCCCGAGTTAAATTTGTGCTTCGACGAAAACAACGGCAACCCGCATAGCCGGCAGGCGTACGTTCCGTCCATCTTGTTGTCCAAAAGGGTCCCGCAAAACGGAGCTTCGGTTCCGTGGTTGAGAAGAACGCGGCGTTCCTCCTCGTTCAGATCCCCGGCGAGCCGGTCGCGCGTTTCGTCGGAGATCGGCGTGACATCGTAGCCGCTATCGGACATTTCTTTTTGAGTTTGAGTCTTCATAAATCGCTGCTCCAACCATCTCGATCATCCCCACCAGAATGCCGCGGCGATGATGCAGTACAATCCTATCAAAGCCAGACCTTCAAGCCATATCGACTCTCCGTCGAAAACAATGAACGCTGCGACGATCGCGGCCAGCGCGAGCGAGACGACCAGCAGCGGAGAAAGTACAAACGTGAGGATCGATCCCCCAAGAAAGAACGACAGAATGAGAAGAATCGGAAACAGACCGAGAGCGATCTGAAGCGACCCGTTGAGAATGACGCTGACCGCGTAATCCGTCTGATTGCGCCAGGCTAACTGGATCCCGACGATATTTTCTATCGAGTTTCCGGCGATCGCGACGATAACCAATCCTGCAAAACCTTCCGAGATTCCCAGCGTCCCCATCGCCGGCTGTAACGCCTCGATGAACCAGTCGGAAACCACGGCCGCCGTTGTGGCCGCTCCGCCAAGCACCGCCAGCGTCAACCCCATTGACCATTCGGCATGGCCCATTTCTGCGGACTGGGTAGCCAAAGCCGGATCACCCTTAACGGAAAAATAGATGCTCGCCGCGAAAAGTACGAGTAAGACCGCCGCGACGAAAATGTCGAGGTTGTTGATGTGCGGCTCCGCGGCGGTGTGGAGCGAAGTGCTCAGCGTCGGAATGATAAGAGCGGCGACGGCGAGCAGCATCAACGTCGCGATCATCCTCGGGGGCTCGCTGTTGAAACGCTGCGTGCCGTTCTTCAACCCGCCGAGAAAAAGGGCAAGACCGAAAACGAGAAGGGAATTTCCGAGAATGGATCCGACCAGAGCGGCCTGCACCACATGAGCGAGGCCCGCCCGCAGCGCGAAGATCGCGATGAAGAGCTCAGGAAGATTACCAAAAGCGGCTTGGAGAACACCGGTCGCTCCGGGCCCAAGTCGGCTGCCCAGTTGCTCGGTCGCGTCGCCTACGACGATCGCGGTCAGCGCCAGCGCCACGGCCGCTACGGAAAACGATAGAACGGCATTCTCACTAACAAAATGCAAGACCCCGGCGATAACGGCCGCGGCCAAACACAGGACGATAATTAGCTTCTCTTTGCGCTGCACCTATTCTCCCTCGAGCTTCGAGATGCGCGAGCCGAGCTCCCGGAGCTTTTGGGCCATCGCACCAAGTTTCCGGTAAGCCGCGGTCGCCCGAAGCCATTCCTTGTTATCGAATCCGGGAATGCCTGAAATTATTTTCCCCGGCTCGACGTCGTGACTCGTCGCGGACTTCGCCGTCAGCACCGCGTCGTCCCCAACCTTCAAGTGCCCCGCGATGCCGACTTGCCCGGCGAGGATCACACGCTTTCCAATCACCGAACTTCCGGCCAATCCGGTCTGCGAACAAATAAGCGCGTCCTCATCCACGGTGCAGGAGTGCCCGATCTGAACGAGGTTGTCGATCTTCGCGCCGCGCTTGATCCGCGTCTCGCCAACCGAGGCGCAGTCGATCGCGGTGTTCGCTCCGATCTCCACGTCATCTTCGAGGACGACATTTCCTACTTGCGGGATCTTCACCCAATGCTTCTCTTCATCCTTCGCGTAGCCGAACCCATCCGACCCGACGGTCGAGTTGTTATGAACGATGCAATTCTCACCGATCTCGCAATTCTCGCGGATTGAGACACCGGAATGAATGGTCGAATTTCGTCCCACCGAAACGCCGTCATAGATTGTGACGTTGGGGAAGAGTCTGACCCCGGCCGCGATCCGACAATGTTTCCCGATAACCACGTGCGCGCCGATCTCGCTGTCCGGAGAAACTACAGCTGTCTCGTCGACCACCGCCGTCGGATGTACCGATCCAGTCACGTCAGTCGGCGGATAAAAAAGTCGAAGAGCGCGGGCATAAGCCAGATACGCATCCTTTGTGCGCAATACCGCTATGTCGTCGCGGTCCAGAGGAACGCCTTCATTGAGGAATATCGCGCTGGCCTTCGTTTCTTGTATCTGAGGAGTGTATTTCGGGTTTGCGAGAAACGTGATATAGCCGGGCCCGGCGATGTCCAGACCCGCTGCCGCAGCGATATTCATCCCGCTGTCGCCTTGATCGATCGTCGAAAATGTGGCCTCGGCGAGTTCGGAAAGTTTCATATGAATTGCCTTGAAATATTATCACTCGATATGCAACACTATTTCCAGCAACGAAATTACCCAAACTTTCGCCGACCCTTTTCCAAAGCCCACTCTCTCGACTCAACGTAGTAAAAAACACCCAGGAGTACACATGAACGACAAAGTCTTTGGTCAGCCCAGCGCAAAGAAAACCTCAATGGACGATTACCTTACCACGGAACGCCAAGGCGGGACACGACACGACTACTCTGACGGAAGAGCGATCCCTCGCGCAGCCTCAAATCGATGGCATAACATATTGGCTGCCAACACTGCCGTCGCTCTAGGCAGTCGCATGCACGGGCACAAGTCCGAGATTTATATCAGCAACATGCGGGTCAGGTTGAAAAGCAATTACATCTGCTACCCGGACGTCGTCGTCGTAAGTGGTGAGCCGGCTTTCGCAGATCAAAACTTCGACTTGCTTCTGAACCCGACCGTCATTGTGGAGATCTTCTCGAACCAAACCAACTCGTCGGACAAGACGAACAAGCTCGAGAGTTACCTCGCGATGGAGAGCATCAAGGAATTCGTTTTACTGAAAGAAGAAGAAATGCGCGTCGAGCAGTACGCGAGGCAGAACGCAAAGCAGTGGATGTATCGCATCTACAATGAACGGGACGATGTCGTCTCGTTCGAGTCGATCAACTGCAAAGTCTCGGTGTCGGAAATCTACGCACAGGTTAAGACGCGGCAGGCTGAGCTTTCTTCTACGGCAGTAAACTAAGAGTTGACCCGCGAAATACGCGAAAAGACGCGAAAAGAAGAAAAAGTTTATTTCTTCCTTTCGCGTCTTTTCGCGTATTTCCCGGGCATAGTTCCTCACATCAGATTTACCGGATCTATCTCGGTATAGATATTCCGCATGTCCGCCCCATTTTCTTCGGCGAGGTGCAGACCCATCTCCACCGTTTCGCGAAGCTTTTTGCGGCTCGAAGATTTGATTAGGATCTGGATCCGGTACTCGTTCTTCAGACGCGAGATCGATGCCGGCGCCGGTCCCAGTATCCGACAAACCTTGTCAGGGTTAGCCGCATCGAGCGAGGTCCGGACGATGTTCGCGTTTCCGATCGCCGCCTCTTCGTCCGTATTTTTTACAAGTATGGAAGCCAGAACCACGAACGGCGGATAACTCAACTGGGAACGAAAGCGGATCTCTTCGTTGTAGAAAGCTTCGTAGTTCTGATCGCACGCGTGGCGGAGTGCGTAGTGTTCAGGATAGTAAGTCTGGATTATTACCCTTCCGGGAAGTTGCCCACGCCCGGCCCGGCCTGCCACCTGTGTCAGGATTTGAAACGTGCGTTCCGCGGAACGAAAGTCCGGCAGGCCGAGACCGATATCGACCGATATCACACCCACCAAAGTAACGTTGTGGAAGTCGTGACCCTTCGCGAGCATCTGCGTGCCGACGAGCATGTCGATCTCGCCCGCGTCGAAAGCAAGAAGTGTTTTCGCCATCTGCCCCCGTTTCGCCATCGTGTCCCGATCGATGCGGGCGATTTTCAATTGCGGAAACTGCCTTACCAAAATGTCCTCGACCTGCTCGGTGCCCTGGCCGATAAAATACAGGAACTCACTTTCGCAAAACGGGCACACCTCCGGCGTGTTCGCCGTAAAACTGCAGTAGTGGCAGACGAGCTTCCCGTGCTGCCGGTGAAATGTGAGCGTGATGTCGCAGTTCTTGCAACGAAGCCGCTCGCCGCACGAACGGCAGAGAACGAATTGCGAAAAACCGCGCCGGTTCAAGAGGATTATCGACTGCTCGCCCTTCGCATGCGTGTCCGCGATCGCCGTGACCAGCCGAGGTGAAAGCACAACGTCCTTGCCCGCTTGCTTGAACACCGCACGCATGTCGACCAACTCGGCTTGGGCGAGAGGCCGGTTGCCGATCCGGCTCTCGAGCTGCAGGTAGCGATACTTCTCCGACTTGGCGTTGTGGTATGACTCGAGCGACGGGGTCGCCGACCCGAGAACGACGACCGCACCCGCAAGGTTCGCACGCATAACTGCGGCGTCGCGTGCATTGTAGAAGGGCGATTCGTTCTGGCGATAAGATGTGTCGTGCTCCTCGTCGACGATGATCAACCCGAGATGATTCAGCGGTGCGAACACGGCCGATCGAGTGCCGATGACGACCCGCGCCTCGCCGCGCCTGATGCGACGCCATTCGTCGTATCGTTCTCCCTGCGACAAATTCGAGTGGAGTATGGCCACCTCCGCACCGAAGACCGACCGAAGGCGGCGGGAAAAGACGGGAGTCAAAGCGATCTCGGGAACGAGCATCAGCGACGAGCGGCCCGCGTCGAGCGCTGTTCGCATCGCGCGAATGTAAACTTCAGTCTTTCCGCTCCCGGTGACACCGTGAAGAAGAAACGCTTTATAGTTGGTCGACGAAAGTGCCTGCTCGATCTCGGAAAGCACTTTGGCTTGATCGTTGTTGAGGACGATCTTGCTACTCGCTGAGATCGACGAGCTCGCCAGCGGGTCGCGCATCACCTCGGTCGTGAATACCTCGAGCATTCCGCGTTTGGCGAGGGTGCTGATGGAAGAAGCACCAACGTCAGCACGCTCGAGCAGGTCAGTAAAGATCATCTCTCCGCCGTTCCGGGTCAGCAGATCAAGTACCCGTTGCTGGGCGTCGGTTGGCGCTTTTTCCCCGTTTCCGGAATCTACAACGGCGAGGATGCGGACCGCCTTTCTTCGCTTCGGCTTTACCTTTTCCGAAAGGGCATGATCGCGAACCGTCACGAATCCCGCGCGGAGCAGCTCACGGACGGACCGTCTCGCGCCGGTTTTTCCATACTGTTTCTCCAGCTCGCTTGCGGGGATTTCATCCGCCGCGGCCAGCGTTTTGAGAATTTGATCGCGAATCGACTTTAGGCTTCTTGTGCCGAGAAGATGCTCGCGGCCCGATTCGGTTATTCGCACGAACTGCACGACCGTGACGTTCACGCCCGCGGGAAGTGACGCCTTCAACATCTCACCCCAGGACGCGGCGTAGTAGTCCGCCGTCCATTTGGTGAGCGTCATGATCTCATCGTTGACCAGCGGGGTGTCGTCGAGAACCTCGACGACATCTTTCAACGCCGCTTCCTCGACGCCTATCGCCGGGTCGAGCGTATCGTGCAGTGCAACCGCGTACCCCGTCATCAAACGATTACCGAACGGGACCATCACACGAGCACCGAGACTCACGTTGTGGAACCGTTCCGCCGGCAGTTTGTATGTGAATGTTCGTCGGGGAGGAAGCGGGAGCGCGACCTCGACAAAACGAGTAGGGGTGGAAGTGGTGGCACAGAATTCAGTCATTTCTACGAACGGTAGTCGAATGATAACCTATAGGAACTTTTTGGAAAAATTGTCATCTAATTCGGGTGAACGAGGATTCTATGGATGCTTTTTTGGAGCCGCGGGAAGGAAGAAAGGGAAATGGTAAGGCGCTGATTCTCGGAGCGCTTGTCGGAATCGTTTTGCTCTCGGGTGTCATCTGGTTGCTGATGCGGCAGCCGTCGATGGAAGATCAGATGGCAAATATTCTTGAGGGTTCATACCGGGAAGGCTCGACGGAATTTGCCGGTGTCACGAAGGACATTATCATCTCTACCGGCGACAACACCCGCCAATTCGCAAACGCGTTCGGTACGATATCGATGAACATTCACGGTAAGATCCGGAATAAAGGCGACAAGGTCATCAACGGCCTCGAGGTGCACGTTGCCGTTGTCGATAGCTTTAATCAGGTGCTCAAGGACAAGCATGTACTGGTCGTCCCGACGAAGCAGCCACAACTCGGGCCTGGCGAAACCATCGAGGTGTACGTAGAAATCGCCGGCTTTGATCGAAAAGACGACCGCGCCAACATCCGCTGGAAGGTTACTGCGATCAGACTGGCGGGGTAGCGTCTGTCGAATCTTTTTTCTCAGACGCCTCAACGAACAATTCTTCTAACGACTGCCGCACAATCTGCACCGAAACCAGCTTGCCCCCGGCGGCTCGCGCTTCTGACAAGACCTTTTCGACCTCCGTTTCTTCTCCCACGTGAACGGTCACCCCGGCCGCGTTCGGGATGGTGATGTAACTGTTGGACAATTGCGCGGCCTTAACGTTTTTCAGACTTACTTCATAGGTCTGCCTGTCGCCCTGCGTCGCCAAAAGATCGTCTAGATTTCCTGTAGCGGTAAGCTTTCCGCCGCGGAGGATGGCGACCTCGTCGCAAAGGGCTTCGACGTCCGACAGGATATGGGTCGACATGAAGACAGTGGTTCCTTTCTCGCGCAACTCGATGATCAACTCGCGGATCTCGCGGCGGCCGATCGGATCGAGGCCGCTCATCGGCTCGTCGAAGAAAACGATTTCCGGTTCATTGACCAGTGCTTGAGCGAGGCCGACCCGCTGCAGCATTCCTTTCGAAAATTTTCGCAGCTGCTTGTTCCAGTCCTTTTCGTCGAGCCCCACCTTTGCGAGAAGTTCAGCCGTTCGCCGTGTTCGTTCGTTCTGGCTGAGCCCGAACAGCTCCCCGAAATATTTCATCAGCTCCGACGCTGTCAGATAGTCATAGAAGTATGGATTTTCGGGGCAATAACCGATCCGCCTGTGCATCGATACATCGGCGATATCGCTGCCGAGAATGCGGGCCGTGCCCGACGTCGGAAAAAGCAAACCCATCAAGATCTTGATCGTGGTTGTTTTACCAGCACCGTTTCCACCAAGGAACCCGAAGATTTGCCCCGGGGCGACGGTCAACGTCAGTCCCTCCAGCGCTCGCACCTTTTTCTTCCGCCAGAATCCCACCTCGTAGTCCTTGGTGAGATTTTCGATCTCGACAATGTTGTTCATATAAATTTCAGAACAGCCCCGAGCGGCTCACTCCCCCTATTGGCGCGGGATCTTTGTATCCGGTCCGAGCTCGACGGAGCACGTTTCGCGATTCAGCAGATAGGGAGCTCCGCTCGGGTCGACGATATTATTCGCGCGGTCAATTCGGAGATCGAGGCCGGGAGGGGATCGTTTCTCCAAGTTGGGAAGCAGTTGAGACCAATTGGCGGGACACCTGTCGTTGTTCGAGCTTCGGAAATCGGACAAAGCCGCACGGATTACGTCACGCTCGTCGAGGGAGTCGAGCTCGCGCAATCGCAGCTCGGCATTCTGCCGTGTCCTTTCGTCTTCCGCTTCGGCGAGAAGCTGCCCATACATTTCGCGCGCGATGCCGCGGCTGCCGCCTTCGGTCTTCATCCGGGCCGACATCATCCGCATAAAGATCGGAGAACCGGGAATCTGCGCTCCCCGGCCATAAGTCTCAGAAGCTTTTTCGTAGTTCCCGAGCCGCCAATATATGTAACCGAGATATTGATACAGACGCCACTGGTCCGGGTTGTTGGAAATTCCCTTCTCGGTGAGGGCGATCGCCTGACGGGAATCGATGGCAGGTAGGATTGTGGCGCCATACGAATACGGGGCGACGAAGTGCGGATCCAGATCGGTCGCACTGTTCAGGTAAGGATAAAGCAGGCGCGGATTCAGCGCGGTCATGTCCTCAAGATTGAGATTGTTAAGACCCACCGTCGAGACCTTCTTCCCGATATACTGGAGCGAGTTCATCCAGTACCAGTCCGAGATTAGACCTTCGGCCCCGAAGGCAAAGCCTTTCAACCGCGATCCGTTCAGCGCAGCGTCCTCGTCTTCGTAGCCGCTCGGCAACGGGGGACGCGTATGCTCGACGAAGCCCGTCAGGAAAATAACGGCCACGAGGCCGCCGACGATAAGCAGGGCCGCGAAGGAATCATTTGCGGATCTTGAGACCATCGTTATTTAAAGTTTCGACGGCTGAAAATCAACGTCGACGCGGCAACGAGGACGGCGTCGAACACTAGAGCGTAGAGGATCGCTCCGCCGAGCATGGCAGGCGGCGGGACGTCGCCGTGTGCGGCGTTTGTCACAAAAGTAAAATGTGAAAGGTTTGGGAGCAGGTAATATATCGCGTCAAAAAATAATTTAGCCGACGGCGAGCTGATGCCTTGTGCGAGATCCCGGAGTGAAGAGCTGAAGTGCCCGATCACGAAAACGAAAAACGTCAACAACGCGGAAAGCGCCGGTGACGAAAAGGAAGAGAACAGCGTCGCGACGGCGGTAAGAATAGTTAGCTCGAAAAATATAAGAAGGATCGAACCCCAGATACTGGCGGCGAAGGTCGGGCTCCCCACGTAGACCAGCGCGAGTGAGACACCGACGCCCATTACCGCGATATTGACGGCCAGCGTCAGGCATAGGCCCAGATATTTACCGATGATGAACTCACCCCGCCCGACCGGTTTTGCGAAGATCGCAAACACGGTGCGTTTTTCGATTTCCTTGGAAACCAGCGCGACACCGACGAATATCGCTATGAACGCGCCAAAGACGAGCATCGCGTTGAGCCCGATGTTGACGATCGTCCGCGCTTCGTACCCGTCGGTGAGATCGCCGAGGAGGATCGCGCAGGTGATGATGAGGAGCACAAACAAGACCAGGTTGTAGAGAACTCGGTCACGCACTGCCTCGCGAAAGGTATTCTTTGCGATGGAAAATATTCGGTTCAAGCGCGGTGAATAATTACTTAAAAGAGTTTGTAGGATGCGGAGCGCTCCGCTGCAGAAACATATTAGAGCATTTTGCGGCAGCGGTGAAGTCGGACCTTAATGCAGTTCGTCAGCCATGAGCTTCCCGGCCGAGAACCGCTGCTCGTCGGGATGCTTTATAAATCGATCGGTGATCGCGGCATACAACGAACTTTTCGGCTGCAGGTCCATGACGGGCGCGTACGCCTTATCACGCGCCGCAATTTCGGAGAGGGCTTTGGGTCCGGAAGCGATCAGCGTGTGCCACGTTCTTGCGGCCCGCTCGTCAATCTCTTCAGCCCGGCGAAACATATCAACCGAGTAAGCCGCCTTACCGTTGCTCTCGAGCAGCGCTGCGTACCTTGTCAATACGAACGGCGACCGCGGATAAAGAGACGCGGCGGACGCCATCGTTTCTTCGGCGCCGCGATCGTCCCCGGCTAGTGACTTTGCCGTCGCGAGGTAAGAAAGTTCGGCGGAAGGAGCCCGCCCGATCGAGATTGCCGACTCCAGGTAGGGGATCGCTTCATTGTACCGGCGCGTGCGAAGCAGGCGCATGCCCAGGTTCTGTCGTGCGTCGGGGTTCTCGTCGTCGAGCCGCATCGCTAGCTCGTATAAAGGCAACGCGCTTTGTACGGTCTCGATTTGATTTGCGCGCTGCGTGACTATGACGCTGCCTACCCGGGCCGCCGAATAAACTATCAATCCCAAGCAGGCAACGACGCCGAACGAAAAAGCCAGCTTGCGGTATGGCAGCGATATTTCTTTCTGTTCGGGGCCGCGTTCAAGCGGGCTTCCCTTGAGCAATAATTTTGAAGCTACCGCGAGCACAAAGAAGAAAACGATCCCGTTCTGCATCACACGAAACGAATACGAGCTGACCATCGAGCTGGCGAGGAACATTCCCAGACCGAGAACGGAGGCGAACGCGTAAAGCCTGCCGGACCCTGCTAGCCGAATTGCCCGGAAGGCCATGATCCCGATACCCGCGAGAAGCCACGCAAAGATAAGACCCCCGACGGCGCCGAGTTCGGCTACGATCTGTACAAACTCGTTATGTGTGTGCTCGGGTATCGCGTCCTCGGCGTTTGCGAGATTTACATCCGCCGGATTCGCGGCGCCGTATTCTTCGCGGTAACGATTGAGCTGCATACCGAAGTTATCCGCACCGACTCCCACGATGGGATTCGCTCTTATCATCTCTTCCGAAACCGACAACATCAGCTTCCGAAAATTATTACTGCTGCCTGTGGCCTCGGTATCATTCAGGCGTTCGAGAATGGGAACCCCGCCGCTCGGTGCCGCGATCAGGAACAGATGAATCGGTATAAGGGCGAGAAGAAGCAGAGCCGTGAGGGCGACAAACCTCGGCGCATACTTGCGGTGCCGTTTAGAAATTAGAAGCGCGGCGAAGACGGCCGCAATGCCGGAGCCGAAAAGGAAATAATTGATTCGCCCCATGCTGCAAAACACCAGCAGCCACATTAGGACAACCGCGGAGGCGCCGATGGCGAATCGCTTGCCGCGTGTTCGTGTCAGACTGATCAGGACGATGGGCAAAATCGTAACTATTTGCTCTCCGTATTTCGCGAACCGCATCCCCACCGTGGTCGCGCCGCCGAAAGCAAGGTAGGCGCAATATTCGATGATCGCCGGTGCGGCGTAAAAGAGGAGCGTCAATACGAATACCGTGACCAACTTGCGGAAGCCGTCGCGCCGCTCGAGAAGCTCTCTGAAAATAATGTAGAAAACTAAATATTGAGTCCAGATAAAAGAATGATGCAGAGCCGACTTCCACGAAGGCGCCCATAAAGCAGACAGCGAGCTCCAAAGGACGAAGGCCGCAACCGGGAGCACGATGAACTGTAATTCGCCCGGAGAAATTCGGTGGCGAAAGGAAAACCTCGCGCCGTTGACCAAAAGATAAATCAGCGTCGCACCCAAAAAGACCGATGCCGCGATCTCGACCCGCCACATATGGATGAAGGTCGGCCAGGCGGGTACGAAAGGGAACCACATCGCCAAAAGAACAACGGCCAGGCCGATATAGAACGGCTGGCCGGGATTCCAATCTACGGTTTGTAGTTCGTGATCGATCATGACTTCAGGTCGCGGGAGTCGGGGAGGGGAAGTTAAAAAGGAAACGATTACCGAGATAACCGTTTCCTTAGTCAAGTTAACAAGTTAGTTAAATTACTGGTTGCCCATGACGACCGCAGCAGCACCGGTAACCGAAGCACCCGTAACCGCGTCACCCTCGTGCGTGATCGAGCCAGTGGATCCGCCCGTAACCGACACGTAAAGGACACCGTCCGTCGCGATACCGAAAGCACGTGTGCCTGTCATCGTGATACCGCTCGGCTGCTGGGGCTCAGCAACGCACGAGAAGGAAGCGGGGTTCGTTCCGACCACGAAGCCGAAGCTGTGATACGTGAAATCATAACCGCTCTTCGTTCCCTGTCCGAGAACGCCATCAATAAGATTGTTGGCTGTCAGAACTCCGAGTCCGGTAGCATCAGTCGCGCCATCCGGATCAGGGAAGTTACCGTTGCCGGTCGTAGCCTGATACGTAGCCGAAGCGCCATGGATCGTGCGGAGCGACGAAGCTGCGGAACCTTCATTCGCCGAACGGCGTGCCGCAAGCAGGTTGGGGATAGCGATCGCGGCGATAATGCCGATAATCACAACAACGATCAAAAGTTCGATAAGCGAGAAACCTTTTTGATTTTTCATTTCTAATTCACAATCTCCTAGAGTTAATAAGTCTTTATCTACCTTTCCCAGGCACTCGGCTTATTACAAGGTGCGTGCCACTGGAGAGGCGGTGCCTTAACGGCACCGTATGTCTCATTATTTCTCTAGTTACAAATTTGCGAATTGATTGACCGATGCGAAGACGGGCGGGCGAATTACAGTTTTTGGTAACGGGCCAATGACACTTTTTGTCAGACATCGGCCGCTCGGCGATCAGTGGTTATCCAGCGGTTGGGCCGTTGCCAGCGACGCGGCGTCGAAAGGCGTCCCCAGATTCGCCGGGGTCGCATCGGCGCAGATCACACCGTCGGTCGCCACGCCGTATCGGGAAGTCCCTGTCATTAAGATTCCGGAAGTGGTCGCCGGATTCGCGGCGAAATAGAAAGTAGCCGGCTCGGTTGACGATGAGGTTGTGCTATCACCCACAAACTCATAGCCGCTTTTCTCACCGAGTGCCAAGACGCTGTCGATCAGGTTTGCCGCCGCGAGATCATTAAGTGACGACGTTCCAACCGTGCCGGCGGTTCCGGCGTAGCTGCCCGACCCGGTCGTTGCGGCGTAGCTCACGTCGGCGCTATATAACGTTCGGAGGGTTGAAACCGCGGATCCCGTGTTCGCGGCGCGACGCGCGGCGAGTAAATTAGGAATCGCGATAGCGGCCACAATGCCAATAATAACGATGACGATCAAGAGCTCGATCAGCGAGAAACCTCGTTGAATCTTCATAAAAAAACCGGACCTTCCTTGGGCTTAGGCTGTTTGAATAGCCAAGTAAATCCCCAATAAGGTACCGGTTTCAGTTTTAATTATTTGCTGAAGCTATTCGCCGTTTCGCATTTGCGCGGAGAGATTTCGGATGTTGTGTTTATCCAGCAAATGCCGCAGGGATCTAACCTGCATCTGCAAAAGATCTGCGGCGCGGGTCTGGTTTCCCGCCGTTTTTCGGAGGGCTTCGACAACGTAGGTCTTTTCCAGATTCTCGAGATGAGCCGTCAAGTTGAGGCCGTCGTCCGGCAAGTCGAACTCGGCATTGATTCGTTCCGGGTTGTAATTCGTAATGTGTTCCGGCAAACGCTCGGGCTGGATCTCGTCGCCGCGCTCGAGGGCGACGGCACGTTCGATCGTGTGTTCGAGCTCGCGGACGTTGCCGCCCCACATATAGTTTTCTAACAACTGCATTGCCTTCGGCGCGATGGTCAGGCTTCGACCCGCCTGCTCGCAGAATTTCCCGACGAAGTGGCTCGCGAGATCCGGGATGTCCTCGGG
>DATLCA010000344.1:0-4608 GCA_035526605.1 Pyrinomonadaceae bacterium | reverse complement strand
GAGCTCCCATGGACGTGTCTCGTGACGATAGACACCGTCAAGCAAAGTTCCCGTCGGACAGACCTCAATGCAGTTTCCGCACTGCGAGCAATCGAGCCATCCGCCGTAAGTTCCGATCACGGTGTTGACGCCTCGGTTGCCGGCCTCGATCGCGTCCTCGCCCATCCACTCGTCGCAGACACGCGTGCAGCGTTTGCATAGAATGCAGCGCTGCGGATCGTTGGCGACGATCGGCGAAAGATATTTTTCCGGAGCGACGTTCTTGCGCTCCGTGAACCGTTCTTCGACGTCACCCCAATCGAAGATCACTTCCTGCAATTCGCACTCGCCGCCGCGGTCGCAGACCGGGCAGTCGAGCGGGTGATTCGTGAGCAAAAATTCGCCCATCGCGCGCTGGGCTTTTTCGATCTCCGGACTCTGCGTCGTGACGACCATTCCGTCCGTGCAGGTTATCGTGCACGAGGTCTGGAGCTTCGGCATCTTTTCGATGCGGACCAGACACATCCGGCACGACGCCTGAACGGCGAGATCTTTGTAATAGCAAAAGGCCGGGATGTTGTAGGCATTGTCGCGACATACGTCGATCAACTTCGCGCCTTTCTCGGCCTCGAATTCCTTCCCGTTTATCGTTAATTTGATCAGTTCTTTCGACATCAGCTATTCAGCTTTCTTCTTTCTCGTAGTCTTCTTCGGCGCAGCATCTGCTTCCGCTGCATTGCCGGCTACATGTTTCTTTTTATGCTTCGGGCGGCTCTTGCCAAAACTGCCAGCAGCAATTTTACCTTTCCGACTTCTCTTATCGCCTCTTCCCATATTTTTTCTCCTCAGTTGTAAGACAGGCTGTTAGCCTATCGAAGATCGAACAGGCTAACAGCCTGTTCCACTTAAACATTACTCGCGTAAATATCCGTTTTCTCGTGCAGCCACTTCTTGAAATCTTCGGGGAACTGCCTGATCGCGCTCTGTATCGGCCAAGCGGCCGCGTCGCCGAGCGGGCAAAATGATTTGCCTTCGATGTTATCGCAGATATCCAGCATCAACTGGGCATCTTCCGGCTTTCCTCCGCCCGACGCGATGCGGTCGAAGATCTTAACGAGCCAGTCCGTCCCTTCGCGGCACGGCGTGCACCAGCCGCACGATTCATGTTTGTAAAACTCGGTGAGGTTCTTGGTCGTCTCCATGATGTCGACCGTTTCGTCCATGACCATCATGCCGCCGGTGCCGAGCATCGAGCCGGCAGCAACAAGTCCCTCGTAATCGAGCGTTACATTTTTCCCGATGATTTGCTCCGCGTTCATGATGTAAACGCTCGAGCCGCCGGGAATAACTGCCTTCAGCTTGTTATTGCGAAGCATCCCGCCGCAATCTTCCATGATGAATTTTTCCATGTCGGAATAACCCATCGGAAGCTCGTAGACGCCGGGCTTCTTGACATGCCCGCTGATCGACCAAAGCTTGGTGCCACCCGACTTCTCGGTTCCCAGATTTCGCCAGGCGTCGCCGCCCATCTCGATGATTTGCGGTACCGACGTGTACGTTTCGACGTTGTTGACGATCGTCGGGCTCGCGTACAAACCTTCCACGGCGGGGAAGGGCGGTTTCATTCGCGGATGTCCGCGATATCCTTCCAGACTCGAAAGCAGTGCGGTCTCTTCACCGCAGATATACGCGCCGGCTCCGGTGTGCGTATGTATGTCGCACGAGAAATCCGACCCGAAAATATTTTTGCCCAGCATCCCGGCTTCGCGTGCTTCGGCAAGCGCGACGTCCATGATGTCGATCAGATATTTGTATTCGCCGCGGGTGTAGATGTATCCCGTGTTCGATCCGAGTGTGTATGCGGCGATGATCATTCCCTCGATCATCGAATGCGGATCCCGCTCCATCAGGTAGCGATCTTTGAACGATCCCGGCTCTGACTCGTCGGCGTTACAGATGACGTACTTCGGTTTCGGCGAGTCTTTCGGAACGAAAGACCATTTCATCCCGGTAGGAAATCCTGCACCGCCGCGTCCGCGCAGCGCACTCTTTTTAACTTCTTCGATGATGTCCGCCGGCGACATCCGGAGCGCCTTTTTCAGGCTCGCATAGCCGCCCGTGTCCTTATACACCTTCAGCGTGTGCCCATTCTCCATGTGCACTCGCTTGAGTTGTAATGGCTCGCAGCCGATCGCTCTAATTTCCATAACTGACTATTACTTAAAGCCCGAGCTGCCTTGCAACTAGGACCGTGTCGAGATACTGCCTAAACCTGACGATCTTGCCGTCGCGAAATTCCCACGCATGTGCGAATGGAACCGACATGCTTTTTCCCGTCTTCAAATATTTTCCCGAATATGTTCCAAGTGAGACCACGGTTCCATCCCCGCCGTCGACGGTCGTGTCCGGCACAACCGAAAATCCTTCCCACTCGGTCGCGAACTTCATGAACACGTTTTCAAGGATGGCGTTTGGTCCACGGTAGATTCCGCCGTACATGAAACCTTCCGTCTCATTCCATTCGATACCGGGATCCATCGCACCGAGGACCGTAGGCACATCGCCCTTCGCAAACGCCGCGTACAAACCCTTGATGATCTCGCCGTTCGTCATTTATCCATCTTCTCGGTAAGGCCTGGCACATTGGACCCGGCTTCCGACCAGTACCAGATCGTCACGATCCCTTCGCCGCCTTCGGAAGAGTGCGAAATACTTATCACTCTGTCTTTCCCGATCAAGCTCGCCATATCCGCGGCCTGTTGGAATAGCGTGTTCCAAGTTCGGAAAGGGCTGCGAATAATTTCAAATTTGACCTTGTTAGCCACGACTCAATTACAACCGTCGAGTCTTACGCGTATTTCCATGATTGAACTATCTATTCGCGTAATAACCCTTCTTGATCTCGATCACCTTACTGTAAATATCCGCTTTCTTTATTGTCGGGTGCTCAAAATATCGACTGTCAGAACTCTCCGGTCGATTGTCTCCGAGTATGAAATACTCATCGTTTGGCACTACCGTCGGTCCAAAATTCTTCTTTGGATCAGAGCTCGAAAGTATTTTTTCAAACGGTTCGTCGGTAACAAGATCATTCACGAACAGTTTATTCTCGCGGATCTCAATCTTTTCTCCTGGCAAACCGACTACTCTTTTGATGTGCCGCACCGAGCTGCCGGCGTTGACGCGTCGTTTCTCCGATTCCGGCATTTCAAAAACCACGATGTCAAAGCGTTTTATTTCCCCGTAACTATAGGCGGCCGGATTGACCACGCACATATCCTCCCGTGTAATCGTTGGCCGCATCGCATCCGTCGGCACCTTGTAGGCCATTCCCCAGCATCCCCCACAAAGGCTGGCTGCGGCCAGGACTACGATCTCAGCTAAACGCCTCACGATTCGCACTATTCACACGCGGCTAAAATCTCATCGACCTTCTCCGTCGTCAGATCTTCGTGATAATCGAAACCGACCTGCATCATCGGCGCCGTCCCGCAGCTTCCCAAACATTCGACCATCGAAACGGTGAACTTGCCGTCAGCAGTCGTTTCGCCGGGATGAATTCCCAGCTTCGAACAAATGTGCTCGGTAATATCCGGCTCGCCCATGATCCTGCACGACAACGTCTTGCATATCTGGATGTGATGACGACCGACCGGACGCAGATTGAACATCGAGTAGAACGTCGCCGTTTCCCAAACGTCCGTCACGTTAAGGTCGAGAAACCTTGCCAGGAAGTTCACACCGGCGTTGTCGATCCACCCACGCTCGCGCTGGACCAGCATCAACAGCGGGATCAGGGCGGAACGTTTTCGTCCTTCCGGATACTTGCCCAGATGTACCTCCATCTCAGCGATGACCTCCTGGGAAAACTCCGCCACCTCGTCCGTCTTGACGATTCTGTCTGTATAAGTTGTTGGTGTAGCTGCAGCCATATCTGCCGGCACTGCCGGTCTTTAACTGAAAATGATCAAATCGATCGCTGATTTAGTGAATGCGGCCGGTCTCGATCGCGCTAATGCGCCTGTCGTGCTCCATTACTTTTTCGGCAACGCTATCAACCTTGGATTCAAGCCTATCGAACCTTCCGGTGTGGTCCTCGTGTTTCTGTGAATGTGAAGCCAGAATTCCCGAATGTTCACCCAGAACTCTCGAATGTTCACCCAGAATCCTCGAATGTTCACCCAGAATCGTCGAATGTTCCGCTTGAGTCACTTTAATGTCTTTAACATCGGACTGGATCACGTTGACCCCCGTCACCAGTTTCGCCAGTGTTGTGAAGAGTTCTTTTTCCTGATTCTTAGTCATAAGTTCTCCTTACTAACTTCAGTCTCGCTCCCCCAACACAAAAACCGTTTATCGATCTATCTCGCCCAAAACAATATCCAAGCTCCCGATGATGGCCACCACATCCGCGATCATTTCGCCTTCGCTCATCACCGGCAGGGCGGATAGATTTATGAAGCTCGGACCCCGAACATGAATGCGGTCGGGCTTCGGTCCGCCGTTCGATTTCATATAAACGCCAAGCTCGCCTTTCGAGCCCTCGATCGGCATGTAAACCTCACCGGCCGGTATGTTGAACCCCTCGGCGACGATCAGAAAATGGTGGATCAGCGAATCCATATGCTT
>DATLCA010000343.1:0-1358 GCA_035526605.1 Pyrinomonadaceae bacterium | reverse complement strand
GGCGAAAACATGAGCCGCAAGAATGCTAACGGCCCGGCGATCGTCGGTGATCTTTGGTACGGCCACGCCGACATGAATACCGGGAAGCGGACCGAAACGACGACCGGCGCGCTTGATGCGTTTTTCCCGGCGATACTCGCGCTCGACGGCGATCTGAATCGCGCTCGTGCGTTGCAGGATTCGATGTTCCGCATGTGGCAGGTAAACGGTGTCGAGCCGGAGGTTTACAACTACAAGACGGGCAAAGTTGAACATGCGGGCTATCCCCTGCGGCCGGAGATCGTCGAGTCGACTTACTATCTTTACCAATACACGAAAGATCCGAAGTACCTTGCGATGGGGGAGCAGATGTGGCGCGACTTCGTAAAATATTGCCGCAACGATGTCGGCTACGCGCATCTGAAAAGTGTAGTCACGAAAGAGAAGTCGGACGCGATGCAGAGCTTCGTGTTCGCCGAAACGTTCAAGTATTTCTATTTGTTGTTCGCGCCGGAGAAGGCGCTGGATTTTAAGAAAGTGGTATTTAATACTGAGGCTCATCCGATCCGGAGAACGTGGAAATGATGCGTGATCGAAGAACGCGGGCGGCACAGGTCACAACCGGGAGCGGTAGCGACTGGGCGGCCCGTTTACAGCATAGTACGAGTTGTCCGGCGGGCTACCCGGTCGCTACCGCTCCCGGTTCTGACCTGTGGCCCCAAGCCCGTTGTTTGCACTAGCGCATATATGCCGAAGAAGAAAGCAGTAGCAGTAATCGAAAAGAAGATCCTTATCACCGGAGGGACGGGATTTCTCGGCTCGCATATCGTCAAGCAGCTCATAGATGCGGGCGAGAAGAACCTGCGTGTGATGGCGTCCAGCGTTCCTGAGTGGATGATCGACTCGGGCATTGAGCCGGCGACGGGCTCGGTCACAAATCCCGAAGACGTTGCCGGGGCGGTGAGAAATGCGTCGGCGATCTTTCATCTCGCGGGGAAAGTTTCGCGCAATAACGAAGACGCGGTGGCGATGAACAAGATCCATGTCGAGGGCACCCGCATTCTTTGCGAAGCCGCGAAAGCGGCAGGCGTGCAAACGATGATTCTCGCTTCGTCCAGTGGAACGATCGCGGTGAGCGAGGACGATCAGATCGTCGACGAGACTTTCCCCCAGCCGGTCGAAGTATTTTCCCGTTGGGCCTATTACGCGTCCAAGTACTACCAGGAACGGACCGCGTTGGAGAATTTCGACGGTGAAGGCCGACGCCTTGTAATAATTAACCCGTCTCTCTTGCTCGGCCCGGAAGACGAACGCCTAAGCTCCACCAAACTTGCGCTGGATTTTCTCGCCCGCAAGATTCCTTACACGCCGAGCGGCGG
>DATLCA010000342.1:0-5217 GCA_035526605.1 Pyrinomonadaceae bacterium | reverse complement strand
CCAGTCGTTCGGCGCGCAGTCGTAGAACGTCGTAAGGAGCTCGGAGATCGAGCCGAAGACCTCGCCGAGGAAGATCGACAGTTCGCTCGCGTACGAAAAGACCGCGCTCTGTCGCATCTCCGTCCCGTCCTTGAGCGCGAATTTTCGTCCTGAGCGTTCGAGCTGGGCAATGAGCGAAGCCGCGGTTACGCGTTCACTCATGAGCTTGAATCCGGGGAGCGAACGGATGAGGTCAACGCCGATACCGGTACTCGTCGACTTTCTGACGATCCCCGACGGACCGATGATGAATACGTAGAGGTTCGGGAAAAGGAGCCAGTGACCTTGATTGAGCCAGACCTTCCGTTCGAGAGCCGCGGCGATAATCGAGATTGCGACCCATCGGTGGATCCGGACGGAAGATTCCTGATTCTCCGTGAAGGTCAGATACGAATCGATGAAGTTCGGGAAGTTACGCATGTTCTTCCTCCGCTTCGATCACATTTGACCCGGCGAAATGCACTTTCTCACCGCGAACGATCGGATAACGCCGCGGAGCGATCACGACGATCTTTGCGATCTTCGGTGTGATTTCCGAGACGATAACCTCGATCACCGCGCTTTTCGCCACGCTAACGCAGGCGCATTTTTCGCATTTAATTTCTTGTTCGGGTTGAATTAGAAAAGACTGACCGACTTTACGTTTGATGACGAGTAACGATGTATCCCGTGCCCTCATAGCCGAGTTGAACCCCCACTTTTTTTGTCTCTCAACTTCTTACGCTAAGCGACCTATGTCACTTTTTCAAGCTTCTTCCAGTTCTTCCCGATCTTAACGTCGATCGGAATGCGAAGGTCCCCGCCGACGAGTGAAAGCGTCGGGTTCCAGGCGTCTTCGTCTCGAATGCGTTCGATCGTCCGGATCGTCTCACCGTCGGGTACTTCGAGAAGGACGGAGTCGTGAACCTGAAGAAGGAGCCGTGCGTGTCCGCGCATGCGCAAAACGAGGCAATTAATCACGTCGCAGACGACCGAAGGCGGAACGTATGCGTACGCCTCTCGGAAGAGATCGTCTCCGGGACGATCGTAAAAGACGCGTTCGCGACCGAACGGCGTCCGGAGCTTTCGCGTACGGAGAACCTCCTCGCGGATCCGCGCCTGCCAACGGCGGATTCCCGGAAGGTGCTCGTGATAGCCGTCGAGAAGGCGCTTCGCCTCGGCGAGCGGCAGATTGAGGTTCATCTCCTTAAGGCAGTTCTCGGCGAACGTCTTCTCGTGCATGCCGTAGTTTGAGGCGTGGCCGACTTTCTTCCCGAGCTGGCGCTGCGTATCGGTAATGAGCGCTTTGTCGCTCCGGAAAATCTTCCCGGCGACCCATCGGTGAATATCCGTCTTATCGTTGAACATCTGGATGAGCGTCGGCTCCGGAGCGTTCCAGGCGACTACGCGAGCGTCAGCCTGAGCGAGGTCGACTTCGATGAGCGTATGCCCTTCGGAGGCGACGAACATAGAGCGTAAGTCCCGCGGAACCGTCTGCGGGTTCACGCCGTTTCCCCACGGATCGCAGTAACCGGACCATCGGCCCGGTTCCGTCCCGTGGACGTTGAGTGAGTATCGCATCCGTCCGTCCGGATCGTACGTGAAGCTGAGGTACGAGGAGAGCTTCTTCTGCTCTTCGCTCAGACGAATGAGCGGAGTGAGGATCGGCGAGTCCGGATGCTTCAGGCGAAGACGCATGAGCGCTTCCTTATCTGACGACTCCTTCCCGTCCTTCACCGGGAGACGCATACGCGCAGCACGAAGGAGTTCCTTCACTTGCATCGGCGAGCGCGGATTGATTTCCTTACCGACAATCGAGGTCGCGGCGGAGTTCAGCTGCGTCGTCAGTTCGGCGATCTTTCCTTCGGTCTCAGATTTGAGACGTTGCCGCTCCGTCTCGTCGACGCGAAGCCCGTTCCAGCACATCTCCGTTGCGCAAGGGAAGAGCGAGGCGACCCGGTCTTCGTACGTCTTTGTGAGATTGCGTTTCTCGAGGTCGAGGCGTTGGGCGAACGCGGCTTCGAACGTCCCGCAGACGTCCTCGCAGTTGTAGCGATACAATGCGCCGATATCCTGCCGCGTGCCCCAATCCTTCGCATCGTCCTTCCAGTACGGCCGGAGGGTGTAGAGTCGGGCGATCGTATCCAGGCCCATCGGCAACTCCGGATGAAGGAACTTCTGCGCGGTCATCGTATCGTGCCAAATTCTCCGGACGCGAACGCCGTACTTCGATAAGTACGTCATGTCGTAGATGGCGTTTTGGAGGATCTTCTTCGACGGAGCTGCGCAGACGCGGGCTATCGCGGCCCAGAGGATTCGGAACGAAATGGGGTCGTAATCCGAGGGCAGCGTCGGAACGCAGATGGCTTCGCGGGCATTTGCGGCAAAGCCGATGCAAGTAATCTGACCGCGTCCCGTCTCGATATCGAGACTGAGGTATTCTGCGGACTCGAGAGCGATGAGAAAGGCGCACGTTTCTTCGAGTGACGGACTCGTCTTATAATCGCGCGAGATGCGCGGAATATCCGGAAAGCGAGCTTGCTCAGCGACACGTTGGGCTCCTAATGTGAGAAACGGAATGTCCTTGAACTGCCGGACGATTCGCGATGGGTGAAGAAGCGGGATTGTTTTCGTCCCGCGAACGGACTCGATGACGGATAATTGCCACTTATCCGACGACGTCTTATCCGTGACGACGGAAAGCGCGAGATCACCGAGCGGGACGATGACGTTCGGACGGAGGCGCGAGATGCGTTCGAAGGCGTCGTTCTTCCAGGCCGTCTGTTCGTCGTGCTCGAGAAGGAAGAATTTCCCTCCCGGCGGAACGCGTTCGCAGACGGCCTCGACGCGAACGTGCGTCCGCAAGACGGAGAATTTCCGAAACTGATCGAAGAGGATCCGTCCGGCGTAGTCGGTGAGGAGTCGTCCGGACGGTAAGTCGCCGTAGGACGGGAAATCCGTGAGGATGAGAATCCGGGCGTCTTCCGGACCGTCGCCGTGGACTTCCCGGAGGAGTTTCTGATTTTCTGAGGATGCGAATTCGACGAGCAAGAATAACCCCCGAGGCGAAAAAAAGTGCGACGGTGAGCGAAAGGGCGCCCAGCCGTCGCACGCTCTCATGGAGAAGAGCCAGGTTCAGAAGCAGGAACTAAGCGGTACGACGAAGAGCCTCCGTGGCGCGTGCCGGGAAAACGCTCAGGATCGCGTGCCAAGGAACGTAAATCACCGGGGTATCGTCAGTCGTCTTCACGTCGCGGCCGAAGACGAGGTTTAAGCCGTAGTCGTCATACCCGGTGACGGTAAACGTCGTATTGACGTTATTGATGAACGCCGAGGCGACGTCGGTCCAGTCGCGACTGAAGACGACTCGAACTTCCTTACCTTCAAAATACTGAATTCCAGTTCTTCCTACTGCGGACATTTGATTTTCCTTTCGGTTAGGTTCGACTAGCACTTTTGGTTCTCTCGACTTCTAGGAGCATTTGCGGGAGCGCGTTCATTTCCGCATCGGTGAAGTATGCGGTTGTCGCGGCTTCGGCTTTTGGGATGACGTAAAGCGCGACGTCCTCGACACCGCGGACGTTACAAAGGCGCGGCTCGCTGACGACCCGATGATTCCTGCAGACAATCGGACGGACGTCGTAAATGCGGCATTCGTTTTCGTCGCCGAGGAAGACGCATCGGCGGTGTGCGCTTCGGGTCCAGTTCTCCGGGGAACGCTCTGGAATCTCCGCTTGCGTCCGGAGGCGCTCGTAATCGAGGGCGATTCCGTTTGCGTACGCGAAGTCGACAATGCGTTCAGCCTCTCCTCGCGTAACGTGAACCTGCTGCTCGCAGCAAAAGGCGCATCCGCGGCGGCAGCTGATCTTCGAAGAGTTCGGATCGCGTGAGACTTGAAATTCCGTCTGCGTACGGATCGCCTCGAGCGCGTAATCGAGCTTTTCCGACGAAGAGAGCTTCTGCATCCGCAGACGATGATTCGTAATGTCCGTGAGGATCGCAGACGCGGCGATACGCGCTTCCGCCTCGGTCATGCGCTTCGCGGTGACGGCAGCCGTAATCGCCTCAAGGTAGATTTTCAGGGTTGAGGTAACTTTCATCGTTTCTTTGCATTTTTGCGCACAGGGTCGGCTTTTCCTAACCGACGACGCCCTTACTGGTTACTGAGGGGAGAAAACCCCTCGCGTCTGCGCGTCTGGGAGCGTCTCCAGAATGACGCTCAATTTGCGTTCGCGGAGTACTTACACGACTGCGCGAATCGCCTTCACTTCCGGATAGCCGCTCGGAGTACCGTCTTGTGTCACTCCGGGTACGACGGTAATGAGGACTTGTTTCCCCATCAGGTCGGTTGTATCGAAGCGTCCTTCAAGGGCCGTTCCCGTAGCGGCTTTGTAGAGCTGCTGCAGGCGGAAGACGCCGCGGCCGGTCGTCGGTGTACTCGTCCATACGGCCATTCCGTTGAGGCGCGCGTCCGACGCGTCGAAGACCGTGAGCTGCCAGCGCAAGTACGGCTTTCCGGCCTGAGACGTTTTCTGCTCAGCGTCGACGATATGGGCTTTGTACGTTCCCGCGGGTAGTTCCGAGGGCGTTGCTTCACTGAGTTCGGGTTCGATAATTGGCATGTGTTTCTCTCTTTCTTTCGATTACGTTTCGTTTCACTTTGCGCCCTATGCGCTCATGAACTTTTCTAAAGTTGCGTAGGACAAGTCGATTACCGGGGGGATTCCCCGGATTTGCGAGCGGCACTTGTAACGTCCGTCGGATTGCGTCTGCGCACGGTACGCAACGCGCCCGTCTTTGATTTCGGCAAATGCCCGGTAGACTTCTTCGAAGAGAATCGGGACCATCTTCGGCGCTTGCCTTCCGGGAAGGAACGGCTCGCGGATGATCTCCCCGGTGAGCTCGTCCTTATCCGTGACGATATGCCCGGTAACGATGACGTTCGCGGGAAGTTGAAGAAGCCGCGTGAGCATGTGCTTGAAGTACTGAGCGAAGATGCCGTAGTCCTGCACCGAAGAGCCGATGGCGAGATTCGTCTTACTCCGTTGAATGCCCGGATTCTGCCGGACGATCTCCTTGAACATCGCGTCTGCGTACGTCGTCAGCGAGTCGACGACGACGGTCGCGTACGGGAACGGTTTCGCCTGGGCGAGTTCGGTGAGTTTCTTGTCATACCGGGCGAACGGATGATCTTTCTCG
>DATLCA010000341.1:0-2260 GCA_035526605.1 Pyrinomonadaceae bacterium | reverse complement strand
AATCGTCAACGATGCCGCGGTCTTTGCGTCAGACGGGAGTTCGCTGCTTGCCGAGACCGCGTCCGGAAAGGTCCGCATGGAGTACCGCAAACTAATTCTCGCTACGGGAGCGCGGGAACGGTTTCTTCCCTTTCCGGGATGGACACTTCCAAATGTTTTCGGCGCCGCGGGGCTCCAGGCGCTGGTCAAAGGAGGCATGTCTGTCCGCGATAAACGTGTCGTGGTGGCAGGCACCGGACCGCTTCTTCTCGTCGTCGCGGACTATCTCGTAACCAAAGGAGCGCGAGTCGTGGCGATTTGTGAACAGACATCAAATAGAAGGCTCGACCGCTTCGCACTTGGGCTTTGGCGATCTCCGGCGAAGATGGCGCAAGGCATTGCCATGCGAGGCAGGCTTCGCGGAGTTCCCTATCACAAGAATTCATGGATCGCTGCTGCCGATGGCGAATCGGTATTGCGCGAGGTGAGAATCAACCGGTTCGATAAAACCGAAGATGTCGAATGCGACATGCTCGCGGTCGGATTCCATCTTGTCCCGAATACCGAGCTCGCGGAGCTTATCGGTTGTCGCATCGTCGGCGGTTATGTCGAAGTGGACAGCCATCAGCAAACATCCGTGCCGAACGTTTACTGCGCGGGCGAGCCGACAGGTATCGGTGGTGTGGACGCCGCATTGGTCGAGGGGGAGATTGCCGGATTCGCAGCAACTGATCGAATCGATCAAGCCACTCGCCCGCTGCGGACGCGGAGAAGGACGACGGCATTTGCGGGGGCGCTTGATCATGCCTTCGAGTTACGTGGCGAGTTGAAGACGCTGGCGACCAGTTCCACCATCGTTTGTCGCTGCGAAGATGTACAATACGGAAAACTCGCTGAGTATAAAGATTTTCGAACAGCAAAACTTCAGACCCGCTGCGGAATGGGATCCTGCCAGGGACGTATCTGCGGCGCGGCGGTGGAGTTCTTGTTCGGTTGGAAAGACAGGTCGGTCCGGCCGCCAATATTTCCCGTAAAGATGGAGAACCTATGACAATGAATTGGGCGGGCGTCATGCCCGCGATCACAACATGCTTCGATGAGAACCTGGAGATCGACCACGAATTCACTTCACGTCATGTGAAGTGGCTCGTCGAAAACGGATGCACGGGAATCGTGACGAACGGAAGTCTCGGCGAAGGCGGCGCGCTGTCCCCGGACGAGAAGGCTGCACTTTGGAAAACGTGCGTTTCGGCGGTCGGCGATAAAGTCCCAATCGTTGCGGCTATCGCTGCCATGACGACCGAAGATGCCGTCCGACAAGCTCAGGCTGCGCGCGACGCAGGCTGCACCGGGTTGATGGTTTTGCCGCCTTACATCTATCGCGGCGACACTCGCGAGATGAACGAACACATTGCTGCCGTGTGTGCGGCAACCGAGTTGTCGTGCATGCTCTACAACAACCCGGTCGCGTACGGAACGGACTTCACGCCCGAACAGGTGGCCGAACTTGCCGAGAAGATACCGAATCTTCACGCCGTGAAAGAATCGAGTACCGACGTCCGCCGCGTCACGGCAATTCGCGCGTTGACGGGCGATCGTCTCAGAATTTTTGTCGGCGTCGATGACGTAATCGTGGAAGGGATAAATGCCGGGGCGGTCGGTTGGGTCGCGGGGCTTGTGAGTGCGTTCCCGAAAGAGTCGGTCGATCTGTTCGACTATGCGATGAGCGGCGATGCGGCGAAGGCGCGCGAGATTTACGAATGGTTCCTGCCGCTGCTGCGGCTCGACACGGTACCGAAGTTTGTCCAACTGATAAAACTTGTTCAAGAAAAAGTCGGCTGGGGCAGTGCACGCGTTCGTCCGCCGCGGCTGGAACTTGTCGGTGAAGAGCTCGCCGAGACTTTAAAGATCATCGACACGGCGATCACGAATCGACCCGACGCGTCGATGAGTGTCCCGGCGAGCTAACGAGAGCACCGGCTCTTTCCTTGGCGAACTTTGCGAGCTTTGCGTGAAACTCTTCCTTGGCGAAGGAATCTCGAAGAGTTTCACGCAAAGCTCGCAGAGTTCGCCAAGGAAAGAGCCGGTGCTCTCGTTAGCTCGCCGGGACACTCATCGACGCGTCGGGTCGATTCGTGATCGCTGTGTCGATGATCTTTAAAGTCTCGGCGAGCTCTTCACCGACAAGTTCCAGCCGCGGCGGACGAACGCGTGCACTGCCCCAGCCGACTTTTTCTTGAACAAGTTTTATCAGTTGGACAAACTTCGGTACCGTGTCGAG
>DATLCA010000340.1:0-40488 GCA_035526605.1 Pyrinomonadaceae bacterium | reverse complement strand
GCCGTAAATGTCTATCGCCATCGGCACGGCCATGTCGACGACACTGACTATCCGAATTTCGTCGCCATCCGACAACGCGAAGTGTCGCAGCATTTCGATCGCCGCGTCACTTTGTTTCGCCCCGTCGGTGGCAAACAATATTTTCATACAAAGGTGAGCCCCACTTTTACGCGGCTATTCTAACCCCCTTTCGACGAAAGGCGTAGCGATTCCTTGTTGTTCTGCCTCGCTTTCTTCGTGTGATTTCGTCTGGGTTGGTGGTTCCGGCAAGATCGCGCCGGGAGCCTGAACTACGAAACCACGCGAAATCGCACGAACAGAGCGAAGATACGAAACGCGCGGCCTTTCAAATCCGAGAGGGACTTCGACCACCGTTTGCTTGCCGTGCGTGCCACAACCACGGAATACACGGAAGCCACGGAACGAAAACCGAATAAGATCTTTACCTTTGAGAAAGACCGTGCCAGTGAGAAAGAACGTGCGAGCTATCGGAACAGCTTCTGGAGAAGCTGCTTCAGCATGAGAGCTTCGGTATCTGTGAGGCTCATCAGCGTTTGTTCCTCCAGTTCTTCCCAGGCTTGTTCGAGAGCTTCTCGGACCTGGACTCCTTTTGGTGTGAGGAAAATGCGCGTCGATCTGGCGTCGTCTTCATATCGCGCCCGGGTGACAAAATCATTTTCGAGGAGCCCTCCCAAAATCTTGTTCACCGTCGGCGGGGAAAGGTTCAGCCGCGCCGCCAGGTCGATCTGCCGCTGCCCGTCGGTTTTCCAGAGCTCCATCATCACGAACACCTGCCCGCTGTGGAGACCGACCGAGCTCGCATATTTCTGGAGTGAGTTCTTATGAATGATGCTCGCCTTGGATAACATGAAGGCGACCGAGTCCTCGAAGTGCATAACTACCTTAAGTGCTTATATTTCCTAGCTATTAAGAATTTGATTGCCAGCTAATAAGTAATCATTAGCTATCTAATAAGCTACCATTAGCCGGCTAATAAGGAAAGGTGAGAAGGGCAATGATAGTTTTAAGCGTGTAGTAAGATTTATGTATGGAAAATTCAGAACGATTAAGGGACGCACGGAATTTATTGCTTAAACTTCACAAGAACCTGCTCGATCATGAACGAGCCATCTGGGAAGGAATCAACGGCACGGTGACCAGTGGGCAGTTTTTGAATGTGTTGTTGGAAGACCCGGACTTCGCGTGGCTGCGCAAGTTTTCGACCCTAATAGTGGAGATCGACGAGGTGTTCGCCCAAAAGGACGGCTACGCGGCTGAGACCGTAGAGCTCCATTTACAGAAGCTCCGGGAACTGATTTCCATGCAGGATGAGGATGAAGATTTTAGGGCAAAATATCAGGCCGCTCTCCAACAAGACGTCGAGGCGGCCGCAAGACAGGGAGATTTGAGATCGTTATTGAAAGGGGACGGCTAACTATCCGCGCCCGCTCTTTTTCCAGTCCTCCATAAAGCCTTCCAATCCTTTGTCTGTAAGTGGATGCTTGACCAGTTGCTGGATCACTTTGAAGGGAACCGTGGCAACGTCCGCACCCACGAGAGCGCACTCGACGATGTGCATCGGATGGCGGACCGAAGCGGCCAGGACCTGCGTGCCCCACCCATAATTGCCGTAGATCTGCACGATGTCCGAGATCAACTGCATCCCGTTCGTGGCTACATCGTCCAGGCGTCCGATAAACGGCGAGATATATTTCGCACCCGCCTTCGCCGCGAGAATCGCCTGAGCCGCCGAGAAACAAAGCGTCACGTTTACTCCCGTGCCTTCATCGGTCAAGGTCCGGGTGGCTTTCAAACCTTCAAGAGTGAGCGGGCATTTGACGACAACGTTCGGTGCGATCTTCGCGTACTCGCGCCCTTCTTTGAGCATGCCGTCCACATCGAGCGAAGTCACTTCGGCCGACACGTCACCTTTGACCATCTCGCAGATCTTCGCGATATGTTCTCTGAAATCGACGTCCTTCTCCTTCGCGATGAGTGACGGATTCGTCGTCACTCCATCGATCAGTCCCATCTCATTTGCTTCGCGGATCTCGTCCAGATTCGCGGTATCAATAAAAAATTTCATAGCTGTTTGCCTATTCTAGTTCAACCATCGGGTCGACACAAAAGGTCATCCGCCCGAGACTACTGAATTTACCAACGTACCGATACCTTCGACCGTTACTTCGCATACGTCACCCGGATTTAGTTTCGAAACGCCCGACGGAGTGCCGGTCGCGATCACGTCCCCGGCCTTAAGCGTCATCTGCCGGGAAATGTATCGGATCAGAAAGTCGACAGGGAAGACCATCTGCGAGGTCCGGCCGTCCTGCTTAACAACTCCGTTCACCGTTGTCGTGACCCGCAGATCGCGAACGTCCACCTCCGTTTCGATATGCGGGCCGATAGGACAAAAAGTGTCGAAGGATTTCCCCCTTGTAAACTGAACATCGGCGCGTTGGATATCACGCGCCGTCACGTCGTTGAGGCAGGTATATCCGGCGACGAACTGGAGAGGATCTTCCTGATCGTTAATATCTTTGCAATCCCGTCCCATAACGACGGCAAGCTCCCCCTCGTGCTCGACTTGGTTGGACTGTGCAGGAATCACGATCGAGTCGCCGCTCGCGATGATCGCCGACGGCGCCTTCAAGAAAAGCAGGGGACTCGTGGGCACTTCGTTGCCGAGTTCTTTGGCGTGCTCGGAGTAGTTTCGTCCGACACACACGATCTTGGAAGGGGAAATTGCGAAGTCTGTTTTCATTTATTACGGCACCGTTTCCGAGACGACCTCGCTTGGCTGGCTGATGTTGCCGGCCTTGTCGGTCGCGGTCAAGTAATAGAAATACGTCTTTCCGCTCTCGACCCTAAGATCCTGAAATGTGTTCGTCGTTAGAGGCGTGGGTGTGAGAAGTTCCCATTTCTGCTTGTCGAGATCCGCATCCGTCGATCGGTAGATCCGATAGCCGATCACATCCTTTTCGGGATTCGTGGCGAAAAATATAGAGATCGTTGTCGGTGTCGCGGCGAGAGTGATGGCCGCGGGCGGACTCGGGGGGAACGTGTCCTTCGGCGCGAGGCGAAGGATGTTGGACTCGCCGCTTTCGATCGGTTCGCCCCCGGTTCCGACCGACACCGACCGCACGAAATAAAACAGGGGTTTATCGAATTCAAAGAATTCATCTCGGAAATTTGTGTCCGAGACCGGCGTCTTGTTCAAGAGTTTTCCCGGAACTTCCTCCGAATTCGAGCGATAAACGTTGTACCCGAGCAGGTTCACGGGAGCTGAGCCGTCGACATTGGAAGTTGGTGCACGCCATTCCAGGGCGACCGCTTCCTGGGTCAAGGTCGCGGACAGGGAACTCGCGGCGCCCGCGATCCTCGCCGCCGGCTCGAGAAGCAGAAAATTAGAGAAAGCCGCTTTCTGCCCGGAGGCATTCACAAACCGGATTGCGTATCGGAGCCGCGCCGGTTGGCCGGCGAACTGCAGCGCGTCCGAATAGCTCAAACTCTTGACTCCGAAGTCGGACTCGCGGATGTTGAGGCTCGCAACAAGGGTGCTGCGAGACGCAAACTCTTCTTCTGAAATGTTAGAGGGCGACGTGAGCGGCTCGGCCAGTCGATATATGTCGGCCCGGGATATGTTAAGCAGACTTCCTTGCGATGCGTTCTTCGACGGCATCGTCCAGGAAAGGATCACCTGACTACCGCGCTGAAATCCTGTTATTTCGACTCGCTGGAGGACGCGCTCGACCGGAGGCAGCGGCGGCTTCCGCTTACCGCAGCTTAAACCTGTAAGCAATACAACTGCTATAAGTGCTAACGGTGCTTTAGTGGCGTAGAGCTTAACCCGAGTGCTTAAGTTAAGTTTCGGGACGAATGAGGAATTCAGCATCTGATTAAATCATAAGACGTACTGGCGCAAATTCTGATCCTGCACCAGACCGCTTAATCGTGCATCGACGTAAGCGGCGTCTATTCGTTGGTGCTTAACTTCCAGCTCGCTGCCTAGGAAGCTAATTTCCTCGAGCAGTTTTTCGAGAAGGGTGTGAAGGCGTCGGGCCCCGATATTTTCAGTACTTCGGTTGATCTCCGCCGTCATTTCCGCAAGCCGCGTGACCGCGTCTTCGGTAAACTCGAGCTCGATTCCCTCGGTGTTAAGCAAAGCCTGATATTGCTTAATTAGCGAGTTTTTGGGCTGCACCAAAATTCGCTTAAGGTCGTCAATGGTTAAAGCTTCAAGTTCGACCCGAATGGGAAACCGGCCCTGAAGCTCAGGTATTAGGTCCGACGGTTTCGAGACGTGGAAGGCTCCGGCGGCGATGAATAGTATGTGTTCGGTGCTTACCATCCCGTACCGGGTGTTCACATTTGTACCTTCGACGATAGGCAAGAGATCTCGTTGGACCCCTTCGCGGGAAACGTCAGGATTCCCCCCGGATTCCCTACCGGCGATCTTGTCGATCTCGTCCAAGAAGATAATTCCAGAGTCCTGGGTTTTCTGAATCGCGGTGCGGGTGATCTGTTCCATATCGGCGAGCCGTTCCTGTTCCTCGCGAACCAGGTAAACGACTGCCTCATACACTTTCATTTTCCGCCGGACCGTCTTGCTGGGAAATAAATTGCCGAACATGTCGCGGAGGTTCACGCCCATCTCCTCCATTCCCTGCCCGCCGACGAAGTCTATCGTCGCATTACCTCGATCCTGGGTATCAAGCTCTATCAGGCGGCCGTCTAGCTCGCCACGGCGGAGTTGCTCACGAAGTTTCTCACGCGTCCGGTTCGCACCGGATGAACCCGCACTCTCATCAGTATCCGATTGGGTCTGATAATGCAGGCTGGTCGGAGGCAGCAAAATGTCCAGTATCGATTCCTCCGCGTTCTCCTCCGCCCGCGCCCGAACCTCTTCGTAGGCGGCTTGTTTGGTGATATCGACCGCGACTTCCGTCAGTTCCCGTATCATGCTTTCAACGTCGCGTCCGACGTACCCGACTTCGGTGAATTTGGAAGCTTCGATCTTTATAAACGGGGAATCCGCGATCCTCGCCAAGCGGCGGGCGATCTCGGTTTTTCCAACACCTGTCGAGCCGATCATCAAAATGTTTTTCGGTAGGACGTCTTGCGCGATTTCCGCGGGAAGCTTTTGACGGCGGATGCGATTACGCAAGGCGACGGCGACGGCGCGCTTCGCATCAGCCTGGCCGACAACGTACTTGTCGAGCTCCTCGACTATTTGACGGGGCGTCAGGTCATCAAGCTTTGCCTTCCCCGCGATTTCTTTTGTTTCCCCACCGAGATAGATCGCCATGGATAATTACAATTCCTCAACGACGATGTCATCGTTCGTATAGATGCAGATCTCACTCGCGATCCGCAGCGACTCGGCCGCTATCTCGCGAGGGTGAAGCCCGGTGTGTTTGATGAGAGCCCTCGCGGCGGCCAGTGCGAACATGCTGCCCGATCCCACCGACAGCAATCCTTCGTCTGACGAGATGACGTCTCCTTTCCCGGAGATCAGGAATGCGTCATTCTTGTCCGCTACTATGATCAGTGCTTCAAGATGCCGTAAGTACTTATCGGTCCGCCAGTCTTTGCTCAGTTCAATCGCAGCCCGCTCGAGTTGGCCTTGAAACTGGTCCAGCTTTGTCTCGAACCGTGAAAGCAACGAGAAGGCGTCGGCGGTGGCACCCGCGAAGCCGACGAGGATATTTCCGTTGGAGAGCCGGCGCACTTTACGGGCATTCCCCTTAATCACGGTCTCGCCCAGCGTCACCTGCCCGTCGCCCGCCATTGCGACAGCTCCGTCGCGCTGCACCAAAAGGACAGTTGTGGATCGAATCGAGTTAGCCGCCGAGTTTGAACGCATTGAGGCAATCATAAGACTTTCATTTCAAATGCTCAAATTGACATAGAACCGCCATTTATCTGAACATAAATGAGTTTATGGCGTATAGACCAAAGATCGGTTTGACGATGCGGCTCGAGCTCGAGACCCGGCGGTTTTACCTTGGGCGTGATTACAGCGAGGCGGTCGAAGCGGCAGGCGGTGTTCCCGTTCACATTCCGCTGATCCCGGAGCCGGAGTTCATCCGTTCGGTAATGTCGGAACTCGATGGCGTACTCTTGCCGGGATGCGACAGCGATGTGGATCCCGCATACTACAACGAAGATCCGCATCTGAAGCTGGGTCGCGTAGTACCCGAGAAAGATGAGACGGATTTGCTCGTTCTCTCTGAGGTCGAAAGATTACGGATTCCTTTACTCGCGATTTGTTACGGTATCCAAGTGCTGAATGTCTCGCGCGGAGGTAGTTTGATACAGGACATTGAGGCTCAAGTTGAAAACTGTATCAAGCATCAGCAGGGACCGCCGGCCGCTCGAAATTCTCATGAGATAAAGATCGATGGCGAGAGCTTGCTTTCGGGAATTTCCGAACTCGAGGATGGCGAGGAAATAGTGAAAGTTAATTCTCACCATCATCAAGCCATTCGGCAAACGGGTGCCGACTTACGGGCGATAGCATGGGCAAACGACGGAGTAGTCGAGGGCATCCAAGACGTTCGAAATGATCGATTCGTTCTGGGTTTGCAATGGCACCCGGAGCTCTCGTGGAGAACGGATAGTCTCAGTCGTGCTATCTTCGAGATATTCGTTTCTCGATGTTCCGAATCTCTTAAACGCGGTCATGATGTAGCCATGGGCGGCGTTCGGGAGGTTCTATCCTAACTGGCGCCAATCGGTTCGGGCGCTTGCGCTCCGCAAAGGCATGAACCTGGTTTAAGTAGTTTCTCGAAACCCCCGAGGTTCCCTTTTATGAACAGTTAGCCGGGAACAGTTTCGCTGATGTCTAGGCGTTGAATAATAGACTTTAAAGGTTGAGTATCTGGTCCGATAAAGATAAAAGATGGACAATCCTTTCATAGTAGGAATAATTTCCTGGTTTTTTCCTGGTGCTGGACACCTGGTTCAGGGCCGTTACAAACGCGGACTAATTATCGGCGGGGCAATATGGGCAATGTTTATCGTTGCGTTGCTGAGCGGCGGGGCATATTATCCGGGCTTCGATTTTAGAGACGGTCAGCTTTTATTCTTACTGAACGTCTTCGCTAAATTAGGAAACGGTCTCGGAGCCATTATTAGTTTTTTCGCCTCTATCGAACCCGCCCCAAATATGGCCGCACGATCAACCTTCGAGTACGGGGGACGATTTCTCGAGACCGCGGGATTGTTAAATTATCTGGCGGTGATCGACGCGATCGATATCAACTTGGGGAGGAAGAAATGACCCATTTTCTTTACCTCGTCGGTTTCGCTTTGTTCGTATCAGTGGTGTTCGGTGCGATCCACGTGGGCGCACCAAAGGAAAGGATCTGGTACGCGACGAAAACGTTCCTTCAATTTGTCGGGATCAGCCTCCTGATCGCGTGGATCCTGTATTTCATTCCGTAGATCCCCATGCCGGTAGTCGAAACAGAAAGTCTCGTCCTCAAGAGTTTTAACTTGGCAGAGGCGGATCGCATCGTAGTATTTCTTACTCGAGAGTCGGGTATCGTGCGCGGCGTCGCTAAAGGAGCGAAACGTCTGAAGAGCCGTTTCGGCAGCATGCTCGAGCCGTTCTCGACCGTCAGCTTGGAATACTTTCAAAAGGAAGATCGCGAGCTGGTCAGCATACGGCACCTCGATCTGCTGCGTTCTTGCTTCGACCGTGCAAGTGAGCCCGAGGTCCTCCAGACATTTTCTTACATTGCAGATCTGCTTATCTCATTCGTGCCGCCGCACGACCCGAACGAAACACTGTATCGGATGGTCAAAGCCTGCATCGATTCCGGCTGCAGCACACCTCCGGATATTGCCGGGATCCGAATGTATTTCGAGACCTGGCTTTTAAGGCTCGGCGGTTACCTGCCGAACTGGAATGTGTGCAATTCCTGCAAGCGTGAATTCGGTCCTAATGAATCGGCCGACGTGCAGGCGGACTTTCACCTCCTTTGCGATTCCTGCCGTAGATCACGCGGCAGTCAGACGGTTTCCGGGGCTCACCGAGACGCTTTCCGCAGTGCCCAGAAACTCTCTCCGCAAGAATTCATGAAGTACGGCTCCGATAGAACGACCGTTCTTACCGATGTATCTCAGATTCTGAGACGCATCATTTCAAACGTTATCGGCAGGGAATTAGCCGGCGAAAAGAGCTTTGCGGTAAACTCATAGCAATACAGCATGCGTTTGAGCCTGACGATTTCACGGTATCTTATCGGGGCGATACTGCCTTACTTTGTTTTCTCGTGGCTTCTTTTAAGCGTAATTCTTTTTGTCCAGCAGGCGGCTCGTTTCGCCGACATCTTCTTTAGCGCAAACATTCCCACCGTTCTCGTTTCTCAGCTTACCCTAGCGCTGATTCCGAACGTGATCGCGTTTACGTGCCCGATGGCCGTCCTTGTCGGGGTGATCATCGGGCTTTCAAAAATGCAGACCGATAGCGAGCTGGTCGCCATTCGGGCGTCCGGGGTCGGTAATCTCCAGATCACGATACCGATTCTGTTTATCGGGATCCTTCTATCGATATTTGCTTTCATAATTAATTTGTACGGCGTACCGATCGCCGCCCGCATCGTTCGCCAAGTCGCGATCCAAACCGCGATCTACAAGCTTGAATCTCCGATCGAACCCGGAGTTTTTAACACCGAGGTTGCGGGTTACACGATTTATGTGCGGGACGGCGACATTGCGGCTGGGCAGTGGAAGAACATCTTCGTGCACAACGAGGATGAGAAAACTGGGACTGTTAACTTGATAACGTCGCGTAAGGGACGAATCGATTCGTCGGAAGAGCTGTCCGAGCTTGTTCTCGAGAATGCGGTCAAGACAACTTTCAACAACTCGCCGGGCCAGCACAAATTTGTATCGGAGAATATAGGCAACATCCGATTTGCGATCCAGACCAGGCGCGGTGACCTCATCCAGAAGCTTAGCAGCGCAGAGCTGGCTCCCGAAGAACTCGGTTTATCAGAGCTCTCGGAATATGCGAGCGGCAGGGAAGGGGCCGAACGGACCGAGGCCCAGATCCTCCGGCAACGCCGTATCGTGCTATCGGTCACGCCGCTTATTTTCTGTTTACTGGGCACGGCGTTGATACTTCGATTCAGTCGACGCGGAAAAGGATTCGGAGTGATCGTCGCCCTCGGCTGTCTGATCGTGTATTACCTGCTTGCCTTTTTGGGGGAGCAACTAGCCCGTACCGGAAAGATCTCGGTTTTCGAGGGAAGCCTTTTCCCTATAATTTTGAGTTTCTTTGTAATTCTCTGGTTCAACTTTTCGGCCCGGCTTTCTGCCGGGAATCGGGTAGTGCCGCGGGTGAGGGAAACCTTGTCGTGGGTGGATCTTCGACCTTTTCGCCGCCGAGTTCCGAATCCGTTTACCGGAGTCACGACCGGAATCAGGGATTTCGATCTCGTCGTGAGCCTGATCAAGTTTTACTTTCTTACGCTCTGCTTCCTCGCCGCGGTCTTCATTATTTTTACGGCCTTCGAACTATGGAGATTTGCGGGTACGTTTGATGGCGGGATAGCGTTGCTCGTCAGATATCTCTTTTATCTTGTTCCATTCATTTACATCCAGCTGGCGCCGTCCGCGGCCATGGTCGCGGTCCTAACGACGTACGTATTGAAGTCGCGCCAAAATGAGATCGTCACGTGGACGTCCGCCGGCCAGAGCGTGTACCGGTTGCTTCTTCCGTGCCTGTTGCTGATGATCCTTATCGGATCGCTAAACTGGCTGATACAGGAGCGGGTCGCCCCGGCGGCGAATCAACATCAAGACGAGTTCAGGACTCAGATCCGCAACCGGGGAAATCCGGCGAAACGGCCGGGAAGATTCTGGGTTGCCAACGACAAGCGGATCTACTCGTTCCAGTTTGACACGGATCGGAACACGACTGGGAATAGTAATGTAGTTGCGTCTGATAACGACAAACAGTATGCGGTACGTTGCGTAGCCGTCTGCGCCGTCAGAGACTTGGTAATTTATGAATTTGCGGATAGCGGGAATTTGCAAACCCTATACCGCTCGAAATTCGCTAATTGGCACGATGGTGCGATTGTGTTCGACGGCATGGTTGAGAAAAGCGTGTTGTCCGAGCAGGGAATTACAACGACGGAGGCGCCTGACGGGGAAGTGGTGGAGCCGGCGAATCCTTTTGCTGAACTGCGGAAGAAGCCCAGCCACCTAAATGTTTCGGAAACCGTCGCTCAACTTGAGAACAGCGAGGCCGAGGTAGAGAAGCGGGCTTTAGGGATCGCTTTGGAGAAAAAGTACACGACCTTGTTCCTCCCATTCGTCATCGCACTGTTTACGGCGCCCTTCGCACTAAGTCTGAGCAGGAAGGGGAAGGTTATTACGGTTGGTTACGCGGTTGGACTTTGGTTGTTGTTTATGGGACTCACCAGCGCTTTCGAACAGTTCGGTCTCAACGGCAGCCTGCCTCCGGGATTTGCGGTCTGGGCGCCCCTAATTGGTTTTTCCATGCTAGGGATTTTTCTGCTTTCAAAAGTTAGGACGTGATTTAGAAAGACAAAACGCGATCGGGAATATAGAATTGACTTGGCCGTTCGTTTTTTCCTCACAGTATTTTCTATGTCTGAAGCAAAAGCGCGTATTCTCTGTGTCGAAGACAATCGCGACTCCCGCGAGATGATCGCCACACTACTCCGACAATCTAATCAAAACTATCAGGTAACCGCTGTCGAGACCGCGGCTGAAGCCCTTGCCTTAAACGGAAGGGAAAAGTTTGATCTTTACATCTTGGATATCTGGCTGCCGGGAATGGACGGCGTAGAACTGTGTCGCCGCCTGCGGGAACGGGGTATCACAGAGCCGATTATGTTTTTCTCAGCCATGGGAGTGCAGCAAAAAGACAAGGACTACGTCCTGGCCTCCGGGGCGAACGAGTTCCTTGTAAAATCGGTAGACATTGATCGGTTTACCGAAACCGTCGAGAAACTCCTCAGCGGCGGGAGCAGCCCTGTCGCGTAATTCCGTCTTATAATTGCTACGGCGCTTACCCACTTATAGACAATAAAGGCGCCGAACCATGATCAGCCGGCGCCGGTTGTGTGTAGGTGGAAATTCTGTCTCTATCTGGACGGCGCTTTTATCTCGACGTCTATATTTTTATCGCCGCCCCTGCTCAGAAATCCTCCGGACATCACCACTGCGGCGATGATCGCCACGATTATTATCAAAGCGATTGCCCATACAAAGTTTCCCGGTCCGCCTCCGTCTTCATCTGCCATTCGATTTACCCCCAAATAAAGTGATGATTCGATATACGGCGATTCAGTTTGCAAATCAAATGCCATAATTATCCGCATTGTTTTGGTGCATATTCCGCGTAGGTCGCGCAAAAAAGCCCCGCCGAATCCAGATCAGCGGGGCTCTTATCCAATTGCCAGGGAATTATTACGTACCGGTTTCCCAGCTCGACATATACTCGAGCATGTCCGGGGTAAGTTCATCGATCGAAACGCCCATAGCCCGAAGCTTGAGGCTCGCGATCTCCTGATCCACCTCGGACGGGAGAACGTGGACTCCATGCTCAAGCGTTCCCTTATTCTTAACCAGGAATTCCGCTGACAGGGCCTGGTTCGCGAATGACATGTCCATTACCGAGGCCGGGTGACCTTCGGCTGCGGCAAGATTGATCAGCCGCCCTTCGCCGAGAACGATGACGCTCTTCTTGCTGCTTCGACTTATATACTCTTCCACGAACGGGCGCCGCTTGACCGCCGGCTCGGACATCTCACGCAACGCGTCGAGGTTGAGCTCAAGGTCGAAGTGTCCGCTGTTGCAGACGATCGCTCCGTCCTTCATCGCTTCGAAGTGGTCCTTGTCGATGACGTGGCGGTTGCCCGTCACCGTGACAAAGAAGTCTCCGATCTTGCAGGCTTCCTTCATGGGAAGGACCCTAAAGCCGTCCATGACTGCCTCGATCGCCTTGATCGGATCAATCTCGGTAACGATCACGTTCGCACCCATACCGCGAGCACGCATGGCAACGCCTTTACCGCACCATCCATAGCCGACGACGACAAGGGCCTTGCCGGCCAAGAGAATATTTGTCGCGCGGATCACGCCGTCGAGGGTCGACTGGCCAGTTCCGTACCGGTTATCAAAGAAATGCTTCGTCTGCGCGTCGTTTACCGCGATAGAAGGGAAGTTGAGTACGCCGGCCTTTTGCATCGCCTTAAGCCGGACGATGCCCGTCGTCGTTTCCTCGGTCGTTCCGATAAGGCTACTGGTTAACTCCTTCTTTTCCTTCAGCATGGTGGCCACGACGTCAGAACCGTCATCAATAATCAGATTCGGATTTGTGTCGAGCGCCGCACGAACATGGCTGACGTAGGTTTCGATAGATTCGCCTTTGATAGCCATGACCGGGATTCCCCAGTCCGCGACGAGCGACGCAGCGACGTCGTCCTGTGTCGACAAAGGATTCGACGCGATCAGAAGCGATTCGGCCCCGCCAGCCTGCAGAGTCCGGGCCAGGTTCGCCGTCTCGGTCGTGATATGCGCGCACGCGATAAGCTTAACGCCTGTAAGAGGTTTCTCGGCCTCGAATCGCTCGCGGATCAAACGGAGAACCGGCATCTCCCGGTCCGCCCATTCGATGCGTTGCTTTCCTTGCGGTGCAAGGTTGATGTCCTTGATGTCGTATTGAATTGAAGGTTGTTCTGTAGCCATATTTTTAAAAGTTGGACAGGCTATGAGCCTGTCCCGAAATTGCAGATTTCTATTGTTCGGATCGGCCCGGCCTTATCCCGCGGCGCCGTTACTTAGCGCATTCAGAAGAGCATCGGCTCTATCCGTCTTCTCCCAAGTGAACTCGTCGTTCGTTCGGCCGAAATGTCCGAACCGAGCCGTTTGTTTAAAGATAGGGCGTCGCAGGTCAAGCATTTCTATAATGCCTTTGGGTGTTAGTTCGAAGTGTTTGCGAACCGCGTCGGCGAGCTTATCCTCGTCAACTTTTCCGGTGCCGTGCGTGTCGACCAAAACCGACACGGGATCGGCCACGCCGATCGCATATGCGAGCTGAACGGTACATTTCTCGGCGAGGCCGGCGGCAACAATGTTCTTGGCGATGTAGCGGGCCATATAAGCCGCGGAGCGATCAACCTTGGTGGGATCTTTGCCCGAAAACGCACCGCCGCCGTGAGGCGCATAACCGCCGTAAGTATCAACGATAATCTTTCGCCCTGTCACACCGGCGTCGCCCATAGGTCCGCCGACGACGAAGCGCCCCGTGGGGTTAATGTGATACTTCGTGTTTTCGTCCAGAAGATCAGACGGGATCGTCGTTTGAATGACGTGCTCCATCACGTCCTTTCGTATAGTGTCGATGTCGACGTCCGCGGTCTGGGTGGAAATCACCACCGCTTCCACCCGGAACGGTCGCCCGTCGCGATACTCGATGGAGACCTGAGACTTGCCGTCCGGCCGCAGATAGGGGATCGTGCCGTCGCGTCGAACTTCGGAAAGCTTCCTCGTAAGGTTGTGTGCCATCTGGATGGGCATCGGCATAAGCTCCGGTGTTTCGTTACACGCAAAGCCAAACATCAGTCCTTGGTCTCCGGCCCCGCCGGTATCCACGCCCTGAGCAATGTCGGGCGACTGCGTACCGATAGCGTCGACGACGCTGCAGGTGTTGGCGTCATAGCCGTACGAGGCGTCGTTGTAGCCGATCTCGTGGATCGTGTCGCGGATGATCTGTTTATAGTTTACCGATGCGGACGTTGTGATTTCTCCAGCGACCACGGCTAAGCCGGTTGTCACGAGAGTCTCGCATGCGACTCGAGCCGTAGGATCCTGTTCGAGGATCGCGTCCAGAATCGCGTCCGATATATTATCGGCGATCTTGTCCGGGTGGCCTTCGGTGACCGATTCGGACGTGAATAGAAAATTTCCGTTACTCAATGCTTTGTCTAACTCCTTTATGAGTGTCTACCGGGACAGTTTGATATAGGTCTAGATAACAAAACGGTAATTCTAGCCGCTTAGCAGTGGTGTGTCAAAGCAATGGAGTATTCGGGGCGGGGCTGAGGAAGTAGGGATGGCGGCTGGGACTGCTTAAACGAGCCTTCTCATTATACTCACTGCGTCCGATAATAAGGATTATGTCAGGGAGCGGTCCAATGGGCTAGGATCCTCTAGGTCGTTCTTCGCCCCAGCTCAGGGCGTGTCCTGTCTCCTTCGCGCCGGGATTACCTGGCACAACCCCAATCTGGGGCGAGATGCACCGAAAGCAGGAAGAAGCTATTCACCTTCCTTCACGCTGTCGAATGACTTTTTCAAAGCCTCGAGGATATCGCGTTTCGTGAAAGTCCGATCGTCGCTGAATCGTATTTCCAGTGTGAAGCCGGAATCGTCCGGCACGAACCGGTAAATGGCCGCCGGCTTGGCGGCGCCGTTAGTTCCGGCAGGCTCCGGCCGTGCTTTTTCTTTGACACCCGGTGGCTTAGATGAAGTCTTCCTGCCGCCCCGGTCTAAGTTGTCGAGGTAATCAGACATCGCCTGATCATCAAACTGGCGCGCTATTTCCAACAGGATCGCTTTAGATGAAATCTTTCCGTCGCGGCACCGCTGACGGATAGCATCTGGAAGCGTCGATATCGTTAGCAACTCCGTGACAGTCGTGCGACCCTTGCTGATTTTCTGCGCGATCTCGTCCTGCGTGTAACCAAATCTCTCTTTAAGCGAAGCGAGTCCGTCAGCTTCTTCCCAGACCGTGAGATCTTTCCGCTGGAGATTCTCGATCAGAGCGATCTCCGCAATGCCTTTCTCATCGACCGCCATTTCGATGCATGGCACCTCGGTAAGACCCGCGAGCTGCGAGGCACGCCACCGCCGTTCTCCCGCGATGATCATGAATCGTCCATCATCGGTCGGATGGACGAGGAGCGGTTCTAGGACGCCGATCTCTTTGATCGAATCGGTCAACTCGGTCAGGTCGCCAAATTCCGTACGCGGTTGTTCCGGGTTCGGGAAGATGGACGTAATAGGAATGGTTCGGCCAACGGAGCGCGACTTGGCGGCTATCTGTTCGACGTAATGCGAGTCATGACGCATTTTAATCCCGAGCGGTAATCCGGCTTTAGACACGTTTAAGCACCTCCTTCGAAAGGCTCTCGTATTCGATCGCACCCGACGAACGCGGCGCATAATCGAAAATTGGTTTCTTATGGGCTGGCGATTCTTCAAGCCGCACGCTCCGGGATATAACGGTTTTGAAAGCCTTGCGGCCAAACACGTTGCGGATGTGCGCCTCTACGTCTTTGGATATCGTCGTCCTGCGGTCAAACAAGGTTACAACCACGCCGAGCAAATTCAGATCCGGGTTTGGCCTCGACTTTATCTTCTCGATCGTTTCGAGAAGGTCGTCAGTTCCCTCCAGCGCGAAGTACGACGACTGTATCGGAATAATCACATGCTGGGCGGCCACCATCCCGTTCACAGTAAGTATGCCCAGGGTCGGGGGCGTGTCGATGATTACGATGTCGTACTTCCCATTAAGCGATTCGATCCGATCACGAAGCTTGAACGCCGCATCGAAGTCGCCGATCAGCTTTGCTTCGAGCTTGGCGAGACTGATGCGCGACGGAATGATCGACAGGCCTTCGGTGGTCGTTTCATAAACCAATTCTTCCAGCGGCCGGTCGGGCTCGGTGAAGAGTTCGTACGCCCCGCCGTTAACCCGTGCAGGATCGATGAACGACAGCGAGCTGTTGCTTTGGGGATCAAGGTCTATGAGAAGTACTTTCCTCCGCTGGCTTGCGAGGCCGGCTGCGAGGTTGATGGCAGTCGTGGTTTTACCCACGCCGCCTTTCTGGTTCGCGATTACGATTATCATCCGGTTCGGAGTCCCCGCTTCAGCGGGCAGAATTGGTAACGAATTGAGAGAAAACGGAGGCCGGCTAAAGCCCGTACTCCAAACTTATCCGATCAGGTCCGGCCACTCCTCGCCGCCAACCACCGGTTCACCACTTTCGGGCTCCGCGTCGAGCGGGTTGGAAGACGCAGAAAGGTCGATCACAGATTGCTTAACAAAGATCGGACAATCAAGCCTGAGTGCGAGGGCTATCGCGTCCGACGGGCGAGCATCCATGGAAACTATTTCGCCTTCATTATCCCTTAGCTCGACGACTGCGTAAAAGGTGTTCTCCTGCAGATCAGTCACTATAACACGGGATGCAACCAGGCCGCATTCGATGATGACGTTGCGGAGCAGGTCGTGGGTCATGGGGCGTTGCGGCACGATCTTTTCGATCTCGAGCGCGATCGCGTTTGCCTCAAAAGCGCCGACCCAAATCGGAAGCACGGTTTCAGACTCGACACCTTTCAGCACCACGATCGGTGTGTTGGTGTTTGGGTCCATTATCAGGGCCCCGATTTTTACTTCGATCAAACTGTTATCGTCGCTCACGTACTCAACACACTTCGCCGAACAATGAGTTCGCTTTTATTTCCCGAATTCTAACATCAACCAGGCTTCCGATTAAATCGCTCGGTCCGTGAAAATTCACGAGCTTGTGACAAGTCGAATGCCCGGTAATATCGTTGGCACTTCGGCTCGAAACTTTTTCCGCAAGCACCTCCACCGTTTTACCAATATACCGCTGAAGACGCGCGTTCTGCGTACGCTTTTGAACAGACTCGAGCTCGATGAAGCGCAGCTTCTTTTCCCCGAGCGTCACGTCATCTTCCATCTCGAAAGCCGGCGTCCCGGGCCGCGGCGAGTATTTGAAAATATAAGCCGAATCGAAACCGCAATATTCGACCGCACGCTTTGTCTCTTCGAAGTCCGATTCGGTCTCCCCCGGGAAACCGACAATGATGTCGGTCGTGAGCGCGACATCTCGCTTCGATTCTTTCAGTTTGTCGATCTTCCTGAAGTAGCTTTCGATGGTGTGGCCCCGCTTCATCTTTTTCAGGACCCGATCACTTCCCGACTGCACCGGGAGATGCACCCAGTTGCAAAGATTTTCATTCTCATTGATCGCGTCGATGATGTCCGGATGAAAATCGCGCGGGAATGAAGTGTTGAATTTTATACGTTCGATTCCCGTCGCTGCGACCGCGCGGAGCAGACGCGAAAACGGAGTCGCGCCGGGAAATGTTTCCAGTCCGGATTCCGTGGTCGGGCGATAGCTGTTCACGTTCTGCCCGATCAAATGAATTTCCTTTACGCCTTCGCGGCGAAGTTCGAGGATGTTGCGAATGATCGATGACGCCGGCAGGCTCACTTCCCTCCCGCGCGAAAACGGAACGATGCAGTATGTACAAAATTTGTTGCAGCCTTCAATGATCGGAACAAACGCGACGTACGGCGAGTGACGCTGGGCATCCGAGACGGACCATTCATAGCCCGGTTCGCGATCACCGAGATCCATCACACCGGTCTCGCCGTCAAACACTTTCTCGATCGCATCGGGGACGCGGCCGACGGCCTTTGTCCCGATCACGAAGTCCAGACCTTCGATCCTATCGAACAGAGTTTCGCCCTCGAGCTGGGCGACGCACCCCATCACGCCAATCATCGGCATCACCGTACGGGACTTGCGGACTCGCCCGACCCTGGCGTAAAGTTTTTGCTCTGCCTTCTCTCGAACCGAGCACGTATTTATGAGAATGATGTCTGCGAAATCTTCGGTCGGCGTGACCTCAAAACCTTTCGCCGCGAGTGAAGTTGCGACTCTTTCCGAATCGGAAACATTCATTTGACAGCCGAAGGTTTCGAGATAGACTTTCTTCATAACCGAGTCAGAAATGGATCAACTAAACTTCAAATCGAGAGACTTCGTCCACCTTCATCTTCACTCGGATTATAGTCTTTTACAAAGCACAATCAAATTGAAGCCTCTCGCGAATCGACTCGGCGAATTGGGGATGCAGGCGTGCGGCCTGACCGACTACGGAAACATGTACGGGGCCGTTTCCTTCTACAAAACAATGAAGGAGGCCAAGGTCCGGCCGATCATCGGATACGAAGCTTTCGTTGCTTCGGGAAGCCGCTTCGATCGCGATCTCGCAGTGCGCGCCGGGGAACGACCGTACTACAACCTTGTTCTGCTCGCGACGAATGACGAAGGCTACCAAAATCTTGTTTACTTGTCGTCGAAGGCGTTCACCGAAGGCCTCCTTCACAAGCCTCGCCTCGACAGTGAAATACTCGCCGAGCGGAGCGCCGGGCTCATCGCTCTATCTGCCGGAGCTAACGGAGGGGTCGCCCATTTTCTGCGCCAAGGGGACGAATCGCGCGCACGAGAAGTAGCCGAACAGTACAAATCCATTTTCGGGAAAGATTTTTACATCGAGATCGCCGACAACGGCACCGACGAAAGCCGCTCCCTCACCCGGAGCCTCATCGACCTCGCAAGGAAGAGCGACATCTCCCTCGTCGCCGCCAACGACGCACATTATCTTAATAAGGACGATGCTCGTGCGCACGAAGTGCTCCTTTGTATCGGAGACGGGCGGACGCTCAGCGAAGACCGTTATACCTTTTCCAGTTCAAATTATTATCTCCGTTCATCGGACGAGATGTGGGAGATCTTCGGCAGCGAAGTTCCGGAGGCTCTGACAAATACTCTTTCGATCGCCGAACAATGTCAGCTCGAAATCGCGGCCGATGGCGACAACTTCACTTTGCCGGTCTACCCAATCCCGGATACCGATCTTTCGCGCGACGAATATTTCGAATGGGTCGTATCCACCGGCCTTGAGGAGCGTAAACAAAAAGTCTTTCTTCCGATGCGGGAGGCCGGGACGCTCCGATATTCGATGGAGGATTACTCGGCGCGTATTACGCGGGAGTTCAGCGTCATTCGCAAGATGGGTTTTCAGGATTACTTCTTGATCACCTGGGACTTCATCAAGTACGCGAAGGAAAATAATATTCCCGTGGGCCCGGGACGCGGATCCGCTGCCGGCTCTCTCGTCGCCTACTGTCTGGGGATTACGGATATCGATCCTCTTCAATACGACTTGCTGTTCGAGCGCTTTCTGAACCCGGAGCGCATATCGATGCCCGATATCGATATCGATTTTTGCATTCGCGGCCGCGGCGACGTTATCAATCACGTAACAAAGGTTTACGGGCGCGAATCGGTTTGCCAGATCATAACGTTCGGAACGATGGCGTCGCGGGCCGCAATCAAAGACGTCGGGCGCGCGCTCAACATGCCGTACGGCGACGTTGAAAAAATAGCGAAGCTTATCCCACCGCCGATCCGTGGTCGAAACGTTAGCATCTCGCAGGCGACGGAGATGGTCCCCGAACTGAAGGCCGCGATTGGATCGGATCCGAAAGTAAAGGATCTTGTCGAACTCGCTCTGAGGTTGGAAGGTTGCGCGCGGCACTCGTCCGTCCATGCGGCCGGCGTGGTCATCTCGCCAAAGCCCCTTCACGAAATCGTGCCGGTCGCAGTGTCAGCTAAGGATGAACTTACCAGTCAGTATTCGATGAACGATCTCGAAAAGGTCGGAATGCTGAAGATGGACTTCTTGGCGCTCACGACCCTGACCGTCATCAACGATTGTCTTCTTTCTCTAAAGGCCCGCACGGGAATCGAAATCGACTGGGGCACGATCCCGCTCAACGACGAAAAGACGATGCAGCTTTTCGGGGACGGCCGTACGGACGCCGTGTTTCAATTTGAATCCGGCGGTATGCAGGAGATCTGCCGGAAGCTGAAGCCGAAAGAGTTGGAAGATCTTTCCGCCCTCAATGCTCTCTATCGCCCGGGTCCCATCGATGGCGGAATGATCGATGATTACATTGCCCGTCACCGTGGCGAGAAGCAGGTCCGATATCTCATCCCGCAGATGAAGGAGATCCTCGAGAACACCTACGGCGTGCTGGTTTACCAGGAGCAGATCATGCAGCTGGCGCAAAAGCTTGCCGGATACAGCCTGGGCGAAGCCGACATGATGCGCCGGGCGATGGGTAAAAAGAAGCGCGAGGAGATGGCGGTCCACGAAGAAAAGTTTATTTCCGGAGCGGTCGGGAACGGGATCGCGAAAGACAAAGCCGAATCTATATTTAAGCTGATGGCGCAGTTCGCGGACTACGGTTTTAACCGGAGTCACTCGATCGCCTACGCGTATCTCGCATTTCAGACCGCATACTTGAAGGCGCATTACCCGGCTTACTTTTATGCCGCGGTTCTTTCGCACGAAGCCGACGACAGTGCGAAGGTTTATAAATATTCGACCGAGCTAAGGTCCATGGGACTAAGACTTTTGCCCCCGGACGTTAACGAAAGTGATGAGGGGTTCACCCCTTCCGATGAAGCGGTTCGGTTCGGGCTCAGTGCGATAAAAGGCATCGGAGCATCGACCGTGAAAGCGGTGGTCGATGCACGACAGGAAATTAAATTCACTTCGCTTTTCGATTTCGTTTCGAGGATAGACCAAGGTGCGATCGGGCGGCGCGGCCTCGAAAGCCTGATCACGTCGGGGGCCTTCGATTCCCTGATTCCGGAAAGTACAACGGTGGGCCAGTGGCGTGCAAATCTTTTCGCGGGAATCGACGTTGCCCTGTCCGTAAGTCAGAAGGCATGGAGTGACCGCGAGCGTGGACAGAATGCGCTCTTCGGAACCGACAGCGCCACCGACGTATTTGATGAGGCACTTCCAACCGTTCGTGCGTGGACTCAGACAGAAATATCGGCACAGGAGAAAGCCGCGGTCGGGTTTTATTTATCGGTTCACCCGCTCGATAACTATAAAGATATCGTCAAGGGCCTGCGGATAAGTAACATTGTCGATCATGGTGAGCTGCGTGCGGGTGAAACGATCGTGCTTGCGGGAATAGTGTCATCGTTCCAGGTTCGGCAGAGCAAGAAAGGAAACCGCTTCTGTATGTTCCGGTTCGAGGACGAATCCGGTGGAGTAAAATGTTTGGCGTGGTCTGAAGCCTACGGAAAATATTCCCCGCTTCTGAAAAACGATGAGCTGTTGATCATCGAAGGCCGCGTCGAGTCAGCGGAAGGGCAGGACATCACGATCATCATGAACGAGGCCCGATCCCTCAAGGAAGCTCTGCCGGGAAACGCGAAGTCCGTGGATATCACCCTTCCAGTAAAACAAGTTGACGACGAATACCTTCATGATCTCCTCACGATTCTCAACAACGCGAGCGGAAAATGCGAAGTCTATCTCGAAGTCGCTATAGATGAGGTGAAGGTCAAACTTCACTCACAGCCTATTCGAATTCAGGGATCGACTCATCTCGAAACCCAGCTGCGGAATCGCGGCTGTGAGGTGAATTGGATATTATGAGTGCAGCACCTATGGCAAAAGACATCGAGAAGACCGCGATCGAACGTGTTCAAACCGCCAGGCACCCGGAACGTCCGTACTCTACTGATCTCTTCGCAGAAATTTTCGAGGAGTTTGTCGAGTTGCACGGCGACCGGCGTTACGCCGACGATCCGGCACTCGTCGCTGGTTTCGCAAAGCTCGATGGGTTTGAGGTGCTGGTCGTCGGTCAGCAGAAGGGCCGGGACACAAACCAAAGACGTTATCGAAACTTTGGTATGCCGAAGCCTGAAGGTTATCGAAAGGCGATCCGGCTGATGAGGCTTGCGGAAAAATTCGGGCGGCCGATCATTTCATTCATCGATACGCCGGGCGCGTACCCGGGTATCGATGCCGAAGAACGTGGACAAGCCGAGGCGATCGCGTTCAACCTAAGGGAGATGGCCGCGTTGAAAGTGCCGATCATCGTGGTCGTCCTCGGTGAAGGCGGTTCAGGCGGCGCGCTGGCCATCGGGATCGGCGATCGCGTACTCATGATGGAGAACGCGGTCTATTCCGTGATATCGCCGGAGGGCTGCGCGGCGATTCTTTGGAAAGATGCTGCCAAGGCCGACCTGGCCGCCGCGGCCTTGCGGCTCACGGCTACGGACCTGATGAAGTTCGGCGTGATAGACGAGATCGTTCCCGAGAGTGTCGCGTGGGAGATCGAGAGTGAAGACGAAGACGACACGAAGGGCAAGAAAGTTTTTGCGAAAACCGCAGGCGAATTGAAAAAAGCCATTTCACGGAACTTGAGAGAGCTTCTGAGATCGACGCCGGCGGAGCTCGTGAAATCCCGCTACGACAAATTCCGGAAGATCGGCTCTTCCCTTTAATTGAAAAAGGCGGGCATCGATCAATGCCCGCCTTTTTCTTCTAAACCCACTCAGCAGCTCAAAAAGGAATGTCGTCGTCACCGCTCGGAGCCGGCGCCGTGGCCGCTCCCGATGATCGGTCCGCCGGGCCGGCGAATTCCGCAGGAGCGGACGAGTCACCAGAGTACTCATCGGACCCGCCACGGGCGCCGGCGCTGATGAAATGCATCTCCGTTCCCTGCACTTCCAGTGTGTAGCGGCCTTTGCCATCGCGGTCCGTCCATTCTTCTACCCCGAGTCGCCCCTCGATATAAACCGGACTTCCCTTTGTTAAATACTTTGCGGCGTTCTCTGCCTGGTTGCGCCACAGTGTGATGCGGAACCAAGTGGTCACGTCCTGCATTTCGCCGGACTTGTCGCGCTTCTTTTCATTCGTGGCGAGGGAGAAATTGCACACCGCAACTCCCTGAGGAGTGTAGCGAAGTTCGGGGTCCCGACCGAGGTTTCCGACAATGATGATTTTATTAAACGACATAGGTAGGAGTCTCCTTTTACATAGTTTGTAGCAACGTTCCCGGATATTACATTCATCACTGATTAGCGGTCAAGTTGCTATGCTAGAATCTTCCTTCGCTTAACTTGACGTGTTGCTCGAGCCTAAGATGTCTCACCTATTGACCCACAAAAGTTTAGACCGATCGGCGCCGGCGGGGGTTTTCGCCATCCTTATTTCGATGGTGATGTTCGTCGTGGCGCCCGTGGCCGCGCTTGGATCTGACTATCAAGAGCCGGAAGTTTTCAGTAAGTGTTGGGAGTCACCGGTCAGTTCGAATCTCGCGGTCGCCCCGGCCGCGGATGCGTCGGCTGTATATTTTTTGGATGATGACAACAAGCTGCACGGCCTCGACCTGGCAACCGGGACCAGCGTCTGGTCGAGCGAGGTTGGCGGCGTCGTGATCTCGAACTTGCTTGTCGTCGACGATTTGATCTTTCTCGTGACGAGTGCTCAGTCTGAGGCTCCGGGTTCATCTCCGAAGACGATCGTTCGTGCGTTGAGTCGTCAAACCGGTATTACAGTGTGGCAGACCGTTACAAGATCCACCGGCGCGTTGTGGCTGGGTGGTGTCGCGGGAAATGTAGTAGCGGCGGGCTCGGACGGTTCGATGTCGGCTTTCACCCGCGTCGACGGCAAGGTTGTGTGGCAGATCGATCTTTCATCCGGGGTTATATCCGAACCGCACTTTCACGAGAGCGGCATTGAATTGGGAACCGAGAATCGCGAAGTGGTCAGCATCTCAGGCGCCACGGGCGAGTTGCGGGTCGCTATGAAATCCGAGTTTCCGCCAACAGCTGTCATCACTGACCCCTCCGGCCGACTGATAGTGGGAGACGAGCGAGGAAATGTGATGTCGGTCTCACCGGATGGAAACAAAGTATGGAGTTTCCGGAACGGAGCACAGATCTCTTCGGCGCGGCTGTACGCGTCCGAGTATCTAATAGCTTCGCACGATAATTTTGTTTACAAACTCTCACGTGGCGGAAACGTGAAATGGAAGCGTCGTCTCTCCGGCCGGGCCGCCGACAAGCCACTCATCCTCGGTCATACGGCAGTTGTCTCTGTCGTCGGTACCGGCAGCATTTACGCTCTTGATTTGAAGAACGGAAAAATATTGAATCGAATCGAAACCGGGGACGAAGTTTCGCTACGGCTCGCGGGAACGGCGGATGCGCTAGGCTTCGTTGTTGCGGGTCCTCGCGGCCTCTTATATTTCAGCGGTAAATGCCCTGCCAAATGAAAAGACGGCGCATGGCGCCGTCTTAGGGAAAAGTTAAAGTTTAAAGATTAGTGCGAGACCGAGTAATCATGCATCATTGCATAGATCTCGTCCTTTATTTGTAATTTCTTTTTCTTGAGAGTTACCTCTTCGACTTGCTCGTCGTCGCTGGGGAATGTAAGGTGGGCCAATTCGCTCAACCGATTTTCATAGCTTTGATGTTGATGAACCAGATCGCGGAACGCCGAATTGCTCTTTATCAGCTCGTCTCTCACAACATCAGGGGTTGACATGTCCATAGCGTTGTTGTTCCTCACTTTTCAATTTTTTTGAACCCAGGTATCCAGTTCCAATGTACCTATCGGGGGTTCAAGCCTGATGTTAAACCAATTCCGGCACACTTTTCAAGCACCTTTGTAATTTGGCGCTTTAAGCTAGATCAAAGCCAACGCCATCAAGTCCGCATTTTCGGTCGGGTCCGAGTAGTAAGCCGGTCGGAAGCCTTTCTTTACAAAACCATGCGATTCGTAAAATTTGATCGCCGCCGCGTTGCCCGAGCGCACTTCGAGCCAGATTGCGGACACCCGCCTTCGCGCCGAAATACTACGGAACTCTTCGATCAGCAACGATCCTACGCCCCGCCGTTGAAACCGGACCGCGGTTCCGATATTTAGAATCTCTCCCTCGCCACCGGCCGGGACCCTGCCCGCGAGAAATCCGACGATGGTTCCGTCTTCGATGTACGCTTTGAGCATTATCGCATCCGGGTGTTTCTGCTCGGCCGTATACGCACCAATGCTCCACGCGCTCAGGCCGCACTCGGTCTCGATCCTTTTTATCTCCGAAAGGTCGCTACTTTCCGCTTTTGAAATTTTGTACTCGTTCACTTAGAAGCGCGCAGAACGAACATCTGAGTCCCGGTTGCGAAGATAGATCGGCCTCAAGGGACTATCGGTTTCGCCCTGCCGCATAGCTTCGCGGCCCACCATTTCTGCTATTCCGCGTCCCGCGTCCACCCGAGGCGTGGTTAATGGAATTTGATCGCCGATGCGATCCAGCAAATCTCTCTGGCCGAAAAGGCTGACCTCGGGAAGGCCCTTCAACCGATCGATAAAAGAAGCGCTCGACAACAGCTCCGGGTCCGAGTCGCCCTGCGGAGCTCCCTGGCCGCCGGTCCTAAAAATCTGCCATGCCACGTCATTTTTTCCAACCGGGACGGCGACAATAAAAGAACCCTCGAGGCGGGCGGCCCAGGCCATCGCGTCAAGAACGGAAACCCCGACGCACCGTACGCCGAGGGCGTCGCCAAGACCCATCGCGGTCGAAAGTCCGATTCGAATGCCAGAGTAACTACCAGGGCCGGTCGAAACCGCGATCAGGTTTATATCTCGGAGGGTGAGCTCGGCTTCCTTGAGAATCCCGGCGATTATCGACAACAGGTTCTCGGCACGTGAACACTCGGGGCCCTCACGATTGAGGACGAATTTCTTTTCCTCGCGGATCAGCGCGACACTTCCGCCGGCAACAGCAGACTCGAGAGCCAAGACGTTCCGGGACCGGTTTGTTTTCTTCACGAAGGTTTTTCCACTATCGTGTTCGATATGCGCTTTATCCCTGGAAGTATACGCTTGAACATATCCCGGATCTGATAACCGACCCGCGTCCGTTTTCGAAAATCCCCCTCGCAATTGATTGTGGCCTGGATTGGATTCGGCGGAATGCGCTTCCGTACCTGACGCAACAGACCGAGAGGATATTTTAGTTGTGAATGTAGAGGGCGGATCTCGAGGTTTCTCGCCCATTCCCGCTCCAGGCATCGGGTTAGCCAGACCGGGAGGTCTCGAGCCTCCTCCGCGAAGGGTATACCGGAAAGGTCCAGGTCTAAATATTTATGCGCGATCCCAATTGACGTAATGATCCACTGCCGCCGTGTCTCACTGACCACATCCACACACTTTGACCAGTCGAATTCAGCCGGCCGATTTTGTACCGCGTAGAATATATCCCAGAGCCGCTCGCGTCTTTCACCGCCATCGGTAAGCCAGTGGACGCACATAACCCGGAGGTGGTCCTCGGCGCAAAGAATACGAATGTCCTCACCCTCCAACTTAACGACCTGGGAATTGGAGATCAGGCTTTCCCAACCGAGTGTATCTAAATGTTCTAATTCGCGATGTAGGTCAACACCGCCGATAGTTGATCCGGAGCTTATTAGTTTCCTCGCCGCGTCGAAGTCGGCGGCGGAGACGGCAAGGTCTATGTCGCCGAAAAAACGCGGCCTTGACGCCGGATAGTTCCGATCCGCCGCCCAGCCCTTTATTAAAATGGGTTCGATGCCTTCCCGGCGAAACCCGCGAAACGCACCCAGAATGAGATTCTCGGCTAATCGCTTTCTAAGAAGGTAGAACCTGTATTCGTCCGTGATCTCTTGTGGATGACTCATGCGCAAAAAGGCAGCAGACCGGATGATCTGCTGCCTTTGATCTTATATTGAGCGTCGCTATTTAGGGAGCGCACAAACCAGAACTGTTGCAACGAGTCGTGCTCGGGCAACCCAAATTCGGAGTGTTGCTGCACGACGGCGGGTTCACGCATGTACACGACGCCGCAGCCAAAGCACTTTGCGGAGCGACGAGGGATGCGATAACCGGAACGGCTACCACTGAAGCAAGACCGATCTTCTTGATGACTTCGCGACGCGATGTTCCTTCAAAGCTGGAAGCCACCGGCTTTTCAAGCAGATTGTTCTCACTAAGCTGGTCGATCGCAAGCCACACGAAGTCCTCGGTAACCTTGCCGCCGGCCTGGCTTTCCACAAGTTTCGCAATTTCCGAAACCGAATTGTTGCCGTCGCATGATTTCCAAATCATCGCGGCCGACTGGTTAAGACAGTGGGCTTTATTGCTTTCCAGATCGTATACCAGAACTTCGTCCGGTACCTCCTGGACTACGAGTCCACTTTTTCGTGCAATGGGGCGCTGCGAGTTGTTCATTTTCTCCTCCAAACAAGTAACTAACCGTAATAGGGTTAGGTAATTTTAGCCAAGTATATAAAATTGTCAAAAAAAGACAAAAGTTTAATTGCAAGTTGTCCCGCGTCGCCTCGCGGGCTTTTCAGTATTATTGCATCACTTACCGCTGTGTTCAACACTTTTAATGAAAACTTTGTGTTAAAGATCCGGGGAATAGTATGGGGAATGATCTCCATTATTCCTTGCCCGACCGTCAACCGTTCCGGATTCCACCCCGCATTTTCTTCGTAGCGGGTCAGCAGGACCGCCCCGATCGGTAGCGCGGTGGTGCCGGTTTTTCCGCCCAACGCCTCTACGGGAACGTCGGTCTCCCGGAATTCGTCGTCCCGAACGGATAGATCCCGTGGGAATGGGTGAACCATCCCGTGTCGGTCCAGAACCGCGTACTCGTCCGAATAATACTCAGCACCGTTTCTTACCAGTTCAGCGACGAGGGTGGTCTTCCCTTCAAAGCTATTTGCCGGAATGACGATGGCTTTACCTCGCCACCCGACGACACCGGCATGAATAAAGACCGTATCGCGAGCGTGTTCCGCGACGACTATGCGCAAAATCCCATTAAAGAACTTAAAAAACCGAGCGTGGAATTTGTCGTACGAAACCTGTTCACCATTCAAAAATAGGTACATGGTTTCGTTCTCGTCCGCCGAAATTCGGAACGTGTGTTCTGCCTCTTTACTTTCAAGGATCTCAAGACGATCGAGCAATGCTTTTCTCGCAGTCCGCTCCGCGTCTTCTAGTAGCTCCGGGCTGGTCGTCTGGATCCTCACCCGCACCCCGTACGATTCGAAAACGATTTCATTATCGAATGAGCGTGTGTGCTCCAAACTTTTCTCTGACATCAACCAGTCTGCTACCGCACTTCCAAACTTAGTGTCCTGCAAAGCTAACACTTTTAATTATTTAGGTCAACGTTTATTTCGGGCTCCCAGGTACACAAGCGCTGATGTCAGAACGAATACGGATAAAAAGGCCAAGTACCGGTAAATTCCCGAAAATCTAAAAGCCGTCAGCGCGATCGCGGACGCCGCGGCCGACATGAGCCCATAAAGAAGTGCCACACGCGAGTGCTCCCAGCCCGAAATCACAAGCTTCTGATAAATATGCTGGCGATGAGCTTCCCAGAATCGCTGTCCGGCGATCAGTCTCCGGAAGAAAGTGAAGACCGTGTCAAAAATAAAAAACCACACCAGCAGAAGTCCCAAGGCTGGAAGTATCGAGGCGTTCGCCCCCCGACCTGGCCGGGCAAGCAGCGGCATCGCCGCGAGCGTGAAACCGAGAAAGGCGCTCCCCACATCACCCATGAAGACTTTCGCCGGCTGCCAATTGTGAACTAAAAATCCTGCGGACGCGCTTGCGAGAATTCCGGAGAACAAGAATATCGACGGTATATCCAGAATCAACGCCAATACCGCCCACGCGATACAGGTGATCACGGCCTGGAGCGCCGCAATGCCATCAATGCCATCCATGAAGTTGTAAGCATTCAACAGCCAGACAACCCACGCAAAAGTTAAAAGGACGCCGGCCGTATTTCCTACGTCGGCTTCACCGGAAACGAACGGAATATATAGACCGGTCCAATAGCCGAGGTCGCACATCAAGATTCCGGCCGCGATAACATGAAAGATGAGCCGGCTCCAAAACGGCAGCGAGTACAGATCGTCTAGCCAGCTGACAAACGCGACGAGCAGAGACCCACCCACGTATCCCCATGAGACAGGCATGCCGAGGGCGAACCCAACTATCAGATAGCCGGCTAGACTCACCAGAACGACTACGAGCCCTCCGCCTCGAGGCGTGGGTGTCGAATGCGAGCTCCGCTCGTTCGGGATGTCGAAAAGCCCTCGGTGCCGGCTCCAGCGGATAAAAATCGCCACGCCGAATGATGAGGCCAGAAAAGCAGCCGCGAACAGACAGGTCGATGTGGTTAGCCCCACCCCGATCATAAAACTCTCCGATATTCGTCGAGTGCTTTTTCGAGCGAGTACTTGGTGACGGCGGACGTTCGCGCCGCTTCGCCCATAGCCGGCAGATCTTCACGGGTGCGAAGAATATCGGCGATCGTTTGGCTTAGGGATGTCGGATCGTTGGGAGGTGTAACCCATCCGACCCGGTCTTCGCGAACGACTCTTGCCAGCTCCGAGTCCTCTTCCGTAAGGGCGAGGATCGGGCGCCCCGCGGCGAGAATGTTGTATGTCCGGCTGGGCATGGACACACCGACCATGTTCTTCACCAGCGACACCAGCCCGACGTCGCACGCGTTCAGGAACACCCGCTGTTCGCTCCTCGGGCGCGGGTCAAGAACGGTAACGTTTTTCAATGCCAGCTCGCGAACCCGCGACTCGAGCCACTTCCGCTTAACGCCGGTTCCCAAGAAAATAAAATGCACGTCGCTTCTTTCGCGGAGCGCGGCGGCACACTCGACGATACTTTCCAGATCATTCGGGTGACCCAGATTTCCCGCATAAAGAAAAACGAACTTGTCCGATAAACCAAGCTCCGCGAGTAGCGCGTTTTCATCTCGAGGTGATGGCGCGACCGATTCCAGCTCGGCCCAGTTCGGGATCGTAACGATAGGGATATCGAGGCCGGCAGTTTTCCGGCTGAGCAGCTCCTGCATATCCCGCCCGACGACAATGATCTTCGCCGCGTACTTGTAGAGCCATCGGTTGCAGAACGCTATGATCTTCGCGAGAAGGGATCCGGGGCGCGACTTTCCCACGGCTATCAATATCTCGGGATAGTTATCGTGGATCAGCAGCGTGTACGAGGTGCCTTTCACCAACGCGGCAAGTGCGACGACGAACGGCATGCTCGGCGGAGTCGTGACGACCAATACTCGGTCGCCCTGACGGAAATTTCGAAGTGATTTGAGAAAGACCGAGAGGCCTAGCGTCAGCATATTCACCAGCCTGAATACGATGACGTTTTTGTCGAGCGTTGTGCCCGATGCTCGAAAGATCTCTACTCCGTTATGGATCTCATGTTTGGGGGCGACAATACCGCGGGCCGAGTAGGTGGGCTGACCGCACAGAGCTTTCACGTCAAAATCTTCGGCGAGACCTTCCGCGATCCGGGTTAAATAATATCCCGTCGATGTTTCTTCCGGGTAGTACAATTCCGTGACCACCCATAGCCGGCGTTTTAAAGCTTCAGGTTCGTTTGCCATCACCCGCCCATCGCCCTTTCCAAAAGGCTCGCCGTGGCGGCCTCCACAGATTCGTCCGCAAGCCAATTCGCCGCCTGCTCGCGCGCCGCATTCGCCATTCGAGAAAATTCTTCAGCGTCCATTTCGATACATCTGATTATCAGCTCGCTCCACCCCTCGGGATCTTCAAGCGGCAGCGGCCATCCCGAACCTTTCGCTTCCACCCCGTTCCACGCCGTGCGGTCGCTGATCAACAAAGGCGCGCCGCAAGCCAAGGCCTCGAGCAAGACATAGCCGAAATTCTCGTTGAGGGTCGGCAGCACAAAGAAATGTGCGGCCGTCATCCGCTTCAATATTTCCCCGTACGGGAGAGCTCCCGTGACATTTACCGTGACGTTTTTCGGTAGCGTCTTCAGCGCCGCTTCGCACTCACGCCAATAGTCCGCGTCCTCGATCGGCCCCACGATATCAAGTGTTATCTCACCCGTGCGGCACGAGGAAAGGCGCTCGAGAAAAAAATGTAGATTCTTTTTTCGCACGATCCGTGATACAAAAATGAATCGCACCGCGCCGTTCCGCTTGGCGGGCTTATCCAAAATATCGAAATCCGGAACTATCGATTTCGGCGGAAGGTCCGGCGCACACAAGACCTCAATATCCTCGCCAATTGCGGCCTTTATTTCTTTCGCATCCGATTCAAAAGAGGCTCGCCAAATGACATGCCGGTGGAGCCCTGTCAGGTTCGCAAGACTCAGGAATAATTTTTTCTTTGCGGCCTTCAGCTTGAGCGCCGCACCCGAGAGTTCCCCGCACGGGGACAGGATGACGGGGACGCCGGAAAGCTCCGCGTTCTTTCTCGCTCTCAGCAAGGTGATGGCGGGCTTGCTAAAAACACTATTCAGGAAAAACATGTCGGGCTTGATCTCTCCGACAAGCCTCTTAAAGAAACCGACATTTACGCGTTTCGCATCCAGGTAGAATACCTTTGCCGCTCCGACAGCGTTCCACTCTCCGGTCTTCACTTCTTTGTACGGCTCGACGTCCGCTTTCCCGTCATGGTTTCGTGCGACCACATAAAAATCGTAGCGATCGTGAAAGCGGTCGACGAGGTTTACGACGGTCCACATACCCCCGCCGCTCTTAAAACCGGGCAGGTAGTAATCACAAAAAACCATGATCTTCTTCCGTTGCATGTCGGGGCCGGCAAGCCGTTTGGTCAGGATACGTGCTTTCTGAGATTGGTGTACCCGAGGATGATGTTGCTTACAGTCTGAGCGACGTTCGCGGCGAGGTACTCGCGCGGGGCAGACCATTTCGCCGGCTGCGAGGTGGCCAAGGTCACCGTTCGCACAATCGTGTCGGGATCCGCTCCGCTCAAAATATTACTCCCGCACTCGATCGTTTCCGGCCGCTCCGTTACGTCGCGTAGGGTCACGTTCGGAACGCCGAAGATCGCACATTCTTCCTGGACGGTGCCGCTGTCGCTCATGACGGCCAACGCGTTCTTTTCGAGATGAACGAAATCGAAGAAGCCCAGCGGCTCAAGCAGCGTGATGCGTTGAGCGTCAGGACAAATGTTGAAGTTCTTCATCTTCTCGCGAGTGCGCGGATGGACGCTCACAAATACCGGCTTATCGAATCTCTCCGCGATCTGCTGAAACGCGGAGAAAATATCCTTCAGCCGGTCAGGCAGGTCGACGTTCTCGGCCCGGTGCAGAGTGACGAGAAAATACTCGGATGGTTTCGCACCCAGCTTTTCTAAAATCTGGCTGGTCGATATCTGGTTCTCGAACGTGGTGAGAACTTCGCCGATAGGATTCCCGGTCACGTAAACCCGGTCACGCTCAATCCCTTCCGCGATCAAATTTTCTTTGCTGCGCTCCGTGTACGGAAGCAGGATCGAGCTCGAGTGATCGATGATCCGCCGGTTCACCTCTTCGGGGACGCGATCGTCGTAGCAACGGTTTCCTGCTTCCATGTGAAAGACAGGAATCCCGCGTCGTGCAGCGGCGATCGCCGACAGAGCGCTGTTCGTGTCGCCTAGAATCAGAACTTTGTCGGGTCTATGGTCCGCGAGTGCCTCGTCGGTCTTAGTTAATATTTGACCGATCTGCTCGCCAAAACTATTGGACCGAATCCCGAGGTGGATATCGGGCGTCTTGACTTCGAGATCCCGGATGAAAATGTCGCTGAGGCTTTCGTCGTAATTCTGTCCCGTGTGGACGGTGACGTGTTCGCAGTGCTGCTCCAATATTTTCATAACCAGGCTGAGCCTGATTATTTCGGGACGCGTCCCGAAGATCGTCATGACCTTCATAAAAAAATGTTTCTTACTTCCCGGCCGCGAGGAAGAACTTTATCTCATCGCTCGCCGATGCGAGTAGCTCACGCAGCTCGCTGATCGAAATGTTGTTGTCGCGTGACGAGTACTCATTGTCCAACGCCTGGACAAAATCTGCACCGTCGCGAAGTTCCGGCAAGACTGGAAGGATCACGTAGTAATCTCCCTGATCGATGGTGCGATAGCATTCCTCTTCGGAAACCATGATCTCATGGACCTTCTCGCCCGGCCTGATGCCGGTGTACTTGATGGGGAGCTCTTTGTCGCCCATGATCGCCTTTGCGAGATCCACGATATTCGCCGCAGGAACTTTCGGTATAAACGTCTGGCCCGCCTTCCCTCTTGTCACCGCTTCGAAAACCGTATCAACGGCTCGGTCGAGGCTCAACAGAAAACGCGTCATCTCCGGCAGCGTTATCGTGACCGAATCTCCCTTCTGCACTTGTTCGACGAACAGCGGGACGATCGATCCGCGCGAGGCGATGACATTTCCGTATCGCACACACACAAAGCTAGTATTTTCTGAATCGCGATTTGCCTCTATCAATACGCGTTCCTGCAGGGCCTTTGTCATTCCCATCACGTTGATGGGCTTGCAGGCTTTGTCGGTCGAGATCCCGATCACCTTTTCCACGTTGAGACCGTTCTCGCGAATGGCACGAACGAGGTTCGCGGCTCCGCCGATGTTTGTCTGGACCGCTTCGAACGGAAAGTATTCGCACGACGGCACCTGCTTCAGCGCGGCCGCATGAAAAACAACGTCGGCATCGCGCAGGGCGGCGGTCAGGGCGGGGTAGTCACGAACATCGCCGATTCGAAAGCTGAGCAGGTCTTGCGAATTTTGATAGATCACGTCGTCGGTCGCAGCCTTGCGATGCATGTAATCCAGCCGCATGTAGTGCTGCTTAGCCTCGTCGCGCGAATAGACGGTGATCTTTGCAGGGCGGCCGAGCTCACCCGTCAATAATCTACGAACAAGAGTTTGCCCAAGCGAACCGGTCCCTCCGGTCACCAGAATTCTTTTTCCTTCTAATAGTTTCACTGTTTCCATCCGCCGTAGATCTTCGCGTCTTCCGCCATCGACCCGATCATTTCTTTCCAGCCGGGCGGCGCGAACCCCGTCTCATTTCTAAATCTTGCCGAGTCGAGGCTCCGGTCTATTTTAAATTCCTCATCACGCTCGATCGCAACATTCGCCACGTAAGCTTCGTTGACAAGCCCGAGGAGGTCGTACTTGTTAATCGGGTCGCTCGACACATGATAGAGCCCGGAGAGTTGTGGGTGATTGCGAATCAAGTTGTCGATTATAGCGGCAAAGACAACCGTTGGAAAGCCGCTGTAAATTGCATTGGCGAAGCCTTTTACGCTTGCGTTTCGGTTGGACAGGAACCAGTCGACGAGACTGTGTGCAGACCCCAGCTCATGACCGATGATGGAGGTGCGCAAGGCCAGGCAGTTCGGCCCTGCGGCCTCCCCCAGGTTTTTACTTTTGCCGTAGAGATCGGAGGCGTCAGGAACGTCCGCCTCCGAATAATTGCCGCGAAGTCCCGAAAAAACACAGTCGGTACTGATCGTGATAAGTCGAAAGCCAAACTCTTCGCCGAGCTCGGCGAGGCGATGCGGGAAGATCGAATTCACTGTCAGGGTGTTGATGACATTCTTCGAATCGGGAAGCTGTTTGATAATGCCGATCGCATTTACGACGACGTCGGGAGTGGTTTCGACTATAGCTCTTCGGATCGAGCCGGGATCCTCGACCGATACGCCCCTGATCAAAGACACACCGTCGAAAATGCTGCCCGGTAACGAATCGGCGGACTCGCCGCGGAGGGTGCCGAAAACGTCGTGGCCGTGCCCCAGGATCTGGATCAATTTATGTCCGAGCATTCCGCCGGCGCCAAAAACAAGAACTCGCATAGTAGTAAAAAAGTCCGAGTCGAACAATTACTCAAACAGGATTCGGCTGACTTTCGAGGACCGATACACAGGCTTCAAACACGTCGTCGGCCGCTATCAGCTTGAGACACTTGTTCCGAAATTCTTTATTCAGGCACGTCGGCGAATGGCATCCTTCGCACTCTACGGAGCGGCGAAACAACGTATGTTGCGTTCCTACCGGCTCAAAGCGGCCGGCCCAGTCGACGGCGGAAAACATCGCAACACACGTGGTTCCAACGGACGCCGCCAGATGCATTGTGCCCGTGTCGTTCCCGAGATAGAAAGTGCATTCACTCAGCGCCGCGGCCGCCTTTCTTACACTCAAAGAGCCCGCGGCATTCGCACCGCGTCCCCACACAGCTATCAGGCGCTCGCCTTTCTCCCGATCTTCCGGTCCGCCGAAAATTACGGGGACCACATCGTGCGAAGCGATCAAACGGGCAACGACATCCGCGTATCGAGCCTCGTCCCATATCTTCGAATCCCACTTGCTACCCGGGCCAACCGCTATACGCGGGCCCGCATATTTCGTGATCCCGGCGGAGTCCATCCATTGAGTCACCGCCGACCGCTCCTCCTGCGTTAGTGCGAGGTCCGGATGAAATTCGCGTGTGCGATCGACGATTCCCTTTTCCCGCAGAAGCCGCAAAAGAAACGTTCCTTCTTTTTCGATCGTCGGAACCGGTTTGGGAATTTCCAGCGGGAGATTGTGTTTGCGAACGAACTCCGCGCCGACGATATTTCGGATGCCCGCGAGTTTGAAGAACAGTTTGTCACGTTGAATCTGCCGGGCGGTCCGGTACCGCGTCATCATGTAGAAGACCGCGTCGAAGCGCTTCCTGCGGATCTTTAGCGCCAGTCCCAAAAGCAAGAAGATATCGGCGAAGCCGGAAGAAAGATTCGGGTAGCTGATCCAGTCGTCGAACATCCCCTTTTCCGGAAGGACGTCACGGGCGGAGACATATTGCGGATTCGCGGCGTCGGCGCTCGAGAGATAGGAAATCGTAGAATCCGGATAAGCGTGCCGGAGCGCCCAGAACGCGGGCACGGCGACAAGCGTGTCGCCCAGATGCCCCGTCCGAAAAACCAATATGCGTTTGAGATCCAAGGTCGAGCTATTCTTTCCCGAGCGCGGCTTTGAGCCCGGCTAATGTGACGGCGGTGGTTCCGACCTGTTCGACGACAAGTCCGGCGGCGACATTTGCCAGCCTAGCGGCCTGTTCGACGTCGGCACCGGCCCCAATCGCGACCGCGAACGTCGCAATGACGGTGTCGCCCGCTCCGGTGACGTCGTACACCTGCCGAGCCTCCGCCGCCATACGGATCGACGACTGCGATTTTCGAAACAAGGTCATGCCTTCTTCGCCCTCGGTAACCAGCAAGGCTTCGAGGCCCAGATCGCTCATCAGTTTTGTACCCGCGCGATTTACGACGTCGCCGTGATCTTCGAAGTTGCACGCCTCGGCGGCTTCGCGGCGATTAGGCGTGAGAAGCGCAGCCCCCTTGTATTTCGAATAGTCTTTGCCCTTTGGATCGACAAGCACGGGTTTGCCGTTCTCGGCAGCGATCCGGAAAAGATCCTTCAAGACGCGGCTGGTTAGCATTCCCTTTGCGTAGTCCGAAACCGCGATCGCGTCCGCCCGAACGATTTCGGAACGGAGCTTTTCGACGATCGACTCTTCGGTCTCGGCGGAAATTCCATCAGCATGTTCCTGGTCCACGCGGACTACATGTTGGCTGTGCGCGATGACGCGGGTTTTGACGGTGGTCGGCCGCGCCCTGTCCCGGACAAGATGATCTGAGGATACGCCCGCGCTTTCCAGCACGGTTGGAAACTGCTGTGCGCCGTCGTCGTCGCCGACGATGCCGACAAGGATGGGCGTCGCCCCTAGCCCGGCAATATTGGCAGCGACGTTCGCCGCGCCGCCCGCGGCGAGGCTGGTGTTTTTGAGTCGAATGACCGGTACGGGAGCTTCCGGTGAGATACGCGAAACGTCTCCCCACCAATAACGATCAAGGATGACGTCGCCGATAACAAGAATGTTCAGCTTGGAAAACTTTTCGAGAATTTGCATCTAGAGGGCTTCGGGAGTTTCTATTCCTGAGAAATGGTCTCGTCCACGATCTCGCACCAGATGTGCGCGACAGTGATGTGTGCTTCCTGTATCCGCGCGGTGCGTTCGGCGGGCACCATCAAAGCCGCGTCGCACAGAGCCGCCAACTTTTTTCCTTTCGCACCGGTCATCCCGATAATGCGGCAGCCCTTGCGCCGAGCCGCCATGACGGCCGCGATCACGTTCGGGGAGTTGCCGCTGGTGCTGATGCCGATCAGGCAATCTCCCTCCGCCGCCAGCGCGTCGACCTGCCTCGAAAAAATGCGTTCGAAATCGTAATCGTTGGCAAGCGCGGTAAGTGCGGAGGTGTCGGTCGTGAGGGCGATCGCCGGCAGTGCGCGTCGTTCCGTTTCGTATCGGCCGACAAACTCCGCGGCGATATGCTGAGCATCCGCGGCGCTGCCACCGTTTCCGCATATCAAAATCTTCTTGCCGCGCTTTACGGTGTCGACGATTATGTTCGCGCATTCGTCAATCTGGGTTCCGCAATCCCGAATCAGTGAGTTAAATGTTTCCAGATGCTGCGAGAGCGAACGCTGCGCGATGCCGGTTGTTTCCGCCGTGCTCGAGGCACCTTTTCCGTTGGTCTGACGAATCTTTTCGACGAGTCTGCTCGAAGAGTAGCCGTCCAGAAAAGGCAGCGAAACAACTTTGCCGCCGCGCCCTATCACGAACTCGGAGCCGATGATCTCTTCGGGCTTCCAATCGCCACCCTTCACCAACACGTCCGGCTTGAGTTCCTTGATAAGCCGCTCAGGGGTTTGCTCGTCGAAGACGATTACCTCATCGACGACGGAGATCGCCGACAGAATGTCGGTGCGTTCCTTCTCGCTCGTAAACGGGCGGTCCGGTCCTTTTATCTTCCGAACCGACGCGTCGCTGTTTATGCCGACGACGAGTCGCGTACCGAGACCCTTTGCCCGCGTGAGCAAATCGATATGACCCGGATGCAGTAGGTCGAAGCACCCGTTAGTGAAAACCACAGTTTCCATATTGGAAGTTGATCCCGGAATCTCGTCAGCGAATCAACAAGTCTAAGCCTAACCGAAAAAGATAAAAAACCGTACAGACCGGAACCGCTTTGGGAGCTATTCTGCGAGGAGGCTTCGATTCAGATACGAGAACTATAATATACTAATTCCGCACCGGGATTAACGGGCCGAGGTTGTTAGCGGAATGGTTAAAGCGACGGACGCGATCCAGATTTCACCTCGCTCGTTCCGTGATCGGATACATCCCAAAGGATCAGGCGGGCTCCGTCACCCGCGGGCCACCCGGTGCTCATAGGTGAAAGCGAACACAGGGGTAGGGTCTCGGCCGACAAAATAATGGCAACGCAATTCTCGTATAAAATTCCACAGCCGAGCCGTTTGCGCGGTAACTTCATCGTTCCCATCGCGATTATTTGGGCGGTGGTTATTGTCGCGGTCGCGAGCTTTATCTGGATCGACAACGATCTCAGCAGTGAGATGCACGGTTTCTATTTGCTGCCGTGGACCTTTCTGGCCGGAGCTTGCGTCCTTGCGCCGAGCGTCTATCTTCTCTACATCGGAAAGTTTGATCTTTTTCACCCGCTCGTTTACGCGGCCTGGTCGTACGTTTTTCCGGCTTTCGTTCTCGGGGGAGTGATAATCGCGTTTGGTTGGGTCGATCCGTTCTTCATGTCGTTCATCGACGACCCGCAATACAACCTTCCGCTGACCCTGATTTACATCGCGGTCGGGTTTCTCAGTCTTACTTTCGGGTTTTTCCTGCCGGTCGGAAAACGGCTCTCCGATGTTGTCGAGCCGAGGCTCCCGAAATGGAATTGGAAGCCGGAGCAGATTTGGCTGCCGGGAGTTTTGCTGCTCATCTTCGGAGTGGCCTTCAACATACTCGGGTTCCTTCAGGGCCTATTGGGCTTCCAGCGAAACATCGAGGTCAACATTTTTGACGGCCTCCTGTTTTTCATCATGTCGGTGCTTGCCGAAGGCACGGTTTTACTTTGGCTCGCCGTTTTCAGCGCCAAGCAGCGCAACCTCGTGTTCTACCTGATCATTGGGATCCTGATCGTTTTCCTCCCGTTGAGGATGGCGGTGGTGGGATCCCGTGGCAGCTTAATTTTGGGTCTCCTTCCCATCGCCTACGCGTTCGTCGCCTCCGGGCGCAAATTAAAGCTCCGCGTTGCGGCTCTTTTCGCCGTGGTCGGCCTGCTCGCCGTTATCATAGGGGTCATCTACGGAACCACTTTCCGGAATGTAAAGGGATCGGAGGAACGCATCGGCGCCGGAGATTATTTTGGCCAAGTTCTGGTCACGGTCGAATACCTCTCGGTCGCCGACCCGATGCTGATCGTCGAGCAGTCCGCTTCGGCCCTCGCGGCCCGAGTTGAAAATCTGAGCTCGGTGGCGGTCGTCGTCGCCAACTATGAGCAGCTTGCTCCTTACGAAGCGAGCTACGGGCTCGAGAACAACATTCTGAACGATCTTTATACGTCCTTTATTCCGCGGTTCATCTGGAAGGAAAAGCCGCCGACATCCGATCCGCGCGCGTACAGCGACCTTTATTTCAACTTCGGGGAAAACTCGTTCGCGATCTCGCCGTTCGGCGATCTGCTACGCAATTTCGGCCCGATCGGCGTGCCCCTGGGAATGCTCATTCTGGGAATATATCTTCGATTTATTTATGCCGCGTTGATCGACACACCGAACCCCGCCCTATGGAAAAAGGTCGCATACTTCTCGTTGATGACGATCGTTTCTTTTGAATCCTTTTACGCGACGATATTTCCATCGGTTCTAAGGCTTCTGTTTGTCCTGGCGCTAAGTCTGGCTTTTGTGAATCTATTTGCGCGGAGGACGGCGCTCAGAACTCCCGCCGCTCTGGGGTAGCTGAATTGTTTTATTCGACCGGAAGCTTGCAGACCGCGATCACACCGTCGGCCCATTGCGGGGCGATCTTCACACAGACGTCGTTCACAAAATTACGCAACTTCCCATTGTGCGGACGATGCTCGCTGCCGATGTCGTAGAATTGGAAGTCCGCGAGCTGGAAACCGAAACGCTCCAACAACAGCTTCAGAGTCGAATAAGAATAATAGGCGACATGATCAGGGTGAACCGGCTCGCGGTCCCCGCCACGCCCGCGCAGCCCATACACGAAGAATCGCATTCCGGAGTACGCGTTTATCGTCGTGATTACGAGCAGCGTTTCGCGATGCATGAACCGCTTGATTCCTTCGAGGAACAAGCCCGGGTTATTCAGGTGCTCGATCATCTCGCCGGCCACGATCACGTCGAACGTTCCGTTAAGCCCGACGTCCTCGAGCTTTTCCAGATCGGCGCGGAAGAGCTTGTCGAACCCTCTCGACGAAAGAATATCAATTCCTTCCTGGTCGAAATCAAAGCCCGTCAACTCGCTCGCCACCTCCGCGAGATCTTTATGAAGAAGCGTGCCCGCCTCGATCGCATCCTGCGTGTAAGGCCAGTTCGTACAGCCGAGATGAAGAACACTCCTGTCCCTGCAGAGTGATTTAATAAATTCGAGCCGCTGAACGAGTCCGAGTTTAGTTTCCATTTCCTGATTTCGCGTTTGATTTACCCGGCCGCCTTCTGGGTTCTGCGGAACTGCTTTCTTACATCGAGATTTCTGCTCACGATCTCTCGCTCTTCGGGCGTCAAAAGCCGCGTCAACAAAATTGCTATCGCGAACACCAGCGCCCCGGCGCTCCCGGCCGCGAAAAGAGACAGGTAAGACTCGCCCAAGAGGCTCAATAATGTCCGCTCTACGAGGGCCATCGCGGCCGCCGCGACTAGGATCCGGGCTCCGACGGCGAGCCAGAATCTCCAAAGAACATTTCCCAGAAACCGCCGCTCGCTATACGCGATGATGGGAATGGTGATAAGTGTCGCCGTTAGTCTGGCCGCAGCAACTCCGTCGCTTCCCCAACGCTCGGCCGCGACGATCATTAACGGGATGGCGATGACCATCCAGGC
>DATLCA010000339.1:0-3166 GCA_035526605.1 Pyrinomonadaceae bacterium | reverse complement strand
TTCGACGCTTCGACCGGTTTCATGCGTCCAAAAATGAACGACGGAAGCTTTGCGAAAAACTTCGATCCGCTCAAAACGGAAGGTCAGGGATTCATCGAGGGCAACTCGTGGAATTACAGTTTGTACGTCCCGCATGATCCCGACTCAATGATCCAACTGATGGGAGGCAAGAAAAAATTCGCGGCTCATCTCGACGAGCTATTTGACATGCATCTGCCTGACGAATTTTTTGCCGAGACCGAGGACATCACGCGCGACGGGATCATCGGCGGATATGTTCACGGCAACGAGCCCGCCCATCACGTCGCATATCTTTACAACTGGACCGACGAGCCATGGAAAACGCAGGAGCGCGTGCGGATGATCTTGAAGCATCAGTATCATCCCGCTCCCGACGGGCTGGGCGGCAACGACGATTGCGGTCAGATGTCTGCGTGGTATCTCTTCACCGCGCTCGGTTTTTATCCGGTCGCACCGGGCTCGGGGCAATACGCCATCGGAAGCCCGGCGATCAGGACGGCGGTTTTGAAATTGGAGAACGGCAAAATGCTTTCGATCGAGGCTCGGAATCAGAGCGACAAAAATGTTTACGTGAAGTCCGTCTCGGTAAACGGCCGGCGCATCGCCCGCACCTACCTTACTTATGCCGAGCTCGCGAATGGCGGGAGTATCGTGTTCCAGATGACAGGCGAGCGACCGAAATGATCGGTAACATTGGTCTACACCGCCGGAAAGATCGACCGAACGAATCACGGAATGAATTACACTTTGCCGGATCGCCAGACATTGCCGTTGATAGTGGAACCTGAGGGCGAAGACCGGCACGTCTTGGGCGCGGAAATCCTTGAATCTTTTCTTTTCGAAAATCGGGGCGCTTTGCTCGCCCGGCTGCGAGAATCCGGAGCGTTGTTGTTTCGAGGATTCGCCCCGCGATCGGTTCCGGCGTTGGCGCGTTTCGCGGAGGCATTTGCCGGATCCCCGCTTGCCGATTACACCGGCGGAGCGTCGCCGCGTATCAGTCTCGGCGGCGGCGTTTACACCTCGACCGAATACCCGAAAGCTCTTTCACTTTCGCTCCACAACGAGCTTTCTTACACGGTCCGCTCACCCGAATATCTTTTTTTCTACTGCGAAACCCCGGCGACCGAGGGCGGTGAGACTCCGATCGCCGATAGCCGGGCGATCCTGAAAGCTCTCGATCCCGCCATCGTCCGCCGCTTCAAGACCAGGAAGATCCGGTACGAGCGGCGTCTCGAAAACGCGCCGGATTCCGAATATTCGTGGCAGGCGGCGTTCGAAACAAACGATGCACGGATCGTCGAAGACTTCTGTGCCGATTGCGACATTGCCTATCGCTGGAACGACGACGGCAGCCTGCGGCTGTGCGAGATCCGTCCGGCAACAGCGAAGCACCCGACCACCGGCGAAGAAGTCTGGTTTAATCAGGCGGAAGGTTTTCACCCGAGCAGTTTGGGAGACGAAGCCTACCAAGCCGCTCTCGCCGCGAACAGCACCGACGCACTCCGGCTCAACGCATACTTCGGCGACGGTGGAGATCTCGAGATTGCCGATCTCGAACACATCCGGGCGGTCACGCGCGAGCAAATGGTTCTCGTATCGTGGCAGCGCGGTGACATCCTGGTTTTGGACAACGTGCTCGCGTGCCACGGCCGCATGCCCTTCAGCGGCCCGCGAAAAATCTTTTTGGCGATGGCTTAGATACGGGTGCTCAACTTCAAGGCGCTTCCAGGCTCGTCATCGCACGGCGAGGTAATAACGCGTCAGCGTGAAGGCCACGATTACGACAACAAAGATCAGAGCACCCAGAACTTGTTTTCTCGAGAATTTCATTACTTCTTAAAGAGCCTGCCTAATAATATCCGCGTCAGACCGAGCTCACAATGTTTGAATTCTCACCGACCGTCCCGGCTCTGGATTCTTACCGAGATTCGGATACAATGCCCTAATTGATTATCCCAAACTTATGCTTTACCTCAGATTCCTACTGATCGTCTTAACAAGCACCGCGTTTCTTGCTTCCCATGCCGAAGCTCAATCCGGTCGGCAGAACAAAAAGGAACCCGCGCCTCAGTTAGTAATCGTCCAGCCTTCTCCGACGCCGAACATCCAGACCTCGGATGTACCCGCGAAAGTTGCGTCTCTCGTCGTCACCGGCAACATCGTTCACGGCTTCGGGTATATGAGCTCGAATTATATGGACCTTGTTTTCAAGGAATTCATGACCTGGATGAAGTATGATCCGCATCCGTTCCTGAACCTCAGCAAGGGAGGGAAGATGACGTTGGAGAGTGCGACCGCTCGTTCGAAGGAGGAGACGGACAACCATGTTCTCTGGGTGGGAATTGCCGTTGAAGATAGCGGATCGGGCCAGCTGCTTGTGACGCACGTCGATTACACGGTATTAATGCCCAGAACCGGCAAGGTTCTGACCACCGGCCGCGTTATTCCCGGCAAGCAAAGAATCGTCGGTCAAGGTGGCGTGCTGACGATTCCCTCGATGCCGAAGCCGTCCAGCGACGTTACGCAGATGAAGCAGGCCGCGCGGGCGGTCGCGGGACATCTGAAAAGTACGGCCTGGTTTTAAATTTTGGTGAATGCTTGCAGATCGTTTAGATCAGGAGGCAAGTTTCAGATCTCAGGTCAAAGAAACCGCCTAATAGTTGGCGTCGAGTTTGTGCGAAGCGCTAATCTAACCTAGTCACGGGCCGGAGAAATTGAAGAAAGGTGGCTAGGGGTATGTTCAAGAGCATCGTCAAAATCACAGCAGCAACGATTCTGTTCGCGGGCATCCACAGCCTGCTCGCCAGTCGGGGGGCCAAAAAGATTGCCACCAAATTGTTCAGTGAGCGGCGGCGCAACGCGCTTTACCGGCCGATCTATAACGCCCAGGCCGTTATCGCTTTTGGGATGTTGGTACTGTACGGCCTCAGGCTTCCCGACCGCCAGCTGTACCGGGCCCCCGCACCACTCGCTGGGTTTATGCGATTCGGACAAGCGGTCTCGCTGCTTTATCTGATATACGGCGCGAGACAAATCGGTTTCCTTAAATTTGCCGGAGTTCCAAATCTGTTGTCATTGCTTAAAGGCGAAACCTCTATACCGCGAGAGCCGGAGGGTCAGGGTCCCGCGATCGACGTCGACGGAC
>DATLCA010000338.1:0-1762 GCA_035526605.1 Pyrinomonadaceae bacterium | reverse complement strand
CATGAATGTTCAGCCGCCCGTGGACGAAGGTCCACGGCTAAATTCAATGCCCCGCTAACGCGGCCGTAAGAGAATGAAACGCTGCATCTGGCCAAAGAACGAACTTGCGATCGCGTATCACGACAATGAGTGGGGCGTGCCTCTGCATGACGATCAGCGGCTGTTCGAATTTCTGATCCTTGAAGGTGCGCAGGCGGGTTTGAGCTGGGACACGATCCTTCGAAAGAGAGAAAGTTATCGCGAAGCATTCGACGGATTCGATGCGAACAAAGTGGCTCGATACACGGACAGGAAGATCGAGAAGCTTTTGCAGAACGAAGGCATCATCCGCAACCGGTTAAAAATCGCATCCGCCGTATCGAACGCGAAGGCATTTTTGAAAGTGCAAAAAGAGTTCGGGTCGTTCGACAAATATATTTGGTCGTTCGTGGATGGAAAACCGATCGTGAACAAGTTGAAAGATACTTCGGAGATCCTCCCGCGGACGGAGATCTCCGACGCGGTCAGCAAAGATCTGAAAAAGCGTGAATTCAATTTTGTCGGCTCGACCATCATGTACGCGTTCATGCAGGCGACCGGGATGGTGAATGATCATCTGGTGAGTTGTTTCAGGTACAAGCAATGTTGATCGATGAGTTTTTATCCGAATACGACTTTGTCGAAACGCACGGCATTTCGGTTCAGGCTACGGCTGCTGAGACCTATCGCGCCGCAAACGAGGTTGATTTTAGCGAGTCGTTTATCGTGAGGTGGCTGCTGCGTCTTCGCGGGATGTCGGGTGAAAACGTGACGCTGCATAGCATGACCCGGTCGCGCTTTGAGATTCTCGGGGAAACATTAGATCGCGAAATGGTGATCGGGCTCGTCGGAAGATTTTGGACGATCGGCGGTGCCCTGCAGAAGATTGACGCTGAGAGCTTTAAAAAGTTTGACACCACGGGTTATGCAAAAGCCGTCTGGAACTTCTCGCTGGAACCCGATGGAGCTGAGACGCACTTGAAGACGGAGACGCGCATCAAATGTATGGATGCTGAGAGTAAGAAAAATTTCGGATTCTACTGGACATTCATCCAGCCTTTCAGCGGTTTGATCCGAATGGAGATGCTGAAATTGATCAAGCGGAAGGCGGAAAGTGGTATTTAAGAATATGAAAGACGCAGTAATCGTATCGGCCGTACGTACGGCAGTCGGAAAGGCTCCGAAAGGAACACTTAAGAACACGCGGCCCGATGATCTCGGGGCGGCGGCGATAAGGGAGGCGGTGGACCGTGTCGAAGGTCTCGATAAATCCCAGGTCGAAGACGTCATCATGGGCTGTGCGTTTCCCGAGGCCGAGCAGGGAATGAACGTGGCGCGGACCTCGATGATCGCGGCGGGGCTTCCCGTTGAAACGAGTGCGATGACGGTGAATCGTTATTGCTCGTCGGGGCTGCAGACGATCGCCCTTGCGGCGGATCGGATCGCGACCGGCGGTGCGGACGTGATCGTCGCCGGCGGGCTTGAGACAATGTCGATGATCCCGATGGGCGGAAACGTCGTGCGGCCGAATCCGACCCTCGTCGATTCGTACCCGGATTACTACTTGAACATGGGACTGACTGCCGAGAATCTCGCGAAGAAATACGAGATCACGCGCGACCAGGCCGACGAGTTCTCATTGCAATCGCACCAGAAAGCGGCGGCGGCGATCAACGCTGGAAAGTTTAAAGACGAAATCGTGCCGGTAACGGTTCACGTCGACGAATTCGACGAGAAAGGCCGA
>DATLCA010000337.1:0-12399 GCA_035526605.1 Pyrinomonadaceae bacterium | reverse complement strand
GGAAGACGGAAGGCGGAAAATATCAAATTTCAAATTTGAAATTTCAGGGGTAGAAGGCAGGCGGCCAGTCGATCAAATATCAATTTGAAATTTGAAATTTGAAATTTGAAATCTCGGAAGGCAGAAAGCGGAGTTGGTATTCTGGCTATCAAATTCGAAATTTCAAATTTGAAATTTCAGAAGACGGGCGAAAGCGTGGCAGGCGGCAGTTTGCAATAAGCTCCCGGCGGCAATTTTCTCTAACGGTTATACGAATATGAAAACGAAATTTACTCGATCGCTTCTTTTATTATTCATTCCGGTAATTTCTTTCGCACAGAGCTACAAGCAGCCGCCGAAAGAAATAATGGATGTCCTCAACGCACCCGCGATCCCGTCGGTTTCGGTTTCGCCGGTACGCGACCGCATGGCTTTACTGGAGCCGTTGCGATACCCGCCGATCTCCGAGCTCGCGCAGCCGATGCTGCGTCTCGCCGGTGCGCGCATAAACCCGAACACGAACGGGCAGCACCGCCAGCCATATTTCGTTAGTTTGAAATTGAAGAATATTTCCGACGGCAAAGAGTTGACGGTCGCACTCCCTGCGGGTGCACAAATATTTTCGCCGCAGTGGTCGCCGGACGGAAAATACATCGCCGCAGGGAATATTACCCAGGCAGGTGTCCAGCTTTGGATAATCGACGCGGCCACGGCGAAGGCATCCCGGATCAAAAACGTTTACGTCAACACCGCGTTCGGCGGATTTGGATGGGAGGACTCGCGGACGATTTCCGCGACGCTCGTTCCGGCGAAACGCGGCGCCGCGCCTTCGTACCAGAACGTCACCCCCAATGAACCGAACATTCAGGAAACTACCGGCCGCGGTGGGGCGGTGCAGACTTTCCAGGATCTGCTAAGGAGCCCCAACGATGAAAGGCTTTTCGAATACTACGCAACGTCGCAGCTCGCGCTCATCGACATTGGCGGTAAGGTTCGCGAGATCGGCTCGCCCGGTATCATCGATAATGCCGACTTCTCCCCGGACGGGAAATATATTCTCGCGTCCAGGATCGAACGTCCATTCTCGTATCTATTCCCCTTCTTCCGCTTCCCCAAAAAGGTCGAGGTTTGGGATTCGAACGGGAAACCCGTTTACACGGTCGCGAACATCCCGCTCCAGGACGCTCTTCCAATACAAGGTGTGCAGACCGGTCCGCGCAGTTACGGATGGATCCCGACCGAGCCCTCGACGCTTATCTGGGCCGAAGCTCTGGACGGTGGCGATCCCCGAAAGAAGGTCACGCCGCGCGATAAGTTGATGACATTCGCGGCACCGTTTTCCGGATCGCCGGCTGAGCTTGCAAAGCTCGAGCAACGATATCAGGGCCGCATATTTGGCGAGAAGGACGGGATGATGTGGTTTTACGACTACAACCGCGACACGCAGCGCCGGCGCATCTTCATGACCGACTATCGAAATCCTTCGAATGTGAAGATGATCTCGGACCTGAACGTGAATGATCGCTACAACGACATGGGTACACCGGTTACGAAACTTTTGCCTAACGGGAACAGCGTGATCCGGCAGGACGGCGACGACATTTTTCTAACGGGTGCTGGTTCGTCGCCGGAGGGTGACCGTCCGTTCCTTCGCCGGATGAACTTGAGGACACTGAAAACCGACGAGATGTTTCGCTCGGAAGCGGGCGAGTACGAAAGTGTGGTGGCGGTCGTCGGCGACGATTCGAACGTGACGCTGAATACCAATATCAGTAAGTTCCTGAAGATAATTACTCGACGAGAATCGTCCGCAGAGCCACCGAATCTTTACCTACGCCGCCAGTGTTACCCTAACGATAAATGTTCGGTACCCGGGCCATCGAAGCTAACCGACTTTGCAGATCCGACACCCCAGCTTCGGGGGATCAAGAAGCAGCTCGTGAAATACAAGCGTGCCGACGGCGTCGATTTATCTTTCACGTTGTACACGCCGCCCGGATACAAAGAGGGGACGCGCCTGCCTACCGTCGTGTGGGCATATCCGCTTGAGTTCAACGACGCCGCGACGGCGGGGCAAGTCTCCGGATCCACAAACCGGTTCACGCAGATCAGCAGCATTTCACATCTCTTCTTCTTGCTGCAGGGTTACGCGGTGCTGGACGACGCGACGATGCCTGTCGTCGGCGATCCGGAAACGGTCAACGATACGTTCATAAAGCAGATCGTCGATTCGGCAAAGGCGGCGATCGACAAGGGCGTTGAGATGGGCGTCGTCGATCCCGATCGTGTCGGGGTCGGCGGGCACAGCTACGGCGCTTTCATGACGGCGAATCTTCTCGCGCACTCGGATCTGTTTCGCGCCGGCATCGCCCGCAGCGGAGCCTACAATCGTACGCTTACGCCGTTCGGGTTTCAGGGCGAGCGACGGAATTTCTGGGAAGCGACGAAGCTCTACACCGACATCTCGCCGTTCTTCTACGCCAACAAGATCAATGAGCCGATCCTGCTGATCCACGGTGAAGCCGACAACAATCAGGGAACCTTCCCGATACAGTCCGAACGCCTCTTCGCCGCGATCAGCGGCAACGGCGGTACGGCCCGGTTGGTAATGCTGCCGCTCGAGGCACACGGATATTCCGCGAAGGAGTCCGTCGAGCACACTCTGTATGAAATGACGCAGTGGTTCGACAAGTATGTGAAGAACGCAAAGCCGAGAGCGCAAACTGCGGGGAAGTGATGACGTCTGGGTTCCAAGCGCTACCCTCCCGGTTCGGACAAGAGAAGAGCCGGGAAACAGCGTCCTGTTGCGGCTACTGTATCTCCGACACTTCGAGACTTGGCAGCTCGTAAGACTTTTGCGGAATTGCCTCCTCGATCTTTCGCTCGTTCAGGAAGCTTTCGGCCTCGTTCGCGCCGATCGGACGGGAGAATAGAAAGCCTTGCCCGAGGCCGCAGCCAAGGACGCGGAGCAGCTCGAGCTGGCGGTTACTCTCGATCCCTTCCGCGACGACCTCCATGTTCAGATTTTTGCCGAGCAGCAAAATCGTCCGGACGATCGCTTCGCTTTTCGGATCGTGGTCCATCTTATCTACGAACGACCGGTCGATCTTGAGGCGTTCGAAAGGGAACTGGTGAAGATAGCTCAGGCTGGAATACCCGGTTCCGAAATCGTCCATCGAAAGGGAGATTCCCCGCTCCTTTATTTCCGATAACACCCCGAGGGCGGTTTCGCTCCGCTCGATGACGGTGCTCTCGGTAACTTCAAGTTTCAGGTATCGCGAGTTCAAGCCCGTCGAGCGAAGCGTCTCTTCAAGCTGCCCCAGCAACGTCGGATGCATCAACTGTTTGGCTGAAAGATTGACGCTGATGGAGAGGTGCTCGCACCCGGGCAGGCTTTTCTGCCATTGCCGCGCCTGTCTGCACGCTTCTTCCAAAATCCATTGCCCGATCGGGATTATCAACCCCGACTCCTCCGCCACGGAGATTATCTCTTTCGGCGGGACATAACCGTGAGCCGGATGCTTCCAACGTATCAATGCTTCAAATTCGCGGCAGAGGCCCGTTTCCAGATTCACGATCGGCTGGTAGAAAACCTCGAACTCGTTTCGACTCAGAGCCCGCCGCAGGTCCGTCTCGATCTGCAGAAGGTTCATATTGGCCGCATGCATCTCGCGGTCGAAAACTTCGCAGCGGGCCTTGCCCGCTTCCTTGGCGCGGTACATCGCAGTGTCGGCGTCCCGCAGAAAGTCCTCCGCCCCGCGATCGATGTCGTCGGAGACTATTATGCCGATGCTGGCCGAACTGAAGACTTCATAGTTGCCGAACTTGAACGGAGCCGTGAGCTTTCGCTGGAGGCGGTCGGCGACCATCGTCGCGTCGCTGGAATCGTCGATCCTGTTAAGCAAAATCGTGAATTCGTCGCCCCCGAATCTTGCGACGATGTCGCGGGGACGCACGCAGGCCTTGAGTCGCTTCGCGATCCCCACCAACAATTTATCGCCGATCACGTGGCCGAGGCTGTCGTTGATCACTTTGAACCGGTCGAGGTCGAGAAACAGTACGGCGAATTTGAATTCCGGATCCGCCTTGGCTTTTTCGACAGCCTCCTGCAGATGTCGCATAAATTCCGTCCGGTTCGGAAGGTCGGTAAGAGAGTCATGAAGCGCGTTGTGAAGAAGCTGCTCTTCGGCCACGCGGCGGGATGTGATATCGCGTCCGATTCCTTGCACGCCGACCGGCTGGTCGTTCTTATAGATGAGCCGTGTGCTGAGCTCCAGCATGACGCGATGACCGCCTTTAGCCAGGATCTCTAGCTCGTACGAGGTTGGAAGCTCGCCCTCGATCTTCCGCATCGTCATGCGCTGCGCGTATTCCAGATACTCGGGGGCGACCACTTCCGAGATCTGCATATTCAACGCTTCGTCGCGCGAGTAGCCGGTGATGCGTTCGCCCGCCCGATTGAGCGAAGTGAATTTCCCCTGAAGATCGTGCGTATAGATGAGATCGTTGGCGTTCTCGAAAAGATCGCGAAATCTGGATTCGCTTTCCTTCAGCGCTTCCTGCGAACGCTTTCGCTCCGTGATGTCACGAATTACGCTGGTGAAAAATCTCCGGCCGTCCTTGTCGTATTCCGCGAAAGAAAGCTCCAGCTCGACTTCGTGGCCGTCGCGATGCAGGCCGGGAAGCTCCACGGCCTTCCAGGGAATATTGCGCCTGCCGGAACTAAGGTAACGACGCAGACCGGCGGCGTGGGTGGAACGAAGACGTTCCGGAATCAGCATCGTCAAGCTTTCGCCGATCATGCTCTCCGCCTTGTAGCCGAATATTTTTTCGGTTCCGGCGTTTACGAACGAAATGATCCCGCGATCGTCGATGGTGATGATCGCGTCCGAGGCGGTTTCCGCGAGAGTTCGGAACTTCGCCTCGCTTTCCTGAAGGGCCCGCTCCGCCTGTTTCCGTTCCGTAACGTCGCGGGCGATTCCCTGTATGGCGACCGCGACGCCGTCCTTTCGAATCGTGGTGCTGTTTATCTCGAGCGTGAGCCGGCGTCCATCCTTTGTGATGCAGTCCATTTCGTAGCCGGTCTGCTCGACGCCTTTGATCTTTTTCTTTAGTTGCTGACGCGCCTTTTTCAGATGATGCGGGGCCGCGATCTGCTTCATGTTCATCCGCAAAGCTTCCTCGCGAGGATAGCCGATGACCTGCTCGGCCGCACGATTGAGAGAGATGTAGTTGCCGTCCAGATCGTGCACGTAAATAATGTCGTTCGCGTTTTCGAAAAGGTTCCGATAGCGGGATTCGCTTTCTTCGAGACTCTGGATTGCGTGTTTTCTCTCCGCGATGTCCTGCCACATCACCATGCCGGAGAATATCTCGCCGTTCTCGTCGCGTACCGGCACGACGTCGACCTGGAACCAGCCGTCGGCCGCATTCCGCTCGAAGCTTATGTGCTCGCCCGACAAAGCCCGTCTGTAGTACCCGGACCATTCGTCCGCGATCTCTTTCGGAAATGCTTCCCAGAGAGTTCGCCCTTCGAGGGACGCCTGCTCGTAATTCCGAAGGTTCAATTGCTCGCCGTCCGCGAGTGTGTACCTGAGCTCGTGATCGAACAGCAGTACGCCCGTCCCGGGGATGCTTCGCGCCAAAGTCCTGTAAAGTTTTTCGCGTTTCTCGAGCTCCTGCTCGGCAAGCTTGCTCGCCGTAATATCGGCGATCACTCCCTGTCGATGAGTGACCGTCCCCTCCGCGTTGCGGATCAGGCAGCCGCGATCCTGCACCCAATGGACGGTGCCGTCCGCGGCAATTACGCGATATTCGTATTGGACGAGCTTGCCCGTTAAGGTCGAATCAACCGTTTTCTCAAAAACGCTCGGGCGGTCCTCTGGATGGATCACGCGAACCCATATCTCGGGATCGGTCAACCATTCATCGAGTGGATAGCCGAATATCTCGAAGGCCGGGCTTACGTAGATCGGGGTATACGGGGGACTCGGTTCGACCGCGTATAACAGCACGGGAAGGTTCTCAATGAAGCCTCCCGGCGGCGCGTTCCGCGTCGTCGTTTTTTTGCCGGATTTTTTTGGCGCTCTGGGGTTGCCGTTTTCCTGATTCTGGGTGGGCGTGCTGCTCGATCGGATTTTGCGGGTCATAATGAGCGCGCCGCGGAGGCGCATGACGTATTATGTCACCCGGCACCTGACGAAATTTGCGATTTCGTCTGGAATTCTGGCGGGCAAAAGCAGGGCTTTTTCTGATTAAATTAAATGCCTATTGAGTTTCCACGGCCGAGGCGGGAGTGAGGGGCCGCTCGGCTTGTGCAAGCAGTGTTCCAGTAAGAAATTTCCGACAACAACAGCCCCGATATTTGCATCACATAATCGGTTGGAAAGCTGGGACTCAATTACCGACACGAGGGTCGCAGCGTTCCTTTCCTCCTCTAAACGCCTCGGGACGGCTTCGTTAAGCTGTCCCTTTTTTTCTTTGCGGTCGGTCCGGCGTTTCTCCTTTCGGAGTGTTTCATGATTCACGCGTCGGCTGGTCCGGTCGCGGTAAAAAACTCTCACGCTCTACGCGCCATTACCAAATTAACAATTACCTCATTACGAAATTACGAGCAGAAAAACAGACTGAGCTTCTATTACAGTTGATCCCGCAATTATTAATTCCTTAATTTTTGTAATTAATCACCCCCGGTGTCCCGATTCCGAATTCGATTAAAAGACGCTAGACTAGGAAGCCGGCTCAGCCTCCATCTAAATTTATGAGATCAATCAACGCACTTTGCTTAGTCGTTTTGTTTTGCGCTTTTACTTTCGCCCAGACGATGCCGAAAGACGCCGATCCGAAGATCTGGGCCCAGGCTCTGAAGATCCATCGAAAGGCAATTATCGTCGACGGGCACAACGACATTCCCTCACCAATGGTCGACGACGACTTCGATCTGGCGACCAGTTCGGTCGGTAAGTTTCACAACGACGGCGATCCGTTTCACACCGATCTCGCAAGGTTCAAGGCTAGCGGCATCACCGGTGAGTTCTTCTCGATTTACGTAGGCGGCGGTCGGATGGAGACGCACGACGCGATGCGGCGTGCGATGGAGATGATCGACTCTACCTACCGAGAGGCGGAAAAACATTCCGGCCAGTTGATGATGTGCACCACGGCAGACGAAATCAGGCGGGCGAAGAAAGCGAATAAGGTTTGTGCCCTGATGGGGATCGAGGGCGGTTACGCGATCGAGAATTCACTGTTCGCGCTTCGGGATTTTTATCGCCTGGGCATTCGCTACATGACCCTCACCCACAACGTTTCGCACGACTGGGCCGATGCGCATCGCGGCGAGGTAAAGAACAACGGCTTGTCGCCGTTTGGAAAAGACGTCGTCCGCGAGATGAACCGCCTCGGGATGCTCGTCGACATTTCGCACGTATCGGTGAAGGTGATGAACGACGTGCTTGATGTGACAACCGCCCCGATAATCGCGTCGCACTCGGGAGCCCGCGGCGTGAACGACCATACGCGGAATGTGCCGGACGATGTCCTCAAACGTGTCGCGCAGAATGGCGGCGTCATCATGATCAATTTCTATCCCTCGTTCCTCGATGCACGGACAAACAAGGAAGAGAACGAGCGGGCCACGCGCCTGCGTCCTCAGATAGAAGCGCTCCGCAAGCAGTACGCTAACAACACTGCCGGTTATAACGAGGCCGAGCGGCAGTTGATGGCGGTGAATCCGATCTACGTTGCGGACTACAAACGCATCGTCGACCACATCGATCACATCAAGAAAGTCGCGGGGATCGATTTTATCGGTATAGGATCCGACTTCGACGGCGTTCCGTTTCTCCCCGCCGGTATGAACGGGATGGAAGACCTCGCACTTGTTACGTACGAGATGTTAAAGCGGGGGTATACGGAACAGGACATCCGCAAAGTGTTGGGCGAGAATTTCCTTCGCGCATTTTCCAAGGCGGAGCAGGTCGCGGGCAATCGCCAGATAAGCGGGCAGGGAAGTTTGAAGAGGATTAAGTAGACATTGACTCGGACTCGACCGACTGGCGTTTAAGCGACCGGACCGCGTGCACCCTGCCTGCGGTCCGGTCGCTTGAGCTGTACTCGACGCTTCCGCGCTGTCTATTCTCCGTTTCCTGCCCTGCCCCTTTGCGGCGAATAATTTATCCGCCGTGTTTCCTTGATCCGACTTCCCGTTACCGATCCTTCGACGATCTCGTACCCCATCAACGCAAAGATTCGATTCCGTAGAAACACCGGCCGGGCATTGCCGTACCAATCAACACACGAAGCGCGACAGCCGTCGTTTCCAGATGCGTCTCCTGCTTCAAGCTCACCCATCTCGGTAAGGTCCAACCGGTCGTTTCGGAGGAACGTTACGGCCGCCGACCCTTCGACCAGGTGTCGGTACCCGGCACGTCCTTCCCGAGCGATCGGCAGGCCGAGCATACCGGAATCCTTGCCGATCGGTTTATAAAAGAACCCGTGGCTGCGGAGCTCGCCCTGCGAAGCATTTTTCCTGACAAAGCTTTCCCGAGCACGCACATCGCGATTCAACTCAATGGGCGAAAAATAAAGATCGCTGCCGTTGGTCCCGATAACAACCGCGTCGGTCCCCATCTGCTCGATCCGATCCACGCCGTGTTTCAGCCAAAGCTCGTTCACGTCACCGTTCACGTAGTCGATTGCAAAAAGATTCGCGGACTTTCTTTGCTCCGGCTGGCCCCAACCGCTGCCCGTGCCGTACAAAAGATGATCGCCAACAAACCGGTTCTGGAATGTGTAACCTTCGGGTTTTGGTAATTCCCGGTAGCGATGGCTCGGCGCCTCTTGGCTCCCGTCGGAGAAACTGTCGATCGGGGCACGGAACAACGCCACGTCGCCGGCCGCAAACTCAGATCCCCACATTTGCTCGCCATTCCCGTCCGAGCGGACCAGGACATTCAAATGCTTGTCGTCGCTTTCCAGAAATGAGAATTGATCGACGGGGCTGCCCATCACGCCGAGGGCGCTCGGGGCAGACGCGTCGAGCGGCATTTTGTAGAGCATCGAGTTGGCCTTCGTTCGGCCGTCGCCGTAATTCCACTCAGTTGTCCAGACATAAACCGATGTCGGCGAAACATAGAACACGCGGCCGGGTGCGCCAAGAACCGCACTCGCCGAGCATGCGAACCCGCCGTCCGCCAGATCGCAAACGGTGATCGTATGAAGCGCGAGGCCGCCGTATGTCGATCCGGACGCCTTCGCGGCGCGATAAACGCGGGTCGCTTCGACGATCGGTTTGAATTCGTCCGGCTTCGCTCCCTTGTGCCAGCGGCGGATGGCGGGGAACTGATCGACCGGTTCACCAGAGAACTGAAGGTATTGCGGAGTGTAAAAGACGAGCTTGCTGCCGATCAACCTGCTCGCGTAATTGCGCGACGAATAGTAGTCGTTCGAGCGCAGGTGGTAGGTCGATCGATATTTGAGCGAGCCCTCCGCCGCGATGTCGAATAGGTTGATCTCCGTCCCGCCGCGGCCGTAGCTGTACCCGATCACGACCACCGTGTCTCCCGAGACCAGCATCTCGTCATACCAGTCGCTGCTCGGATCGACACCCGGCGCAAAGGCGTCGATCGACGTCACGGGCTTCAGCGAATCATCCCCGACGCGCACGGTAAACAACCGGCCTCGTCTGAGGATCAACAGATGATCGCCATGCACTTTTACGATCCCGCCTTCGTCGACGCCGGCGTGCTGGGTGTTTGTTATCGATTCGTCATCCTTTGCCGCGCCGACCGTATCAACCGACATAGAAACACTGGGGCTCGCTGCCGACTCTGATACACTTTTCGCCATCTCTCGGCGGTCGGCGCGGCGTTTCTGCTTCTCCGCCAATTGTTTGAAGTAGTCTTTGAGTTCCGCCGCCGACAAAAAGGCGGTCATCGTTTTTCCGGGCTTGGGCGCGCTTGCCGGCAGCGGGCCGAGTTCTGGATCGGTAGCTGCCGACATTGAATTGGAATAGATGTTCGCGGCGATGGCCGCGGACGCAAGGGCGATGGATGCAATAAGCCGTTTCTTCATAATATTCAGCCTCGTTTGAAATGATCTGCGAACCACTTGTCTAATTTCGAACGGCGGGTCTGGGGGAATCTTGCACATTACTCGGCGGCGGGAAGTTTGAGCTGGTGCATGAACCGGTCCACACCAGCCGACTGACGCCTTTAACCGATCGACCTCTTAAATAGAAAGTCATCTTTATTTGGGCGAATTCAAGGATGAATCTGCTCACTCAATACACCCGTACCCCCGAGTTCCGTCGCAAAAGTTTTGCCTTTGTTATTGCCGCAAGCTCGCCCCTTTGTCCCGCGCATCGTCGCGGGCGTTAAGCGATCGTTTTATTGAAGGGCTGATTAAGATTTTTGAATCGGTAAAAACGGAGAGGCAGAGCTGAATCGCCTTTGCGAAAAACCTAAGTAAAACTGGCGTTCTTTCCGGCGGCTGGTTAAATCGGCAATGCGTTACGCACATAGCGTAACGCATTGAAACGCATTTGTAACGTAATCCGGCATACATAACGCTTAAAATGTTAAGCAGCTAACATAAAATTTTAAGCGGGGCCCCGGGAGTGCGGAGTAGGTCACGCGGTGTATTGCGGGGGACACGCATGACGCCTCAGTGATCACGTTCGACATGACGGTAGATACGCTTTTACCACTGGCCCCGCGCATTTTATTATCTGCTCCACGCTTTTTATGACCCGTGCCGCGCTTTTTATCACCCGTGCTGGGATGTTCATCGTCCGGGACGCACGTTCGGTCATCCGGGTAACAGGTAATATCATCCGGGTAACGCATTCTCGTGTCCGGCTCACTCGCTGTATTCAGCACGTAACGATCCCGATCTAACATTCCGCTTGTTATTTAACAGAGATTGTGCGATATTTCATCCGCATTTCGTGCTGTCTCTAAATCCCAGCCCGGGCAGCGAGTCCATAACGAAATCCACCCCAACTCTATGCTTATATTCAACCCCCTCCGAATTTTCAGCCTGCGAGGCATCGATCGCCCAAACAAGTTTCTCGTCAATAACGGTTTTACATCGATGATCGCGAGTCGCCTGCTCACGTATGGCCTGCCGAACGTCAAGGTAAGCAGCGTCGGCCGCCTGTGCAGGCTTCTGAACTGCACGCCGAACGACCTTTTCGACTGGAAACCCGACGCGTCCGATCCGATTCCGGCGAAACATCCGCTCCAGTCTCTGGTTAGACAGGAATCTTCCGCCGCGCACATCACCGAACTATTAAAGGACATACCATTAGAAAAGCTCCCCGATCTTCATGCGATGATCGAGGAGCTTAGGAAATGAAAAACTAAAAGTGAAGAGAAGAACAAATCAACTCTTCACTTTTAGTTTTTCTCTATCTCTTACTATTAGTTTTAGTTTAGTTAAATAACTCCCGCCCCGTGGCACTTCTTGAACTTCTTCCCTGATCCGCAGTAACACGGTTCGTTCGGCTTGACCTTTGGGGCGTCCCGCTTGAACGGGGTATGGCGAAGCTCTTCCGAGTCTCCCGCCACGGTCGCCGTTGCCATCGCGCCCGTGAACGCCATCCCGGACGCCTGCCTTCTCGCACGCTGCATCTCGAGACGCTCGAGTCGATCACGTTCCGCCTGCTCGTCATGCGAAACGATCTCGAGATGGAACAGGGCCTTCGTCGTGTTTGTGTCGATGCGGTCGAGCATGTCCTGAAACATGTCGAACGACTGCTTCTTGTATTCGACCAGCGGATCCTTCTGCCCGTAACCGACAAGCCCGATACCTTGCTTCACCTGATCGATCGACAGCAGGTGGTCCTTCCACTGTGAGTCGATGATGTTGAGCATGATGTACCGCTCGTAGGCACGCAGCGATTCCTCACCCGCGATCTTTTCCTTCGCGGCGTAATTAGCGGATGCAGTTTTCCAGATCTTCTCCTCGATCGTATCGGGATTATCGACCTTGAAATTCACGTCCGCATCTTTTGCCGGATCGAGCGCGTAAATACTCTCGATCTCCGCCGCGTAAGTGTCGACGTCCCATTTGTCCGGCGTCGTCTGGATATTCAGGAAGCTCGACGTAAGGTCATGCAGCAGATCCTTCGACACACCGCTCTCGCCAAGGAGATATTCGCGATGCTCCGGCTCGAACATCAACTGGCGACGCAGCCCGTAGATCGTCTCGCGCTGTTTGTTCATCACGTCGTCGTACTTGAGAACGTGTTTGCGTGTTTCGAAGTTGCGGGCTTCCACCGCCTTCTGCGCACGTTCGATCTGCTTCGAAACGGTCTTCGATTCGATCGCGACACCCTTTTCCATCCCGAGCCATTCCATCATCGACCGAACTTTGTCGCCCGCGAAGATCCGCATCAGGTCGTCTTCGAGCGAGAGT
>DATLCA010000336.1:0-6830 GCA_035526605.1 Pyrinomonadaceae bacterium | reverse complement strand
GCTCCGCAATTCATGCAGCGTCCGGAGTTTGTCGAACGATTTCGCCGCGAAGCCCGTGCCGCCGGGCGACTTCGGCACCCGAACGTCGTCAACGTAACCGACTTCGGCTTCGCCGAGACCTCGGACGGGCGGGCGGCCTATCTCGCGATGGAGTATCTGGACGGCTGTACTCTGGGCGAGATCCTTGAAGAAGAGAAAAATCTCCCGGTGGGGTGGACCCTCGACATTCTCGAACAGGTTTGCTCCGCCGTCCAGGAAGCGCACGAGCAGGGGATCATCCACCGGGATCTGAAACCGGACAATATCTGGCTCGAACCGAACCAACGCGGCGGCTACACGGTTAAGGTTTTGGATTTCGGTATCGCAAAGCTCGAGGAGCATCGTTCGCCCGATTACAGCGGCGAATCCGCCATTGATATTTCCGTCGCACCAAACCCGACGCACTACGTCGGTGGCAAAGCGACGATGGCCGACAATTATGGCGGCGACACGGCTATTCACGATAGCGTCTCCCCGACGCTTATCCTTCAGGCCGCGACGATAGCTCAGTCCCCGGACGCGGGTGAAGCCCGGACCGCGATTCTTCCTATCGCCCCGCTCGTAAGCGACCCGGACTCCACCGGGACGCTGCTGGTTCCGGAGAGCGGCGAAAAAAATAACCTTGCGACGTCGGCCTCCACGAACAGCGACCTGACCCGCGTCGGAGCGGTGATCGGGACACCTCTCTACATGTCCCCCGAGCAGTGCCGCGGAGAACGGCTGGATGCCCGTTCGGATATCTACAGTCTCGGCGTCATTGCCTTTCAGATGCTCTCCGGCAAGACGCCTTTCGAAGGTGATTTCACCTACGTCATGGAAGCGCACAAAGCGTTTCCGGTCCCGCCTCTCGAAGCCAAGAAGGTCCGCAAGAAACTGAAGCGGGAGATCGCGATCGCTCTATCCAAAAACCCGGACGATCGGCCACAAACCGCCGAAGCATTCGCCAGCGCGCTGCTCTCGCGTTCGGAAGGAATTTTCGGTCTCCTTCGGCGCGCCGGGGTGATCTACACCGAGCACCTTACAAAGTTTCTCGGGATCACGATCCTGCTCTTTCTTCCGTTCATCATTGCGTCGCTGCTGAAGGTCGCGATAAGCATTGTTTTTGTTGCGGAGAATCCCGACGCGGCGACGCCGATGGCGTTAAGTTTGATCTCTTCCGTGCTGACCCTCTTCACAACTTTCGCGGCATTCTTCTGCGGTTATCTGGCGGTGGGAACAATCACCTGGGTGGTGAATCAGAACTTCGCGCTTCCGCTCCGCCCGGTCCGCGTCAGGCCGGCACTCCGGGCAACGTGGCAAAACTGGAAGAGCCTCGTGGGCACGGGAATTCTTTCAACGATTTTGACCTTTGCCGGATATGCCCTGTGTCTCGCACCGGGACTTTATCTATCGGTCACGCTGGCACTCGTTGCGCCGGTGGTGATGATGGAAAATCTGCGCGGCTTCGCCGCGATGAAACGCTCGAAAGCGTTGGTCAAAAGGTCACTCGCGACGACGGTGGCGGCGGTCGCCCTCCTCTTTTTGATTCCGATGGGGATCGGACTTACGACCGGAGCCATCGTCGCTTTGTCGGTGAAATCGATCGCGGACGTCGGCGAAAAGATATCCGCGGCGGAAAAAAAGAAAGAAGCCCCGGGAGCACCCGCCGCATCCCAATCTCAGGCTGAAGACTCGGACGACAAGGACGAGGACCTGAAAATTGGTATCGGAACCGGAAACGGCGTCAACATCACATCGTCGGAGGACTCAAGCTTTATCCGAAAGGTTGCGCAGGTGGCCCGGGAAAGTCTTACAACACTGTTAATGCTTCCGATCCAGATTCTCCTGACGTCTCTCTCGTCGATCATAATTGCATTGCTCTACCTAAAGACGCGTCAGGCGGGCGGCGAGAATCTACGTGACCTTTTCGATAAGTTTGAATCATCCGAGCAGCCGAGAAAAAAATGGCAGGAACGTGTCCGAAAGCGCTTGATACAGTCGGGCCGGATAACCAGCCGCTCTTAGCGATGAAAAAGTCAGTTCTACTTCTCACACTCTGCACGATTCTTCTAGTGTCGGCCACGTTGGTCCCGGCACAGTCGATCACCCGCGACGTCAAACTCGGGCAGGGCAGCTCAATTTCCGTTATAAACTTTTCAGGCCGTGTCGAGATAGTGGCGAAGCCGGACAGCTCCGGCCTGCGTATCGTCGCATCGTCTCCCCAAACACTGGCGGAATCCGAGCTCAAAGTCGATGCTACCGGGAACCTGCGGGTTGAAACTTTGTCGGCCGGCGCCGGAAAGCGCATCGATCTGTCCATTGTCGTTCCGGAGCGTGTGAAGCTGAAGGTGGAGACCCGCGATGGGGAGATCCGTGTGTCCGGTGACGTTGAGCTGATTGAAGCAAAGACGGATACGGGAACGATCGCGGCGGACGTCCCGACCGGCGACCTAAAATACGATTTCTTTTGGACAGAATCCCGCCCCCGCTACCTCAGCGACATCGAGCTGGAAAAAGTGAAGGAAAAATCCGGCGGAAAGTTTCAGTTGAAAGGAAAGTTCAAGAGCGACGCCGGAGAAGAAAAAGAGAAGGGGAAAAAAGGAGAAGGGGAGAAAGAGACGGACGAGTCAGACCCGGGAGCGGTGGCTCCGGCGGTTTCTTCAGAGGGGACCGGAGACGGCGAGAAGGACAAAGAAAAGAAAAAGAAAGATCGTTCGAGCTCGGTTGAGCTGGCTTTCACGACCGGCCGCGGGATTATCCTTTTGAACGTTCCGCCGAATGAAGTTTCCAGCGACCTTCGCGAACGGCCTCTGACGAATGCGGCCAAGGCAATAATCCGGAGCGGCGATCTCGGTTTGATGGATGCGATCCGCCGCGCCAGCCCGAAATACTTTGGCGATTATTCTCGTACGCTTCCCCCGATGCGTCGCGAGCCGTCCCTGACATCGCGGACCATGCAGGCCGATGTCCCGGGCGATACCACGAAGGAAGCCGTCTTGCGCGTGACGGATATGTACAACCGTTCGATCGCGGATCTTAAAGCATCAGATTTTACAGTCGCCGAGAACGGAGCTCCGCGGGACATCATTTCTGTGAGGCCGCACACGGCGCCGGTCAATCTCGTTCTGCTTCTTGATGTGTCGGGCAGCGTCGACAATTACGTCAACTTCATCCGCAAGGCCGCACGATCGTTTATCGAAACCGCCCGCGAAGGAGATCGCGTATCGCTGATCCTTTTCAATGACGACGTGAAAGTTTTGTCCGGGTTCTCGACCAACAAGACGCAACTGTCCGAAAGCCTCGACACATTCGATGCCGGCGGCGCGACCGCCTACTACGACGCCGTGGCTTACACGCTCGCCGACACTCTGCGTCCGCTCCGCGGCGAGCGAACCGCGATCGTCGTCCTGACGGACGGCGACGACAACCGTTCGTTTCTCTCGTTCGATTCTCTTCTCGGCTCAATTGAGGAAAGCGGCGCTCTGATCTATCCGCTGTATGTTCCCTCTGCCCTGATCGCGACGAGCGAATCTAATGATCCGGACAAAGCGATCGACCCGCTTCGCACGCGCTACATGACCTTATCTGCCCGTGCCGAGGGTGAAGGTGAGCGGCTCGCGAAAGTGTCGGGCGGGGTTTATTACCCGATCACGCAGCTCTCGCAAATCCAAAAAGCATACGACGACATCGTCACCCAAATCCGTACGGCGTACTCCGTTACCTTCCGCTCCGGCTTCCAGGCTGACCCGAACAATCGCCCGTCGCCAAGACTGAAAATTCGCGTGAACAAACCAAACGCGTTTGTCCAGGTGAATTCGGTTAGTGTCAGTCAGAGATAATCGAAAAAAGGCGAACTAACGACAATACTTTTCAGTTACCTGCCGAAAATGATATCCCATCGCGGCGAGCGTCAGGCCGTGGGCGAAGTCGCGGGTGTGGTGTCGAAGAAGTTGGTAAAAATAACGCCAGAACTCGCCGCGTGATTCGTCGCGAATCCCGAGCGTGAGGATGATATTGAAAAATGCGCGAAGGTCCTCGCGCATATTTATCTGTCGCGGCTCGATCCGGTTTTGGTGAAAGCGCGAGAGGCAATCCAGGGAACGACGGTAGTATTCGGCCGGGCTGTAAATATTTCGAATGACCTGCTTGTAACCGTCAACGAGACGATTCAGATCCATTCTCGGGACGAAGTTTATCGTGCAGTCCGTATTGTTCCCGGTGCTGACATCGAGTAGCCGTCCTTCTTTTTCCAATCGCCGCCAGAGCTGCGTGTCGGGCAGTGCCGTCAACAGGCCGACCATCGCGAGAGGGATGCCGCTTTCGCGAATAAACTTCATCTGCAGATCGAAAATATCTTCCGGATCGCTGTCGAACCCGACGATGAAGCCCGCCATCACTTCCATGCCGTAACTCTGAATTTTGTGGATCGACTCGAGAAGGTCTCGGCGTGTGTTCTGCCCCTTTTGCGCTTCCTTCAAACTTTCTTCGACCGGCGTCTCGATCCCGAGGAACACACGCCGAAAACCCGCGTCCTCCATTTGCTTCAGCAGCGCGTCGTCTTCCGCGAGATTGACGCTTGCCTCGGTGATAAATGAGAAAGGGAACCCGTTTGCCCGCGACCATTCGATCAAGTCGGGCATAAAGAGCCGGACATTCTTTTTATTGCCGATGAAGTTGTCGTCGACGATAAAAACGAGCCCGCGCCAGCCCGTGGCCTTTAACGCGTCGAGCTCGGCAAGCATTTGTGCATTTGATTTGGTCCGCGGCACGCGGCCGTAGATCTCGATGATGTCGCAGAATTCGCAATTAAACGGGCAGCCACGCGAGTACTGCACGTTCATCGCGCTGTAGTCCCGCATATCTATAAGCGAAAAGTCGGGGACGGGCGTGTGGGTTAACGCCGGCCGTTCGTCGGCTTGATAGATCCGGCGGGCGATACCGAGCTCGAGATCGTTTACAAATTCGGGTAGGGTCGCCTCCGCCTCGCCGATGAAGATATGATCTGCGTCCGGCATTCGCTCGGAGCTGGTCGAGACGTACGGCCCGCCGACGACGATCTTCTTTCCCATAGAGCGGCAAAGCTCGACGACCTTCTCGAGCGACTCGTTCTGGACGATCATCGCACTCACCATTACTATGTCCGCCCATTCGATGTCCTCCGGCCAGAGAGCTGCGACATTCATGTCGACGAGGCGGCGTTCCCAGTCTTTGGGCAGCATGGCCGACACGGTTAAAAGCCCGAGGGGCGGGAACGCAGCCTGCTTGCCCTCGAACTTCAGCGCATGCCGGAAACTCCAATAGGTATCCGGAAATTCCGGATAGACAAGCAGGATTTTCATAATATGCTCAGACTAGTCCTTCACCGGCCGGGCGGCAATAGTTTTTTTGAGTTCTTACAAAAGTAATACGCGACTTCGAGGAAGGTCGGTATGGTCGCCTACGATGCGCTATTTGCGGTCAATGTGTATGCAGTCGAAGCAGGGCGTCCAGCTTTGGAAAATCGATGGGCTTTTGCAGGATCTCGGTACATCCGGCCTTCTTTGCGCGTTCGCGGTAGAAATCACCGTATGCCGTAAGACAGAGGATCGGGGTCTTCTCCAACTCTTTGAGCTCCCGCATCGCGCGGGTTGAGCTGATGCCGTCGAGCACCGGCATGGCCACATCCATCAGAATAACGTCGGGTTTATGGTCAAGCGCCTGCTGGATAGCATCGTAGCCGTTCTCGGCCTCCACCACTTCGTATTTGTTCAGCTGAAGATACATTGCCATCATGTTCCGGATATCGGCGTGATCTTCAACAAGTAAAATTTTCTTCGGCACGGATTTGCACTCCTCCACGCCCTCCGGTTGCTAATCGAAGTAAGCGACCTGTTGCGTGTCGGGGGCATACAGATAAGCAGTCCGGTTGCAACGTTTGTGCCAGCTTAGAAAACTGACGCGAAAGGTTGGTCCGTCAACTCCGGCAGAGCATGACGCCGACGAGTGCCGCGGCCACGCATACCGCGAAGCTGGCGATGGTGTATGCCGCGAATGTTCCGTAATTCTTGTCGAGGATCAGCTGGGCGTTTTCAAACGCAAATGCCGAAAACGTCGTAAAGCCGCCGCAGAAACCAGCGGTAAGAAACAGGCGCCAGTCATCACTAAATTGCGTGTACCGGTCTGCGAGACCCATCACGGCACCCATCACAAAACAGCCAGCGACGTTCACCAAAAAAGTTCCGAAAGGAAAGGCATATGGAAGGACACCGGCGATCAGCCCGGCGAGCAGAAAACGCCCGACACTCCCGAGCATCCCCCCAATCGCCACGAAAAGAATGTTTCTACTCATTGCCGGTACCGATAGCCGATCTCTTGGTAATAAAGTCGCTCATTTAATAACACAAGCCCCACCTCGAAAGAAATAGCCTGTCAAACGGGGCGCCGCGTAAACTATACGTATGTCCGCGCAAACTGAACCCGTGTCCACGAAAAATCAGTTTCCGTGGAGGCGAATTGATTTTGCCCGGAAGTAGACGAAGCCCCGTTCCACCCAATCAATGTTCCTACCACTGACGACTGACGACTGATAACCGACAACCGACAACTGACCACCGACTACTGCCTGCCGACCACTTTCAGGTATCATTTTCACATCGATGCGGAACTCGCTTTTACAATCACTGTTCGACGAGGAAGAGCAGAAGCCGCTGAGCGTTTCCGAGCTCAACCTGCAGGTCAAAAGCGAGGTTGAGCGGCGATTCACGAACGTTTGGGTCGAGGGCGAGATCATAAATTTTTCGGCCGCGCGTTCGGGACATTGGTACTTCACGCTC
>DATLCA010000335.1:0-1283 GCA_035526605.1 Pyrinomonadaceae bacterium | reverse complement strand
ATATGAGAGTCAAAGTTTTGAGTGTGTTAGTCGCGATCGTGATGGTGAGTGCTGTCTTAGGCGTTATCGGGCAGCGTTCGCCTAAGTTGCGGACTTCGCCGGTAACCGCGGGTGCTGAAATGGCGAATAGAAAGTCCACCTCCGATGAGATCTTCGACGGGAAAAAGATCGTAAAGTCTGAAGCAGAATGGCAAAAGGTCTTGACGCCCGAGGCGTTTAATGTCTTGCGAAAGAAAGGCACCGAGCGCGCGTACACGGGGAAGCTGACCAACAACCATAAAGCCGGTGTCTACGTCTGCGCGGCGTGCGGCCTACATCTTTTCAGTTCGGAAGATAAGTTTGAGTCCGGCACCGGGTGGCCAAGTTTTTTCCAGGTAATTCATCGTGAAAATATTCAAGAAGATGTAGACGGCAGTCTTGGTGAAACCCGTACGGAGATCAACTGCAAACGCTGCGGCTCGCACCTCGGTCACGTCTTCGACGATGGCCCGAAGCCGACGGGATTGCGCTATTGCATGAATTCGGTCGCGCTGAAATTTTTGCCGGCGGAATAGAAATACAGTTCCGGCGTTTCAATCCCGCCCCCGGTTGTCGTTCGTTCAAAGCACCGCTGGGTGCGGGATGTCGGTAGCAGCCTACCCATTTATCAAGCTCCGTGGAGCGGCACCGATGTCGCTCCTACGGAGCTTGATCAATTATGGTGATCTGCTTCTACCAACATTCCGCTTCTAACGGAGCTATGATTGCGGCGCCATTGCTGTGAACGGGCCGTCCATTCTCCTTGTGCTACAATTTTTCTCGCAATGACAGGTAACGAAATAAGACAAAAGTTCCTCGATTACTTCGAGGAACGCGGGCACAAGGTCGTGCCTTCATCTCCGCTTCTTCCGGCGAATGACCCGACGCTTCTGTTTGTAAATGCCGGAATGAACCAGTTCAAGGACACCTTTCTTGGTCTCGAAAAGCGGGATTACAAACGCGCCGTAACCGCCCAAAAATGCATCCGTGCCGGTGGGAAACACAACGATCTCGACGAGGTTGGCAAAACGGCGCGGCATCACACCTTCTTCGAGATGTTGGGGAATTTTTCGTTCGGAGATTATTTCAAGACGGAGGCGATCGAGTACGCCTGGGATCTGCTAGTCAACGAATTCAAACTGGACAAGCGCCGGCTCTGGTTCACGTATTTCGAGGGCGACGATGAAGTTCCGACGGACACGGAGGCCCGCGACCTTTGGATAAAAATGGGAGCTGCTCCGGAAAGGATTTTGCCGTTCGGACGC
>DATLCA010000334.1:0-3371 GCA_035526605.1 Pyrinomonadaceae bacterium | reverse complement strand
CTACGAAGAGGTTCGTAGGAGAAAATATACGAAGATCTTCGTAGGTTGTCAAGCGATTTGTTTCATCGGAGAGCCGGGCAGCAGTGACCGTGTGGGGAAGGAGGTTTTGATCATCAAACCGGGGAGCTCCCGGAGCGCGCGCCAAAATGCGGAGCATGCAGCAATAACTTTCGCTACACCCTCCGCTTCGCCCCGGGTGTAGCTGGAGTTGTTCAGGCGTGCGCCCGCCCCTCCGCCCGAGCTCCTTACCGGATCGCGTTTCCTCAATAATCGAAACTACGCGCACTAAGATAGGTATTTAGACATTCATCTCGGCACTTGGTAAATTCTGTTTGGGTGTCACTGGTCACAGATTTCATTGTTATCGGCAGCGGTGTGGCGGGTTTGCGGGCCTCGATCGCGCTCGCGGAAAGCGGAGCCCGCGTTACCGTTTTGACGAAGGACAAAACGAGCGAGTCGAACACCGAATACGCGCAGGGCGGGGTCGCTGTCGTGCTCTCGGACGACGACGACGCGGAACTCCACGAAGACGACACGCTCGTGGCGGGTGCGGGCCTGTGTGACGAACAGGCGGTGGAGACGCTGGTCACCGAAGGTACAAAATACATAAAACAACTCATCGGCTGGGGGACCGAGTTTGATCGTGAAGGCGGGAAGCTCGTTTTCACACAAGAAGCGGCGCACTCGCGTCGGCGCATTCTTCATGCCCACGGCGACTCGACCGGCAAGGAGATCGTCCGATCATTGATCGCGCGGGCCGGCGTCGAAAAATCTATCACCCTTCTTCCATTCGCCAACACGGAAAGCTTGATCGTCCGCGACGGACGCTGCACCGGCGTTAGATATCTGGATCCGATCCTCCGCGCACCCCGGGATGTTTTCGCGAACGGCGTAATCCTCTGCACAGGCGGTGCCGGCCAACTATTTCTGCATACCACAAACCCGCCGGTCGCGACGGGAGATGGAATGGCGATGGCATATTTTGCGGGTGCGGAAATGGCGGACATGGAGTTCATCCAGTTTCACCCGACGGCCTTGAGTATCGAGGGCGCCCCTCGATTTCTTTTGAGCGAAGCGATGCGTGGGGAAGGCGGCGTGCTACGAAATACATCCGGCGAAAAGTTTATGGAGCGGTACGACGAGCGCCTCGAGCTCGCTCCGCGCGATATCGTCTCGCGGTCGATCGTCGCCGAAATGCGCCGCACCGGCTCAAGGCACGTGTTGCTCGATATGACGGCGCTCGATGCGAAATTCCTGAAAGAGCGCTTTCCGAAAATCCATGAAACATGCGCCGCGTTCGGGCTCGACATCGCGAAAGATATGTTGCCGGTGTCGCCCGCGTCCCACTATTGCATGGGCGGAGTTAGGACGGATCTATGGGGCCGAACAACCGTCCCCGGACTGTATGCGGCCGGCGAGGTTTCATGTACAGGTGTTCACGGCGCGAACAGGCTCGCCTCGAACTCGTTGCTCGAAGGTTTAGTTTTTGGCGCCCGAGCCGGGGAAGCCGCAACCAAAGACAGCTCGGAGTTCGGAGTTCAAAGTTCGGATGTGAGAGATGGGAAAGGGAGCGGTGCTGGCGGTGCCCCTGAACCTCGAACCCGCAACTCTGAACTAGCCACCGCCGTTCGCAAACGCGTGAAGCGCGTTATGTGGGAACGCGTCGGCATTTTGCGTGATGCCAACGCCTTGCGTCGCGCTATCGCGGAGTTCGATCAGATATCGAAGGCTAACCTGAGCGTCTCGTCACGAAATTTCGTGACGCTCGCGTCGCTTGTTGCGGACGCAGCTCTCTGGCGGGAAGAATCGCGTGGCGGGCATTTCAGGACCGACCATCCGGACCAGCGCGAAGAGTTTCGCGTTCACTCGATCCAGCGGTCAGGCGCGGCGATGGCCTCAAGCAAGACTGTAAATTTTCGCCACCGGCCGGCCGGCGAAGGCGATCCCGATTAGCAAAATTATTCGCCGTACGAAAAACGTTGACGGCTACTGTGCCGCCGTTTTATTAGTCGGGAGTATTTCGTCCAGGCTTTCCAGAAGATCTGCTCCGCGAAGATCCGGTTCCTTGCGTTCCTGGCGGCTCATCGAAAGGATTTTTCCTTCCGGGGAAATCAGAAACGTGGTCGGGAACGAACTTACCCTCAGACCGCCGCGGAGAAAATCGACAACGCTTTCGAACTTCGCCTGTGTCCAGATCATGCCGTTGTCTTTCAGCGCTTTTTTCATCGAGTCGACGGTGTAGTCCGCATCCGTGTTCAGCCCAATCACTTCCAAATTTCTATTGGCGAAACGCTTATGCGCTTCTTTTATGTACGGCAATTCTTTGCGGCACGGCGGGCACCAGAATCCCCAGATGTCGAGCAGAACATACTTGCCGCGAAACTCGGAAAGCTTGCGCTTCTTTCCCTCGAAATCGGAAAACGTAAAGTCCGGGAATTCCTTGCCGAAATAAAGCTCGAGACGCTTGTACTCCTTGGCATCGTGCTCGCGCAAAATGATTTGGTTCTTTTCGGCGTCGGCTTTTTTGGTCGACAGGTATGTGTTGCCGACGCGAAAGACGACCGCTTCGTTGTCTGCCTTCGCGGCCTCCGGTGACAGGTTGTCCATGTCGACCTTCCCGTCCCCGTCCGTGTCCATACCGAGCCAACCCTCGCGCGCATTTACTTTCTTCTTTTCGACCAGGGCATACTGGACCGCCACTTTTCGGCCGTTGACGTCGACCATTCCGCGGGCAAGCACCTCTGTCGTTTGAACGACCAGCCTCTCGTCGTCGGTCATTTTTTCGGTCTTCACCCGTTGGAAATACTGAACGCGAATGGGGCACGTGGTGAAAAAGCCGCCTTTAGCCGGAAGCATTACTGTCGCTTCCCAAAGATACGGATTCTCCGGGTTTTTCAATTCGACCCTTTCGCCCGCGGAGATCCGATTGTCATCGTCGCGGTCGACAAAAAGGACAGGATCTTCATCAGCTTCCTCGACGAGCAAGGCCAGAAGCGACGCCTGGCCGGTCAGGGGATCCAAAAGCTGCGCGGTTGTGAATTGCGTATCCTCGTCGAAGGTTCCGGCATCCTTAGCGCGTTCCTTTGGCGCGGGCGTGAAGGTGATCCGCTCCGTCTCTTCGGCGTTCACAACAAGTGCGGTCTCGAACTGGCCGGTAAATTCGCCGCCTCCGGCAAAAGACGACGGTGCGATCAACAGGCACACCAAGACCGATAAGAGCGTGTGCGTTACGCTTAGAGGGAACTGTGTGTTTTTCATAAGAACTTTCAGGAGGGGAAGGGCTCCCCGGTGACATGAGAGTTTATTCAAATCCCGGCAATTCGTCAAAGTTTATCCGGGAGCCGGCCGGCAACTTCCAGGGCCGTAGAACT
>DATLCA010000333.1:0-2887 GCA_035526605.1 Pyrinomonadaceae bacterium | reverse complement strand
CACCGAGATCTGCGCTGTTGCGATCGGATCCACGGTGCGCCAGGCACGGGACCTGATGACCGAGGAAAAGTATTCCCGGCTTCCGGTTTACCGCGAAAGCATCGATAACGTCGAGGGTGTGATCTATGTCCGCGATCTGCTTCAAGCATGGGCGGACGGAAAGGAACACGAGTCGATCGACGGAATGCTCCGCGACGCCTACTTCGTTCCGGAAACCAAAACCGCTTCAGAGCTGCTAAAAAGCATGCAGGGGAACCATGTCCAGATCGCGATCGTTATCGACGAATACGGCGGAGTTGCGGGCATTGTCACGGTCGAGGACATCATCGAAGAGATCGTTGGCGAGATTGAAGACGAGGATAGCGAGGAAGAAGAGATAATCGAGATCATCGAGGGCGAAGACGGATATTGGGATGTGCTCGGTTCGACGGACATCGACAAGATCGAGCGGCTATTCGATATCGAGCTCGAGGACGACGACTACACGACGGTCGCCGGCATGATAACCAGCGAGGCGGGGTATGTGCCCAAGATGGGCGACGTTCTTACGCTTCGCGGATTGGAAGCTCGTATCCTTCGGGCCGATGAAAAGAAGGTCGGCCTTGTTCGGCTGCGCAAGTTCGATGGTGAAGAGGAAGTCGAAGTCGAATCGGACTAGAGCCTGGCCTGAGCTAGTGTCCCGGACCTGGCGGCCGATTGTCGCATTCGGATTGGACAGCTTTTAATTTCCTTAAGCGGCGGCAAAATTAACGCCCCAACTTTGGAACACTACCTTGCAACCTTTTTTCATCATCTTTTTCCGTATCTTCTCGATGTATTCCGTGGTCACGTCTTAAATAATGAACTACGGAGTACACCAAATATACGGAGAAGACTCGGAACAGGAATAGGGACCACATGTTCCCCACCGGGAACACCTTGTAATCCCCATTCCGCCTGTTATAATCCTTTCAAATTCACTCTGGAGGTAGCACAAGATGGCAATCCGCTTAGGTGACGAAGCGCCGGATTTTTCCGCCGAGACGACGGACGGAACGATCAACTTTCATGAATGGCTCGGCGACGGTTGGGGAATTTTGTTCTCGCACCCGAAAGATTACACTCCGGTATGCACGACCGAGCTCGGCATGGCGGCGCGTATGAAACCCGATTTCGACAAGCGAAACGTGAAGATGATAGGCCTTAGTGTGGACCCGGTCGATTCGCACGCAGGCTGGGCAAAAGATATCGAGGAAACTCAGGGCACCGCACTCAACTTTCCAGTAATCGCAGATGCGGACAGGAAGGTATCAGACCTCTACGACATGATTCACCCCAACGCGAGCGACACGTTCACGGTCCGTTCCGTTTACGTGATCGGCCCGGATAAAAAAGTGAAGTTGACGCTCACGTATCCGGCTAGCACCGGCCGAAATTTCGACGAGCTCCTGCGCGTGATCGACTCGTTACAGCTTACCGCGAAATATAGCGTCGCGACGCCTGTGAATTGGAAAGACGGTGACGACTGCATCATCGTTCCTGCGGTCACGGACGAACAGGCGAAGGAGAAGTTCCCCGCGGGTTGGAAGACGATCAAACCTTATCTCCGCGTGACGCCGCAGCCCGACAAGGTTAATGGTGAAGGACAGTCCGCTTAGTCTTGCTTTTTGAAAGGAGAGCGGGGTAAAGGCCCCCTCTCCTTTTCTGATGCGATAGATATGAAACTCCACGCCGAGATCGGTGACGCCAAGCACGAGCTCGAAATAAAGCGCGAAGACGGAAAAGTTTTCGCGAGCATTGATGGTCGCGAGTACGAGCTTGAAGCATCCGAACCCGAGCCGGGCGTTTTTCTCTTTAAGCACGAAGGTCGAATCTTCGAGGCGAGCGTGGCCGCGGCAAAAGTCGCCGGCGGGCAAGCACAGGTTCGGGTCGGAACGCATGAGTTCGAAGTTCGACTGATCGATCCTAAGCGACTTCGCGGCGCCGGAACCGGGGCCGATCATGCCGATGGTCCTGTTGAAATAAAAACGGCGATGCCCGGAAAAGTGGTTCGCATCTTGACGGAACCGGGTGCAATGGTCGAGAAAGGTGACAGCGTTCTGGTCGTCGAAGCGATGAAGATGCAGAACGAATTGAAATCGCCAAAAGCCGGAACCATCAAAGAAATCCGAGTCGCCGAAGGTGCCGCGGTCGCCGCGGGCGACGTCCTCGCCACCATCGAATAATTAATACGCGAGCGCCTGCTTCACGGCTACCCGGCGCAGCGGCCGACTCAGGCCGGTCATCATCTCTCCAAAATCGTCAAACGTCAAAGACTGCTCCCCATCCGACCACGCCTTTTCCGGTTCAGGGTGAACTTCCACTATCACGCCGTCAGCCCCGATCGCGATCGCCGCCCGCGCACATTGCCCGACAATACTTCGCTTCCCGGTTCCATGTGACGGATCGACGACGACCGGCAGATGCGTCATCTCTTTCACCAACGCCACCGCTGCAAGATCGAGCGTATTCCTCAGGCTCGAATCGAAAGTCTTGATCCCACGCTCGCACAACACGACGTTATCGTTTCCACCGTGCAGCAAATATTCAGCGGCCGACAGCCATTCCTTTACCGTTGCCGATGGCCCGCGTTTCAGAAGGACCGGCTTCCGCGTGCGGGCCAGCTTTTTCAGAAGCGCAAAGTTCTGCATGTTTCGCGCACCGACCTGCAACATGTCCGCGTATTCGCAAACCACAGCGACATCGTCTTCGCTCATTACTTCAGTGACGATGGGCATACCTGCCGAATCACCCGCCGCGCGAAGCAGACGCAAACCTTCGACCCCGAGTCCCTGGAAGTCGTACGGCGAAGTACGCGGCTTGTACGCGCCACCCCGAAGTATCACCGCTCCGAGATCCTTTACGGCAT
>DATLCA010000332.1:0-7581 GCA_035526605.1 Pyrinomonadaceae bacterium | reverse complement strand
CACGAAACACACGAAACAAGACCAAGACTACGAAAAAAACACTAAAACAAAATGATCGACATGGGTGCGCTTTACGTCCCCTGCATGTCGATCACGAACCTGTACCTCACGTCCGCCTTAACCGTTCGCTCGTATGCTTCTTCGATTCGATCCGGCGTGATGACCTCCACGTCCGACGTGATATTGTTCGCCGCGCAGAAATCGAGCATCTCCTGGGTTTCCGGAATGCCGCCGATCAACGAGCCCACAAGAGCCTTGTTGCCGCCGATCAAAGAGAACGCGTTCAGCGCCGTTGGCTCTGTCGGCACACCGACGATTATCATTACGCCGTTCAGCCCAAGAAGCGAGAGATACGTGCCGTAATCATGGTTTGCGGAAATGGTGTCGAGGATAATATCGAATCTACCAGTTGCCGCTGTCGTCGCCCCAGCGTCTTTGATGTTTAGAAAGTCTGTTGCTCCAAGCTTGCGGGCATCGGCCTCCTTCGAGGGCGACGTGCTCAGTACCGTTACATCCGCGCCCATCGCCGCCGCGATCTTGACACCCATGTGCCCGAGCCCGCCGAGCCCGGCGATGGCTACTTTTTTTCCGGGGCCCGCTCCCCAACGTTTCAAAGGCGAATACGTCGTTATGCCCGCGCATAGCAGCGGTGCCACGCCCGCGAGATTCTCGGTCGCGTTTACTCTCAACGCATATTTCTCGTCGATCACGTACTTGTTGGAGTAACCGCCGTAGGTCGGCGTCGTGCGGTCCATCTCGGTGCTGTTGTAAGTCTGCGCCGATCCTTTTATGCAGTACTGCTCGACGCCGGTCGTGCACGCCGGGCATTCGCGGCATGAGTCTACGAAACAGCCGATCCCCGCCGATTCGCCCACCTCAAACTGGGTCACTTCGCTTCCAATCTGCGACACGCGCCCGACTATCTCATGCCCGGGCACCATCGGATAGATCGACGGGACCATAGGGGCCCACTCGGACCGAGCCTGGTGAATATCCGAATGGCAGATGCCGCAATACTCGACATCGATCAGGATGTCATTCGGCCCAACCTCGCGTCGCGCGAATTCGAACGGTTCAAATTTTGCTTCCGGCCCGTGGGTCGCAAATCCCTTTGTCGCGACCGCTTTTGTTTCTGCTGCAATCATCTGGTTCTCCTTTAACTATCTTCAATTGTCGCGATAACTTTTAGTTCTATCGCGATCGGCGTGGGAAGGGAATTTATCTCGACCGTGGTTCGGCACGGCCTGTTGTCGGAAAAATATTCGGCGTAGATCTTGTTGTATTTTGCGAAGTCGCTTTTCATGTTCGTAAGGAAAACTGTCACATCGACGATGTTCTCCCACGAAGAGCCGGCGTCTTCGAGGATGTAACGCACATTTTGAAAAACGGACCGACACTGCGTTTCGATGTCGTAAGAAACGATCTCGCCCAGCTCGTTCAGTTCCACGCCCGGAATCTGCTTCGTTCCCCGTTCCCGCGGGCCGACTCCGGAAAGAAAGAGCAGGTTTCCAACGCGGCGCGCGTGCGGATACAGGCCAACTGGCTCGGGTGCTCGGGGTGAGTCGAATGAGTTGGGCATAAATGTAGAACAGACTTTCCAGTCTTTCAGAAATCGACAGAACAGAAAGTCTGTCGTACGGTAAATCCGATTAGGCGTTATTATCGAATAAAAGAGTGGGAAAAGGGAATTACGGAGTTATGAGAAAGTTCAAGGCTTATTTGATCGCCGCCGTTTTATTCATCGCGACGCCGACGATGTCGGCGCGTGCTGCAGAGCAGAAGGCTGTATTTGCAGGCGGATGTTTCTGGGGCGTCGAAGCCGTGTTCGAACACGTTAAGGGCGTCACCGCGGTTCGCTCGGGCTACGCCGGGGGTACAAAAGGCACTGCGAATTACGAGGGCGTCAGCAGCGGCGCGACGAAGCATGCCGAGGCCGTCGAGATAAGATTCGACCCCGCCAAAGTGACCTACGAACAATTGTTGAATGTTTTTTTCGTCGTCGCCCACGATCCGACCCAGATCGACAGACAGGGGCCGGACACCGGAACTCAATATCGATCGGCGATCTTTTATTCAGACGAGCAGCAGAAGAAGTCGGCCATGGCTTTCATCAAGGCACTAAACGAATCGAAGGCTTTTGGAAAACCGATCGCCACGGAAGTCGTACCCCTTACCGGATTCTTCGAAGCCGAAGAGCATCACCAGAATTACCTGAAGCTAAATCCCGAGGATCCTTACATCGTGTACAACGACCTTCCGAAGGTTGCAGATCTAAAGAAGAAATTTCCGGCCCTTTACCGCACCGTGCCGGCGCCATGAACCGCGCTAGGAAATCCGTGCGCGTATTACAAAATTAAGAATTAAGGAATTATAAAATCAAATAAAACAACCTCCTGTTAGCCAGACAGGAGGTTGTTTTATTTAATTTGTGTTCCCTTATTTCTTAATTCGTAACGGATGGGAGGGTCGAAAGACCTTCTGCCTTGGCGACGATCGACGATCAACTACTTACCGCCTTTCTCAGCCCAAATCTGTACAAGATTCACGAGCGTCTCGGTCGATTTCTCGAGGCCTCGCCGGGAATTGAATTCGAGCTTGCCATGGAAGTTGTGGCCGCCGGTGAAAAGATTGGGGGTTGGAAGTCCCCGGGCCGTTAGCCGTGAGCCGTCAGTCCCGCCACGGATAGGGCGAAGCTCCGACGTGACGCCGGCTTTTTTTGAAGCCTCGATCGCATAGTCCGTGAGCTGTGGGAAATCCTTCAACACTTCCTTCATGTTCAGGTACCCCAGGACACTTCCGTATTCGATCTTAACGCTCGGATATTTTTTCTGGGTTTCCGCAATTACTTTCTTGACGGCGTCTTCCTGTGCCGCAAGCCCATTGATGTCGAAATTGCGAAGAAGGATCTTGATGGTCGATGTCTCCTCGGACATGGACGTCGAGTACGGATGGATGAAACCCTCGCGTCCCTCCGTCGTCTCCGGCCGGTTCGGCACCATTTCCGGGAATCTCGAAAGAAAATCGCCCGCCGCGTACGCCGAATTGATCATGATACCTTTCGCGGTTCCCGGATGAGTGGACTTGCCGCGAAACGTGACGGTCGCGGTCCGCGCCGACCAGGTCTCGTTCGAGATGTCGCCGAGCTGTTCACCGTCCACGGTGTACGCGAATTTCGCTCCCCAGCCCTTGATGTCGAACTCGTCCATCGGTCCACCGACCTCTTCGTCAGGTGTGAACGCGATGGCGATATTGCCATGCCTGATGGTTGGATTCTGTTTCAGAATATCGATCATCGTCATGACCTCCGCGACCCCCGATTTGTCATCCGAGCCGAGTAGCGTCGTCCCGTCCGCGGTGATGATGTCGTCACCGATCAGATTTTTAAGATCAGGATTCTGTGCGACCGTAATCACCTGCGTTTTGTCGTTCGGCAAAACGATATCTCCACCCTGATAATTTTTGTGGATGATCGCGTTGACGTTTTCGCCCGAGACCGCCGGCGATGTATCCATGTGTGCGATGAACCCGATAGTCGGGACCTTGTTGTTGTCCGCGAGATTTCCCGGCACTTGTCCGTAAACGATCCCTTCCGCGCTTATGCGCACGTTCTGCACCCCCAGAGCTTTCAACTCGGCCTCGAGAAGTCGCGAAAGCACAAGCTGTTTCTCGGTGCTCGGGAATTTTCCAGCATCCTCGGCCGACTGGGTGTCGATCTTTACGTAACGAAGAAACCGGCCCATCGCGTTTTCGGTGGGCGGTTTTTGTTGAGCGAAAGCTGTCGATAGTAACAGAAATACAAGTACAGGTGTGTAAAAAGATCTCATCAAGATTAGCTCCAAGATAGATTGTTGATGTTGCCCGAGGGTGGAAATACCAGCCCTCCGGGTGACTTTTGGATGTCACTATTGTATCCCAGTTTGGCTGTATTCTGCGGAGGCCCGCCACCTTCAGACGCAAAGAAGCTTAATCCGAGAGACGCTGCCCTTTAGACGCGGGCCCTTACAGGCTCACAGCGGTGCAGACTGTCTCGCTAATTGTACTTTCGCGCGGACGATAAACTATTCTAAATCTTCACACAAACATTCTTTTCTTCCATAAAAAACTTTAGGGCCTCGAATCCGCCTTCGCGGCCCATGCCGCTGTCTTTTACTCCACCGAATGGGGTGCGCAGATCGCGCAGCAGCCAGCAGTTTACCCAGACTATTCCGGATTCTATCGCGGCCGAAACGCGGTGAGCGCGCGACAGGTTTTCCGTCCACACGGTCGCGGACAAACCGTAACGAACAGAGTTCGCATAGCCGACAACTTCGTCTTCCGAATCGAACGGCATGATCGAAACGACCGGGCCGAATATCTCTTCCTGGTTCGTCCGGCAATCGTGCGCAAGGCCTTCGATGACCGTCGGCTCCACGAAGAAACCATTAGAACATCGGCCGGGCAGTTGTGCTCGACTGCCGCCGCAGAGGACCGTCCCACCCTCTGTCCGTGCGAGTTCGACGTAGGACAAGATCTTTTCCATGTGGGCCTCGGAAACTACGGCCCCGATACGTGTCGATTCGTCGAGCGGGTCACCGGGTTTCATTTCCAAGGCACGCGAGACAAGATCGTTTTTGAATTTTTCGTAGATCGGCCGCTCCACGAAAATCCGCGAACCGCACAAGCAAATCTGACCCTGGTTTGCGAAAGACGAACGCACCGTCGTTTCCAACATTGTGTCGTAATCGCAATCCGCAAAAATGATATTGGGATTTTTTCCGCCTAGCTCAAGCGACATCTTCTTGAACATCGGGCCTGCCGTTCTCGCGATGTGCTCACCGGTTTTCGTGCCGCCGGTGAATGAAATAGCTTTCACATCACGATGTGCGACGATCGCGGAGCCGACTTTGGGCCCGAGGCCGTGGACGATGTTTAGTACTCCGGCGGGCAAACCTGCTTCGATACAGAGCGTGGACAAAAGATAAGCCGTCATCGGCGTGATCTCACTCGGCTTCGCGACCACGGTACATCCGGCCGCAATCGCCGGTGCGATCTTCCATGTAAAGAGATAGAGCGGCAGATTCCATGGCGAGATGCAACCAACGACGCCAAGCGGGTGACGGAGCGTGTAATTGATCGCCTGGCCGACGGTTTCGTGCGATTCGTTCGACGTATGCATCGCGGCCGTCGCGTAGAAGCGAAAGTTCGCGGCCGCCCGCGGGATGTCCATAACGCGGGCGAGCGAGAGTGGCTTTCCGTTATCGACGCTCTCCGCCCGGGCGAGATCTTCCGCATCTCGCTCTATTAACGAAACGAGGCGATTTAATATTTCGAACCGCCCTTCCGGTGACGTCTTCGACCATTTTGGAAACGCGGAACCTGCGGCGTCGGCGGCGAGATTTACATCGCGGTCGTCCGAATCCGGTAGGTGCGAATACACCGCGCCCGTCGCCGGATCAATGTTGTCCAGATATTGGCCGGAGGCGGGCTGAACCAATTCGCCACCGATGTAATTTTCGATATTGATCATTATGACAATGAATATTTGGGATTTGTTTTTACGGAACTATCTTGTCGACCTTCCCCTTTTCATCCAATCTTTCGACCTTTATTACAAAACCAATGCACGTCAGAGGCGTCAGGCCCCTGTCCGTAATGCTGAGATAGACATTAATTTTCCGGTTAAACCATTCGGCCTTCTGCTGGATCAAAACTTTCCCGATCCGTTCGTCTGCAAAAATAGAAAACTCAGGAATGGAACCTGGATTTGGGTAGTCTTTAAATGCACCTCTCCGAAACCCTGACCTTGAATCATAAAGTTGGAAAAGGTGGGCCCAATCATTTTCATATGCATGCACCTCTTCGAGTATCACGTTCCGGATCTTGATGGTTTTGTCCGTGGAACAGCCCCCGTACTTGCCAACCTTACGAAGTGAAACCGTCTTATCGGACGACTGCCCGGCAATTACGGACGCCAATAGAACGAAACTCAGGATCAAGAGTGCAAGTGGGTTTCTCTTCATTCGATACGTCCGTACTTTCGCAGTACGTCCTTGAGGCGGTCGATAGGCAACGCTTCAACGGTACGCTTTTCTTTTCCCGTCACACTTGTGGCCTTGAGAAGCGAATTGATAATCGCTTCCTCCGTCGCTTCGATTACCGCTTGAAAAAGCGGCGACATGGCGTCATTGCCAACCACCGAAATACTTCGCACTTTCTCCGTAGCCACAATCCGGTTAGTGGTGGAAAACGCGATCGCGTAATCGCCGCTGCCGTTCGTCATGGAAGAGCCCGTGCGAGCAAGCCCCGACATCGATCGCGCAGCGAGTCGACTCAGTTGGCGATGATCGAGCGGCGCGTCCGTAGCGATGACGATGATGATCGAACCGTCTCCCGATTTTGAATTTGGGATTTGGGATTTTGGATTTTCGGAAGCGGCGTCCTTCAAATAATATTTCCCGAGCTCTACCCCGAGTGGGGCTCCGTCGATCGATAGAACACCGCCGAAATTTGTCTGTACTAGAATGCCTATCGTGTAACCGCCAAGGGAGGAGGGAAGTTTGCGCGAGGAAGTTCCGATGCCACCCTTCCATCCGAACGCTACTGTCCCGGTTCCGGCTCCGACTGTTCCTTCCTCGACAGCTCCGCCTTTTGCAGTCTTTAGCGCGCTGAAGACATCGTCCCGCGTGACGTTTCGTCCGCGGATGTCATTAAGAAATCCGTCGTTGGTTTCAGCGACGACCGGATTAATCGATTGAACATTTTCGTTACCAGGCAGAGCAAGCATGTAGTCAAGCAGAAAATCGGCGGTCTTCGGAACAGCGAGTGTTGACGTGAGAAGGATCGGCGTTTCGATCTCACCGAGTTCGTTGACCTGCGTCGACCCCATCAGTTTTCCAAAACCGTTTCCGACAAACACCGCGCCCGCCACTTTTTCCTGGAACAGATTGCCGCTATGCGGCACGATCGCCGTTACCCCGGTCCTAACGTTCTCGCCGCGGACCATGGTTGTTTGTCCGACCGTTACGCCCGCGACATCGGTAATCGCATTCGTGGGGCCCGTCGGGAGGACGCCGATCTTCAAGCCGAGGTCGCGGGCTCGAGGACGCGATGCAGTAGTTTGGGTTTGTGACACGGCGGACGTCGGAAACGTTGCGGCCGCCAGCAAAAGAGCAACTATTTTCCTTTGCATTCGTAACAACATGAAATTTCTGCTCCGGGGTTGATCGCCGGCACGGTACCGAGAAAGTCTGACAACATCCGAAAGTATAGAGGATGCACTGACGGACACGAAAGAGGTAAGGAAAACCTCAAAAAAAATCTTGTCACAAATTCTTTACGGCCAGTGTTCTTTTACCAGGAAGGCCTAATACTCACAGCCGAACAGTTCAACTTCACGTTCCCTAGCGACCGTATTTGCGCCGTATGGAGCTGATCGAAAATATGAAGTACATAATCAAGACCCTCTGCATCGTTTTCATGTTTGTATGCGGAGTGTTCGCGCAATCATCGACCCCGACGACGCCACCTGCTCCTTCGTCGCCTACTCCGCAAGAATCCGGAATCCCGTTAAAAGATGGAATCTCGAATCCCAGGTATGTATCC
>DATLCA010000331.1:0-2589 GCA_035526605.1 Pyrinomonadaceae bacterium | reverse complement strand
ACGTCCGACACCATGCTCATCACCGCCTGCAGCGATAGATTCGACCCGCCGGTCTTCGCCTTCTTCACAAAGTAGGCGAGCATTTTTTTCGTGCGTTCGAAATCCGCGACGACGCCGCCTATCAGCGGAGCTTTGACGGTGATGTCGCGGCCCTCGCGGCCGGACATGTCCGCGGCCTCCTGACCGAACGCGACTATCTCTTCGGTGATCTCGTTGATGGCGACGAGAGAGGGTTCATCCAGAACTACGCCGCGTCCTTTCACCGCGATTATCGTGCTGGCGGTGCCGAGATCGACAGCCATCGAATCGGTCACTAGCTTCTTTAATGAGGAAATCTTTAACTTCATACTGCTGGGACGATGGGACGATCAATTATATTCCTTCGAAACGAAACCTGCCATCAATATTTTGCAGGGCGGGCTAGTGGCTTAATTTGAATTTCTGGGGCTACGGGATCGCCGATTCGGCGTAGTCCGCAAAGTCCCCGGATTCTTTTCTGTGTCCTCGGTGTATTCCCCGGTTATTCCCCTAATGCGAATACCACGGAGTGCACCGATCGCACGGAGAAAAGGCAGAAAAGAACGTCGCTATCTTTCAAACCGAGCGGCTACCCATTATCAACTCCATTTGACTTCAAATACATTTACCGGCTGGACCCGGTTCTTAACGGTTAAGGGCTCGCGGGGGTTGACGGGTATTAGATTCCCGCTGGCCCCCGCGGTTGCCTCACTCATTAGGATTTGTCCCCCTAATGCATTCGACTCGAGACGCGATGCCAGATTCACCGTGTCGCCGATCGCCGTGTACTCGGAGCGTTTGTCAGACCCGATATATCCGATCGTCGCCTCCCCGGTGTGCAGCCCGATTCCTACCGAGATCTGTCCGTAACCCGCTTCGCGCAATTCTTCATTCAAAGTCCTAAGCCGCTTCTGCATCGTGACCGCCGCTTTGACCGCGTTCATCGCATCGGCCGGCGAAGCGCTCGGCGCACCGAACAACGCCATCAACCCGTCACCGATATATTTATCAAGTGTGCCGCCGTGATCGAAAATGATCTCCGTCATCGCCGAGAAATATCGATTCAAAAGGCCGACGACCTTTTCGGGGTTTTCCCGTTCGGACAGAGCCGTGAATCCGCGAATGTCGGCGAACAACACGGTGATGGTTTGATTGACGCCGCCGAGCCGGAACGAGTTCGGGTTCTCGAGAATCTGCTTTACGACATACTCGGGCATGAAGCGGCCGTAGTTCGCGCGTGCGACCTCTTCGCGTGCGAGCCGCCGGTGGGCCTTGACCGTTTCGACCGTAACCGCAGTTTGCGCCGCGACCGCGCTGATCAGCTGCAGATGGTCCGGCGAGAACGCCGCAAACGGATCGAGCCGATCGGCGTAGAGGACGCCATGGACGTTCGACTCTGTGATCAGCGGCGCACAGATCGTCGATCGAACACCTTGCGAAACTATCGAGTCCGCTCCCGAAAATTGCGCATCCGTCTTCGCGTCCTGAGAAAGCAATGCGACTTTCTCTCGCATTACTTTTTGGGTGATAGTGCGGCTGATCGTCAGTTTTTCGGTAAGTTTGTCGAGTCTTTCGTCCCGCGTTTTGACGCCAACCGGGTTGAGGTTGTTGGGCAGGATCTTTCCGTCGTGCGTTTCGTCCGCGATCAAGGCGACGACGCGGTCGGCCGGTGTGCCCCGGAAGATCAGATCCGTCGCTCGCTCAAAAATTTCTTTCAGATCGAAGACGGTACCTAGCGACTTACTCATCTCGTAGAGCAACTCGAGGATTTCCGCCTTGCGGCGAAGGTCCTTTATTTCCTCCGGCGTCGCGACGGCGGTCTCCATCGAAAGATGAGACTGCCTCCCCATTATCTCATTCGCCGAGATCTCGACCTGCGTGTGCCCCAGCGGCCTGTCGTCAAAATCCACGTGCTCGACGACCGTCTCCTCGCGCCGATCTTCGGTCGGTATAGTGTCGGGGACGTGCAGCAATCCCTCGCCAGCTACATGGGAGAAATCCGCGTCCGAATACTCAAGCCGGCTCTCGCCGATAACGATGATGTCTCCGGAGGCCAGATCTTTTTCAAGAGCGGGAGATCCGTTCACGAAAACATGGTTCACGCTGCGAACGAGAGTCCCGTTTTCGAAACAACCGTCGACGATTCGAAAACCCTGAACGTCGCCGGCGATCTGCGCGTGCTTGCGGGACGCTCGCCGGTCGTTAAGAACTATGTCGTTGTCCTTCGCGCGCCCAATCGAATAAACCTTGCCGGGCTCCAGATCCAGGTCCCATTCGCGTCCATTTGGTTCGGTAATTTTGATGTTTCCGCTCACGATGTGCGTTAATTGTAATTCGGAAAAGTCAGAGTCCCAAGTCTCTAGTCCAGGGTCCCGACACCGCTCAGTATTGGGACGAAATTTGGCTCAAGACCAGGGACCAGAGACCGGAGGCTGAGGATTAGTTTAGTGATCTACCTCGACAACAACGCCACGACGCAACTCGCTCCCGAGGTTCTTGAAGCGATGCTTCCTTACCTGGACGCCGCGTACGGTAATCCGTCGTCGGCGCACGGAGCGGGCCGTGAAGCAC
>DATLCA010000330.1:0-1422 GCA_035526605.1 Pyrinomonadaceae bacterium | reverse complement strand
CTGGCGAAACCGTCGGCGATTGCGCTTGCGTGCGTTTACCGATTTGAGCTTTGCCTTCTGCCCGGGTGGGATGAAGTGAGCGTGTTTCTTCAGATCCTTGATGATCTCTTCCGATATAACTTTGCGTTTGAACCGGCGCAGTGCGCTTTCGATCGATTCGTTTGCATTAACTGATATATAAGCCATTTTGTGTCTCACCTCCTCTCGGCCGAGATTTCCGCCTTGAAAGCGAACTGTAATTAAAACATTTACCGGACGGTGATGACAAGTCGCGACGCGTTTCGTGTTCCGTATCTTCTCCCGTGTGTTCTGTGTTCAGTGGTTCTGGTTTTAAAGCCGTACCACGGAATACACGGAACATACGGAACACAGGGAGAAGACATGGAAAGAGGCCGAAAGCTAAAACAATCCTGGAAACGAACTATTTGGTTTTGATCGGAGCCGCTAGCAGCTGTCCCTCATATACAAAATAGATCCGGCCGTCGCTCTCATCAACCCAGGTATTCATGCTGTCGAAGCGGATCTTCGGCAGTTTTAGGATCGGCTTTATGGAAAAAGTTCGGATGTTGTAGAGCCCCACGATCGTTTCGGTTTCCATCGGAATGGCGGCCCAAAATTCGGACGGATTTGCCGAAGGTTGTAAAGGACGGTATGTCTGCTGCACGACGGGACGTACTTCGCCGCGGGCGGGGATCAACGAGCCTGTCTCGGGATCGAGCAGCGAATATCCGCTCCCGTCGTCGGGAGTCTCGGGGCCGTCTACGTCGTATTCCCCACCCTCGTCCTCGAATGGCCCTACAAGCATGCGGCCGATCGAGGGGATAAACGCCATCGCTCGATAGGCGGGAAGCTCCTCGGACTGAACGACGAAATGCTTGTTCGTTAGCAGACTCACCCGCACAAGCTGTGCACCCTGTTCGGTATCGTACCTGGTAGCCACGACCCAACGGCCGTTGGGAGTGATCACGGGGTCCACGTAGTATCCATTTTTGATCTTTGTGAGCCTGCCCGCGACGACCTTGTAGAGTCCCTTTTCGTCCGCCCGGATCTCGACCGCACCGGCTCGAGTCTTCCAACGTTCGGCGCTCGGAGCGGCGTCGAGACCATCCCTCGCGGGGACGAATTCCGCCTGGGTCGGTTGGGTGGTCGGCGCGCCTATGCTCCCACCTGCGAAACTGTTCCAAGTGAAATTTTCGTATTCGCGTCGCCTGCGTTCTTTCGACACTCGCGAATCCTCTCCGTACTCGGCGACGGGGCTTTCTTCATCTGCTTCCTCCAAACTGTCGCTAAACGTTTCGAGCTCGGCATCGATCTCCGCGCGGCGTATTTTGTCCGCGGTCAGAAGACGAAAGTCGGGGCCGCTCTTCCAAACCGCGATCGCGTCCAGCCGGTCGTCCGCGTAGAGAACCTCGAGCCCGGGGA
>DATLCA010000329.1:0-1437 GCA_035526605.1 Pyrinomonadaceae bacterium | reverse complement strand
CATGCTTACTTCAATGCTAAGGCGTCGTCAGGAAACCGCCAGGGAATTCGCACTCGACGGAGTAAACCGAATCAGTTGAGTCGCCGGAAAGAACGTCATCCGCTTGACAAGCGCGCTTTCGTCACGCAAGACTCAGCGTATGCCGAAAACGAACCCGTCGTCCCGAAAGTCCCTCGCTTCGCTGCTCACCGAGCGCATCTTCGAACATCGCTTGACGCCGACGCAGGACGACTGGATCGTCATTTCTTACGTCGCCTCACTGCCTCCGGAAACGAAGTACGTCTTCCGACGGAAGACCCGCAGTACGGAGATCCGGTACGAAACGGCGAATCTCCGCGGATCGCTCTCTTTGCGACACTTAAGCCCACGGTTCATCCCACTTATCGAGAGCGCAATTGACGAACACACGTTGCGCGCGGATCCGGAATTCGACGAGTTCGTCGCTGCGCGCGAAATGACAGTCACGGGGGAATTCCTACAATGATCTTGCACGTGTACAGCGGATACGATAAGCAGACCGGCGACCCTACTCTTCTCAGTAATACGACTCGCGGACTCGGTTCAGGTCAGCTCCGTTCCGCGAGTCGTTCTTCCTTCCCGGAGCACTCATGGACAAATTAGATCTCAAAGCGCCTCAGCAATCCGGCGAAATTTACGAAAAGCAGTTACGCAACGGGAATAGCGAAGCGAAGCTGCTCGCTCAAGTCGGCGAACGCATCTGCCCCGAAGGGCTCACCTACGTCGGCTCCTTCGCGGTTCACATCTACGAGCGCAAGCTCGCCTCACAGCTGCACTTCCAGGCGCAGACCGCAGGACTTGCGAACGTCCCTTCGGAACAAATCGCACTCATGGCGTATAACGAGCTCGGAAAAGCGCTCGCGCTCGCGTACGGTCACCGTCCTCCGAGTAAGCGAAACGACCCGGGAGTCGACGAAGTATGACCTCGCGTTTTCCCGAAGATACGCTCCCGCTCCTCGGTCCCTCGGTGTACGACCTCGAGCCGCAGGAATTTCACGAGCGCATCTCTTCCTTCTACGCCGAACGCAGCCGCGCTTCGCGAGTCGCGAAGAAGAAACCTCCCCGGATCAAAGGCAAGGTCCGGAAGCGTGCGACGAAGAAACGCTACGGTGAGTACTCCGTCGAGTACTCCGGAAAGGAAATCTTCTTCGCATTTCCCGAGACGCGTATCGTCTCAAGCGAAATCATTTCGAACCTTACTGAAGCACTCACCGTCGACCGCCGTCGCCTCAAAGAATTCCTCAAGACGAAGAACTTTTCCTTTGACGTAAACGAACCGTCTGAGTAAGACCGAAACACAGGAGCTGACCACTCAATGACACAAATCGAATTACCGGCGTTCGTCGTCGGCGCGAAAAGCGAACCGAAGGAGATGTTCTCCGTCGTCCCGGGACCGGACGGAAAACTCGACATTCGGAT
>DATLCA010000328.1:0-4741 GCA_035526605.1 Pyrinomonadaceae bacterium | reverse complement strand
TTACATCATCGATCGCAACATTAACTACACGAACGTCTGCAACGTCGTCTGCACCTTCTGCGCGTTCTATCGCCGGCCCGGGAAGCCGGACACGTATGTTCATTCGATCGAGGAGATCGAAAGGCGGATTGACGAGACGATCGCCCTCGGCGGCACCGGCGTGCTTATGCAGGGCGGGCTGCACCCGGATTTCAATATCGAGTGGTACGAGGATCTGCTGCGGACGCTGCACGCGAAATATCCGAAATTCCAACTGCACTGCTTTTCACCACCCGAAATCCACAACATTTCGCTTATCTCGAAGCTCGATTACGTGACCATCATGCAACGCCTAAAGGACGCTGGACTGAATTCGCTTCCGGGGGGCGGCGGCGAGATACTGGACGACGAAGTTCGAAAGCGTGTCTCGACAAAATGCAATACGCAGGAATGGCTTGACGTGATGCGGGCCGTTCATAAAGTCGGCCTCCGTTCGACCGCGACGATGATGTTCGGGATCGGCGACAAGATCGAGCACCGCGTGCGGCATCTCGAGCGCATCCGCGACGTGCAGGACGAGACCGGCGGGTTCACCGCATTCATTCCCTGGACCTTCCAACGCGAGAACACCGCTCTCGGCCGCAAGATTACCGAAGAGCCGACCGGTATCGATTACCTCCAGATGGTCGCCGTCTCGCGTTTGTTTTTGGATAACGTCGATCACATCCAGGCGTCGTGGCTGACTCAGGGACTAAAGCTTGGGCAAACTGCTTTGAGATTTGGGGCCGACGACATGGGGTCGATCATGATCGAAGAAAATGTTGTGTCTGCCGCCGGTGCTCACGTCGAAGCGAACGAGCGCGATCTGCGATACCAGATCCGGGAAGCGGGTTTCGTTCCGCAGCAGCGGGATATTCTTTACAACTACATCGATCGGCCTGACGTGGACGGTCTTGATAAGAGCGATTCGATGGGATTGAAGCAATTGAGTGTCGCGTTTGCGGATTAACTGCGAACGCGAATGCATGAAAACAAGGTTCGTACTCGCAACCGTCTTGATTTATGCCGCTCTAGCTGTCTCGGCGATCGCTCAAGACCGTGGAGAAGACCAGCCGTTACCGGAAGGCCTGGATGAACTTTATTTGAAGAAACGCGAATCGATCGATAAGGCGATCAAGGAATCGAAGAATGAGTGGACCGATTTGACCCTTAATCCGAAAGCGGCCGCAAATGCCGGCCGAATATAAAGAAGCGGGGGCAAGCCCGCCTTCCGGACCTGCGAATGTAATGACAGCTCATCGATGAACTACATAGGTAGGCAGTTACATTCGCAGGTCCGGAAGGCGGGCTTGGCCCCCGCTCTTCATCGATGCCCAGAGGAGTTGAAGATGACTAAACAATTGTTTCCTTCTCTGTTCCTCCTGCTAGCCTTTGTCGTGCTCCTCCCGACACAGATCTGCGCCGACACATTCGAATTCCTCACATACACTCCACCTCCGAGCGGGTGGACGAAACAGATGTCGGCCGACGGCCCCGTCTATCGGCGGAACATCGGTATCGGGCTGATCTCGTTCTACGCGAGCTATCCGACAACCGGCACCGCGGCCGATGAATTCGCCAAAACCTGGCAACTTCGGATCGGCACGGCGTTATCTCTACAGGCTCCGCAACCTAAAATAGAAACGGACGGTGAGTACAAGATCGCTGTCGGGGCACAGAATGTAAATGCGCAAGGGACGATGACGGCGATCTCCCTCGTAACGATCGTCGGCCGCGGTCGCGCTATAAATTTTTCTTCCGTGACGGCCGGCAACGATGCCCTTCGGGAGGTCGGCGCATTTTTCGATAGCATCAAGATAACGTCCGGAGCCGCGGCGCCAAATTCGGGCGCGGTACCCACCGGGGCCATCGAGGTAGATTTCGAAGTGCCACCGGGTTACACATCACAGCGCGACGCCGGCATGGTGATATTGAAACCCACGATGATGGATAGGTCGACACCGTGCGTTTACGGCATCAGCCCTTCTCGCGTCTCGAGTGGAAATCTTGAAGCAGACGCCCGTACGGCACTCCTCGAACCTCTTCCCGGCTGGCAGGTAAAGAGCGATCACTACAACGCGATGCGGGGGAGCGCGGGAGCAGGTTGGCCTTATTACTGGTTTCGCACCGATGTTCAGAAAATGTCCGGAGGCTCGATGCAATATCTCACCGCGATGTCGATGGCGTTTTCGGGCGGCCAGGGCCGGGTCAATATTTTTTGGGGATTCGGCAGCACTGGCGTTTGCACGGCGGACGATCTGACATTCCTTAGACTGTTCTTTAGCCTGAGACCCCGCGGTTACACATCCGATGGAGGCAAAGCGCTGGCTCGTGAACTGAACGGTCTCTGGCGCGACACACAAAACCGCGGGCTGGCGCAATACAAATTCCTGCCGGACGGCCGGTATGATTACGGCCTCGGAACATCGACAACATTCGGAAATCTGGAAACTACAACGGGGAGCGTCGGCGCCGGACATTGGGAGCTTCGCGGCTCTGATCTAACCTTAACTGGGCGTCGTGCCGGGAAGTATCGGGTGCGGGTCTATGACGAATTCGTCGGCGGTGTATGGCGGCGTGCAATGTCGCTGCTGAACGAAAGCGCCAATCCGCCGTCGGACGTGCAGTATATGCGGATCGATGAATCGTGATAGTTTCCGCGGTCTTATGAGCTGCCTCACCTGTCACCTTCTTACGAATTGCCCGCTTCAGCGGGAGGTCGGTCACAAGAAAAACCGGCTTTAGCCAAACATCTTTTAGGCTGAAGCAATACAAAATTGCTTTATTGGTTCGGCTCAAGCCGATTCCCGCCGGGGCTTCACCTCCGGCTTAAGCCGGAGGCAATTGATAAGATCACTCCTCTCAAACTTCTTACGACGAGAGTGTAGGAAGCCAACCGCGGCCGAACGACTTACGCCCCGACTATTTTGTCGCCGTTCACCGGCTTCTGCTAAAATTCTGCGCATTTACCGATCATGACCAAAAAACAAAGCAGACGAGAATTCCTAAAGACGAGCACGGCCGGACTGGCCACGATCGCGGTATTCAAAAACGCTAACGCTATGACCTCTGACGTCGATCCATTTCCGGAACTTGTAGAGATCACGATCCCCGATCTTCAGGCGCAGATGAAGACAGGCAAGCTCACGGCCAGGCGGCTGGCGGAAATGTATATCGACCGAATAAAACAGATCGATACAAAAACCCACTCGGTGCTTGAGATAAATCCGGATGCTTTGGCGATCGCCGATCAGCTCGACAAAGAGCGCAAGCGCGGCAAGGTGCGCTCGATGCTTCACGGCATTCCGATACTTATAAAGGACAACATCGATACCGCGGACAAGATGCTGACGACCGCCGGATCGCTTGCGCTAGTGGACGAGGTGAAACCGAAGCAGGATGCATTTGTTGCCGAGCGCCTTCGAAAAGCCGGAGCAGTCATAATCGGCAAAACGAACCTGAGCGAATGGGCCAATTTTCGGGGGAACAAATCGATCAGCGGCTGGTCGGGCCGCGGTGGCCAGACGAACAATCCATATTTTCTGGATCAGAATCCATGCGGCTCGAGCTCCGGTTCGGGCGTGGCGGTCTCGGCGAACTTGTCCGCCGCGGCTGTCGGAACCGAAACCAACGGCTCGATAATCTGCCCTGCCGTAACAAACGGCGTTGTCGGCATCAAGCCGACGTTGGGGCTCGTCTCCCGAACCGGGATCATCCCGATCGCGCACACGCAGGATACCGCTGGCCCGATGGCGCGGACCGTAACGGATGCGGCAATTCTTCTCGGCGGAATGATCGGCCACGATAGGGCTGATGCGATTACTGCCGCCGCGGAAAAAAGCGGTGCGAAAGACTATACGAAATTCCTAAACGCGGACGGACTGAAAGGCGCGCGACTCGGGCTCGTCATGCAGTTCACTACACGTCCAGAAGTGAAGGAATTCTACAAACCATTTATCGAGACTCTTCGTGCCGCGGGCGCAACTATCATCGACGTCACCTTCACCGCGGATTACAGCAAGCTCGGAGACGACCGGTTGAGCGTGCTCGAGTACGAATTCAAAACCAACCTGAATAAATACCTCGCGGCCCGCGGTGTGAAAAATAAAACTCTCGAAGATCTCATCAAATTCAACGAAGAGAACAAGGACCGGGAACTGCAAAAGTTCGGGCAGGAGCTATTTATCGACTCGCAAAAAAAGGGCGATCTTGCAGATAAGGCCTACGTCGACGCCTTGACGAAAATTAAGAAAGCGACGCGCGAGGACGGCATCGATGCGATCATGGCGAAAGACAACGTCGATGCGCTCGTTGGTCCCACGACCGGGGCTTCGTGGTCGATCGCCGCGGTGGCCGGTTATCCGTACATCACCGTTCCGGTCGGGCTCCGTGAATCGTCCGCGATGGGAATGTCATTTTTTGGGAAGGCGTTCACGGAGCCGATACTGATCAAATACGCATACGCGTTCGAGCAAAGGACTAAAGCGCGAGTGACGCCTCAATTCATCACCGCGGCACCGAAACGAAAGGAAGGATGATGAAGTTAGCTGTTTTGTTATTCATATTGTTGCTCGGAACGGCTGGGCATATAGCGGCGCAATCCTCTACTACCCGGGCCGAGATTCTCATTCTTGGCACATATCACATGGCCAACCCTGGGCAGGATATTTTTAACATGCAAGCCGACGACGTGACGTCGGCGAAGCGGCAGCAGGAAATGGCC
>DATLCA010000327.1:0-4062 GCA_035526605.1 Pyrinomonadaceae bacterium | reverse complement strand
TCGCGTTGCTACGTGTGATTTCGTGGTTTCAGTTCTTAAACCGGAAACCACGAAACACACGAAACAAGAAAAGTCAGATCCGCCCCCGTGGGCCTGGTCGGCCCAATCCGCGTTCAAAAAAGCCCCCTTTTCCCCGCGCTGCCGAAAAAACAAAAGAGGCAAGCATACCTGCTTACCTCTCATGATAAAAATTTCCGTCTTTTGCGTTAGCTTTTTCGCAATTCCGTTAGCACCTGCTTCGCCACCGCCTTTAGCGTATCGAACACCCCGGTGCCATCCATCGCGACGGCTTCGAAAACGGGTTCGCCTTTTCGTTGAAGCTCGCCGACGAGATCCTGCATCGGGGTGACGTTGGGGAGATCTCGTTTGTTTAGTTGGAGGACGTAGGGAATATTTACGAGATCGTAGCCCTGGGTCTGCAGATTTTCTTCGAGGTTGTAAAGAGATTCGATGTTCGCGTCCATCCGCTCTTCCTGGCTGTCGGCCACGAAGACGACTCCGTCGACGCCCTTCAGGATCAATTTGCGCGACGCATCGTAATAGACCTGGCCGGGAACCGTGTAAAGGTGAAATCGAGTTTTGAATCCGCGAACCGTTCCCAGCTCGAGCGGCATAAAATCGAAGAACAACGTACGGTCGGTTTCGGTCGCCAGACTTATAAGCTTGCCCTTCGCCTGCGGCGCCGTCGAGTCGTAGATGTACTGCAGGTTCGTCGTCTTGCCGCACAAACCGGGACCGTAATAAACGATCTTGCAGTTGATCTCGCGTGATGCGTAATTGATAAAGGTCATATCGATTTGCGAATTTTGATTTGCGATTTTCGATTTGATCGGGACTTCGCCATGTTAATTCGCTTCAATCCAAAGTCAAAAATCTAAAACTAACTAAACAAGCTGTCAATGTCCTCGTCCGTGATCTCGGAGAACGCGGGCGTGTTCTTCATCGCGTAGGAGGATTCGCGAACGGCTTCGTCGAGGATCGAGGCAACCTCGTAGCTCGCGCGCTTCGCCCGTATCTTCACCAGTCCGACCGTGGAACGTTTGTCGAACACGACGACAAGAAGGCTCCGGCCGATGATGCTGATAAAAATGCTCTCGCGCTCGCCTTCGTGGACGACGGCGGGGAACGCGTCCTCGCCGATGAGATTTGCCATGCTGCTCGTCGCAGCGACATTGCCGGCAGCGAGGGACGAAAAGCTTGTAGTGTCCATGTCCCCGATGTCGCCGTGGAACGCGATCGTTTGGCCATCACGGTCGACGAGAAACACGACGCGTGCGGCGCATTCCACGCAGAGTCGGGCAAGGACGGTTTTCATCCGCTGAAACTGCTGTTCCTGAATAATGAAAGGCGATTGTGCCATTGATAATATCTCGCAGCTGAAAGATTAGCTCGGTGTGGTTATCGGCGTTTGGGTGATCGGAAAAACGGGTAAGGCGGGCTTTGCGACAAACCGCACTATCCAATCTAGCACAGGGCATGAAACGCCATCAAGCATTTTTTGCGGGACGTCGGGGACAAAGTTCGGTTCGAAAAACGAGTTGCACCGCGCCTTCTTTTTAGCTAAATTCCGAGTTGCAAATGAACAAATTCGAACAAAACGGGGTCGATCTTGTCGCGATCGGCGGCGGCACAGGGCTGTCGACGTTGCTTTCGGGCTTGAAGAAATATGTCGGGGCGGGCCTCGACGGGATCGCAGTTCGTAACCTATCGGCGATCGTTGCCGTATCGGATGACGGCGGAAGCTCGGGGCGGCTGCGGGACGAGTTTCAGATGCCGCCGCCCGGTGATATCCGCAACTGCATGGTCGCTCTTTCCGAAGATTCACACCTGCTTTCGAAACTTTTCAAATATCGTTTCGCGGGCGACGGCCAACTCGCCGGGCACAATTTCGGAAACCTGTTCCTAGCAGCGCTGTCCGGGGTCACCGGTGACTTTGCCGAAGCCGTCCGATTGTCTTCCGAGATCCTTGCCAGCAAAGGTCGTATTTTCCCCGCGACTGTTTCGGATGTGCGAATTGCCGCACGGCTCACCGACGGGTCGGTTGTTCAGGGCGAGACAAACATCTCGAAGACAGGCGGCACGATCGAGCGGATGTATCTTGAGCCCGAGGACTGCGAGCCGCACCCCGAAGCGATCGCCGCGATCTCGAACGGGGACATCCTTACGATCGGCCCCGGCTCTCTCTACACAAGCATTCTCCCGCCCCTCCTTGTAAACGGGGTGGTGGACGCGATCGCGGCGTCGTCGGCGACAAAGATATTCGTTTGTAATTTGATGACGCAGCCCGGCGAGACGGACGGTCTGACCGCACGCCGCCATTTGGAGATCGTCCGCGACTACGCACCGCGGCTCGATTTCGATTACGTAATGGTCAACAACCGCCCGATCAGCGATATCCAAAAGCACCTCTACACCCGGGACGGCGCCGAGCAGATAGGAGTTCACGGCTCGATCGACTCCGAAGTTATCGAGGGAGCCAGTGTCGTGTACGCGAACCTGCTTGACGACGGCGACCTGGTTCGGCATCACCCGGAACGACTCGCGCGTGCGGTGTTACGTTTGGAGAGCCGGTGAAAACTGGAAGTGGAGTGAATAGTAGATAGTCGTCGCTGAGTCGAAAGCAAACTGGATCACCCCCATCATTTCGCAGCCCGCCAATTTTTTATTCCATGTCTTTTCCGTGTATTCCGTGGTTGTCCCTTACAGCGGGAACGACGGAATACACCGATACGCCGGACAACGCAGAATGAGCCTCACTATCCCGAGAGCGAAGTATCCTCTAAAATTGAGATCGTTTTACCTGTCGATATAAAAGGCTTATCATTGCGATTGGCATACGTTGTCGAAATTTCCCTTTATGGCAGATGTTCAGGAAGAGCATAAAACGCTCGATGTTTTGATCCTCGCGGCAGGTCTCGGCACCCGGATGCGGTCCGGCCTGGCGAAGGTCCTGCATCGGCTCGATGGGCGGCCGCTCATCAACCACGTTTCGAGAACCGCGTCCGCACTCGCGCCGGAAAAGATTTATGTCGTCATCGGTCATCAGGGTCAGGACGTTCGATCGGCGGTGCTTGAGGAATTCGATCCGGAGCACGCCGTGTTCGTCGAACAGAAAGAACAACTCGGAACCGGCGACGCGGTAAATGCCGCCCGAAGTCTGCTCGCGGATCGAGACTCCACACTGCTCGTTCTATCCGGCGATGTCCCCATGATCCGGCCGGAAACCCTCGCCGGACTGGTGCAGCATCACCACGGGCACCGCGGCAAAGGCGCCGCGTGCACGCTCCTCACGGTCAAACTCAAGGATCCTTCCGGCTACGGGCGCATCGTGCGCGGCGACGAAGGGCTCTTTGAAAAGATAGTCGAGCAGAAGGATGCGAACGAAAACGAGCGGCAGATTTCGGAGATAAACGCCGGCATCTACGCCTTTGATACTCGTAAGCTTTTTGCCGCCCTCGAAAAAGTGCAGAACCATAATTCGCAGGGCGAATACTACCTGACGGATGTTCCCGGACTGTTGCGGGAAAGCGGCGAAGATGTCGCCATCTTCCAGCACGGAGACGCTTACGAAGTTGAGGGAGTAAACAATCGCGCTCAACTTGCGGACCTCGAAAGGCTTTTGAATCGCCGAACTATTTCGCGGCTGATGCTCGATTATGGCGTGACGTTTATCGATCCGAAGAGTGCGTATATCCATGAGAGCGTCCGCATCGGCCGCGATGTGGTGATCCATCCAAATGTGACCATCGAGGGCGAAACCGAAATCGGCGACGGGTGCACTATTCGTTCGGGAACGCGCATAACGAATTCCCGGTTTGGACATGGTGTCGAGATTCTTGAAAACTGTGTAGTCGTCGATTCGGAGATCGGAAATGAATGCACGGTGGGTCCGATGGCCCATCTGCGCGGGCACGCGAAGATGCAGCCGAAGTCGAAGGTCGGGAACTTCGTCGAGCTGAAGAAAACGACGCTCGGGTCGGGGTCAAAAGCGAGCCATCTCACGTACCTCGGCGACGCGACGATTGGCGAGAACACAAACATCGGTGCGGGAACCGTGACCTG
>DATLCA010000326.1:0-4798 GCA_035526605.1 Pyrinomonadaceae bacterium | reverse complement strand
AAGTGAAACATGTTCTCGTCCTTGCAGTGCTCGCAAAAAAACGTCACGTCCTCGCCGAGATACATGTCCTTGAGATGGTACGCGATAAAGCACCCATAACAGCGCTGAACGCGCTTGCCGAATTCTGCGAGGATTTCTGGTTCGTTGATCATTTCTAAAATTGCTTCGTTAAGCCGCCGGCCTGTGACGGGACGCCGCAGTCGAAGACCGCTGACTTAACGAGTGAATGTCGCCCGGGAAGAGCGTCGGTTCAACGAGTGGATGTCTATTTCACCACGCCGCGCTTCGACGTCTCGTAAAACTTTACGAGCAAGTCGACTTCTTCGCAGCCGGATATCTCCTCTTTGATTTTCTGGAGCGCCTGGGTCGTGTTTAGCTTCGCCGACAACAGCAGGTGATATGCACGGTGAAGTTTCTCGATCGTGTCCTTTGAATATCCCCGGCGTTTCATTCCGACGCGGTTGAGGCCGTAACACTTCGCATGGTTTCCCTGAATGATCGCGAACGGCGGTGCGTCCTTCACGACAACGGAATAGCCGCCGACAAACGCTTCATACCCGACCCGGCAAAATTGGTGGACGCCGGAATAAGCTCCCACGTTTGCGCGGTCGGCGATCTCCACATGCCCGGCGAGCGTCGCCGCATTCGCCATGATCACTTCGCTCCCGATCTGACAGTCATGCGCGACGTGGGCCTGGGCCATGAAGAGATTGTCGTCGCCGATCTTCGTGAGCCCGCCGCCGCCGGATGTGCCGCGATGGATCGTCACAAATTCGCGGATCTGATTTCTTTTCCCGATCTCGGTCGCCGTCCGCTCGCCCGCGTATTTGAGATCCTGCGGCGCAAGCCCGATCGACACGAACGGGAAGACGTGCGTCTGTTCACCGACCTTCGTGTCGCCCTCGATGACCACATGTGAATCAAGCCGGACGCCGTCGCCGAGAACCACGTTTTCACCTACGATCGAGAACGCGCCGACATGGCATCCATCGCCGACTTGCGCACCTGTGGCGACGATGGCGGTCTCGTGGATAAAAGCTGGCATCGGGATCTATTCGGGGTCGGAATTAGCGGTCGTGTCGCCGGACGTACGGTCCGCCCCGTCGGTCTGCATGGGTTTACCCTTCGCGATGATCCAGGAGAAGATCGCGGCCACGACGATGGCGAACAACGGAGCGAGCGCTCCCGCAACGATCGAGGCAAGAAGCCCGTAGAGGCCGAGACGCGCCTTGTTTCGTCGGCGGCCAAGAATCAGCGGGATGAGGCCGAAAAGCGCTCCCAAAATTGCGCCGCCAATGATCACGTAAAGGTAAAATTCGCGGTAGGTCAGTTCTATGTCGTTCATTTCTCCTCCTGGGGCCGGTCGGCGATCACGCTCATGATCTCGGCCTCGGCTGTTATGTTCCCGTCAACAGTCGCTACCCCGCGCATTTTTTGCACGCGGCTTCCGATGCGTAGCGCAGTTACTTCAAGTATCAAAGTATCTCCGGGAACAACAGGACGGCGAAACTTCGCCTTTTCGATCCCGCTGAAGAACGGTATCTTCTCGCCCCGGTTTTCAAATTCTCGAAGCGCGAGGATCGCGCCGACTTGTGCGAGTGCTTCGATCTGCAAAACTCCAGGCATCACCGCCGCCTGCGGGAAATGTCCCGCAAAAAAATGCTCGTTGATGGTGACCTGTTTGACACCCACGATACGGACGCGAGGCTCGAGCTCGATGATCTTGTCGACAAGCAAAAACGGATAGCGGTGCGGGAGGATTTCCTGGATGGCTCGAGAGTCGTAGATTGTCGTCATCGGCGCACTTATATATACCAAAAGTCAGCAGCCAGCAGAAGACTTTACTTCAACCGGCTGCTGACTGAGCAAAAAAAACTGTTAACTAACGAGGGGTTGTCGTCGTCGCCGTCGTTGCGGGACGTGCGTTAAAGAACGCGATGAAATCTTTCGTGACGTCGACCTTTGCTTCGTCAAACGCGAGGATCAAGCCGGCACCGTCAAGCTTCGCGGCATCGAGGATCAGTGCGATCCCTTTTTGCTTTGCGTAATCCTGAAGTGCTTTTCCGATCTCCTGACGAATCGGCCCCATGACCTGCGGCTCGCGGCGCGCCGCACGTGCCTTTGCGTCTTCCTGCTTACGCTTGATCGCGAGCTCTAGATTCTGATATTCCTCGACCTTGGTCTGCGCCGATTTTTGATCGATGGGCGTTCCCGCGGCTGCCTGGTCCTGGAACTTTTTGATATCGGCTCCAAGCGTGTTGTACTTGGTGACCATTCCCTGAATTTCCGTCTCGAGCGGCTTGAACTCAGCTTCAAGAGCATTCATCGCCGTCGAATACCGGGTTATACCGTCTTTCGCATCAAAAGCGCCGGTGTCGATGACCGCCATCTTGAACGCTGCAGTCGGCCCCGCAGCCTGTCCGAAAGCCGAAACTGCTGTTATTGCCGCAAAAATAAAGCTAGCGGCAATGAAACTAAATCTTCTCATTTTATGTAATGCTCCTTAAAACCTGTGAACCTGAATGGATTCGAATCTGACTATCTGTTTGAAACTATTTTTTCTTAAACTGTTGCCTGCGACCCGCAGATTCCAAAAGAAAACAATAGTAAGTTAATCGTCTCTTTGATGTCAATTTTCACTGCCTCCCGGCTAGAACGTTCTTCCAACCGTAAATTTAAAGCCGTTCCGCTTGCCGGGAAGACGAATTCCGGGAACTTCTTCCGTCACGCCGAACTTCCCATTCGGGTTGTAATAATAGATAAGGCGGAACGGAACATTGACGACCGGGACCTGAACCCGGAGCTCAAGACCGACGCTCGACCTGAAGTCTGAAATCTTGTCGAACGCCGCATCACTGACACGCAAAAGTGAGTTCTGCTGTACCTCGCCGCGAATGTAGACAGGCTGCACCCCATCCGGAAGCCTCACGAACGGGCACTGCCCGCCAAGGATGTTACACATCGTGCGAAAATCGCCGGCGCTCAGGATCCGGTCGCCCGGTGCGAAGTACATCAATCCGGGAATGAACGAGCTCAGCCGCGTATCGATGCTCGGGTTATTTGTTAGGACCAGCTGCGACAGTCGGCCCGCTCCAATAAAAGTGTCGTCGGACAGAAATTCACTGTTGATCCGCTGGGTTCCCGTGCTGTGAACATTGAAGACGCTGCCGACATCCGCAAAGACCGCCAGCGTCGCCGGGCCTAAAAGAGGAATACGGTATTCAAAGTTTCCCAGAAGCTGAGTATCGCCGCCAATGAATCTAAAGTTCCTCGTTAGCAGGGCAGGATTCGGCCCGTCCGGGCCCGTCAGCAAACCGAGCTGAGCAATCTCGTTCCTTGTCCGGTCGGTCATGAAGGGGACCGGTACCGCAGCGCTCTGGATCGTGGACGAGACGCTGACATTCCGCGCCGTGATATATGTGTCGAACGGTGCGATCGGGCCGAGAGACCGGGAATCGTAACCACGGATGTCATTTTCACTTCCGAGGTAGTACCGCTCATACACCGGCACGCCGCTCACGAACGCGATCGAGTTCGCGTTTCTGATCTTGTCTGTTGTCGCGAATGAGCCGATCGTTCCGGCCTGAAGGCGAAACGCGAAAACTTCCGGATTCTTCGACTTCTTACGCCGGATCGGCATGAACCGCAGATACGTCAAGTTCGGCTGGTATGTCCGAACGTCGCCGCCGAGCCCCGCGAATGCGAACGACAGGGCAAGCTGAGACCCGCGGAGAGTATCGATTCCATTGGGTGCGGGTTGCCGGGTGTCGTAAACAAACGAAGACGTGACGCGGCTGGTCAGGATATTCGGCTGGTCATAAATGACCGGTATGCGCTGGGTCGGATCAAGTGATTCGTTGACCGGCGGATCCTTGATCGACGTCGCCGACAACTGATAGGTCAGGCCGACTCTCGAGAATTGCGTAAACCTCCGCTTCTTAAAAAACAATTCGGAAAGGGGGGCGGTGGCGAAGATATTTCCGCCGATGGTCGTCTGCGTAAACAGATTTTCATCGTCCGTAATAACCTGGCCGAGCGGGTTGAACAGGTCCGACAGCACGTCCGTGTTCTGCGTGAGGAACGTGCCCTCGCCGAAGAACTTGTAGCGTGAAGCAAAAAGCGAAACGCCTACCGAGATGGGACGGTTGCGGAAGTAAGGTTCCTGATAAGTAAACTGCAGGCTCTGCTGGCGATTACCGGCACCGAGCGAGAACGATAAGACTTCGCCGCGGCCCGCGAGATTGTTGGTCGAGTACTCAAGCCCAAAGAAGGTGCCGCCGATTCCCGAGATACCACCATTGAAGGAGATCTGCTGGCGGCCTTTCTCCTTAATCTTCACGATCAGGTCGACGTCACCCTGCTCTTCGTCGGTCCTGATCTCGACGTCCTGGTCTTTGTCGATGGGATCAAAATATTGCGTCTGATTGAGACGTGCGACGGAGATCTCCAGGTAACGTGAGTTGTAGATATCTCCCTCGTTGATCAGGAATTCGCGTCGCATGACGCGGTCGCGTGTGAAGGTGTTGCCCGTGAACTCGAGCCGTCGAAGCGTGAACTGCTTTCCTTCATCGATGGTGATCTTGATATCAACGATCCCCTCGTTCGCGTTGGCCGGATTGTCTTTGAAATCGGGTTCGAACTCTGCGTTGTATTGAACGAAACCCTGCTGCCCGTAAACATTTTTCAGGTCTTCGTAAACTGCGTCCTGCAGCCGTTTGCCGTCAGCTATCTCGCCGCTCTTGAGACCGACGTACGCGAGGATCTGCTGCTCGGAGAAGATAGAGTTACCTTCGACCTT
>DATLCA010000325.1:0-1752 GCA_035526605.1 Pyrinomonadaceae bacterium | reverse complement strand
AGTTCGAAGATCCGTTTACTGAGACGCGCAAGCTCTGTCGCCATGAAATCGGAGAACGTCTTAAGTTTGTCGCAGTCCACCTTCATCCCGGCCATCTCGATGTCCGCGAGCACAGGTTCGACCGGCAGCTCGATGTCTTCGTAAACCGATTTCAGTTCGGCTTCTTCGATCTTCGATCGGAGCAGGGGCGTCAGCTGCAAAACCCAATCGGCCCGCTCCGCCGTACGTAAGGAAGTTTCCGAGAAATCGTCCGGAATCTCTGCGGCGGGTTCCGCTCCAAAATGAACTTGAGAAAGAAGTGTCAGTGAATAATTCGACCGTGTCGAGTCGAGCAGGTAAGCGGCGATCATCGGATCGTCGGTGACGGCGGCCGGCTCGATACCCAGCGTCCCAAGAACGCCGAAATTCCGTTTGTGATCGTATGCGGATTTTTCAAGAAAACCGTTCGACAAAATATCACGCAGCGGCGCGACCGCCGAATCCAAACCTTCCGCAAAATTCTGTAGATCGATGTAATGAGAAACACCGGGTGCGATCGCGATCGCGACACCGGCCGGCGCGACTTTATGAAAGCAGCTTAATTTCTCACCGGCGTTCGAGTCGTCCACCTCGAAGCTCCAGTTCTCGGTTTCCCAGAGCTTTCGGACAAGCTTGTCCAGGTCTTCGCGATTGTTGATGACTGAATATTTTTGCTCGGCAGCGGCCGCGGGCCCGGAGCCGTCGACCGATTCGAACAGCGTCGCAGAATCGGCGAACTCACGGATCAGCGAGTTAAACTCAAGCTCGCGGAACAAATTGTACGCCGCCTCGCGGTCCGGCTCGCGGGCTTTGATCAAATCGAGATCGAGCTCGATCGGGACTTCGCAGTGTATCGTCGCCAGCTCGAGTGACTGCTTGATGATGTCCTGATTGTTCAGAAGACTCTCGCGATATGTCTTGTGCGTGACCTTTTCGGCATTCTCTATCGCACCGAGCGCCGAGCCGAATTCCTGGACAAGCTTGAGAGCACCCTTTTCGCCGATGCCCGGTGCACCCGGAATGTTGTCGATCGCGTCACCCATCAAACCGAGCAAGTCGATGATCTTCGATGCCGGGACGCCGAATTTGTTCTGGACCCAGGCTTCGTCACACCACTCAATGGGCGGCACAGAAACTTTTCGTTTCACACTCTGTGAATTCTGCCGCATCGCGATGATGTGCGGGTCCGTCACCAACTGGCAGAGGTCTTTATCGTTCGAAACGATAACCGCCTGCATCTTCTTGTCCGCAACTTTCTTCGCGAGTGTCCCGATGACATCGTCGGCTTCGAATTTATCTGCCTGGAGGATCGGAATGTTGAAGGCCTCGCATACCCGAAGAATGTACGGGATCTGCTCCGACAGATCGCTCGGCATTTCCTGTCGATTTGCTTTATACGCGGCGAACGAATCATGTCGAAACGTCGACTTCTCGGATTCGAAGATCGCGGCAATATAATCCGGCTTCTCGTCCTTTAGCAGTTTCCGCAACATGTTCGTAAAAACAAAAACTGCCTGCGTGACTTGTCCCTTGCTGTTGCGAAGAGGATCCTGCCGCTGACCCATCGGCGCGAAGAAGGCCCGGTAGATATGCGACATCGAGTCGATAAGAAATACGCGTTTCATTAGTTAGATTCTGATGATAGAGGGCTCTTGCTCAGATATCAATTGGATGTGCGTAAAGAAGAGCGGGGGCAAGCCCGCCTTCCGGACCTGCGAATGTAATTACTTGCAA
>DATLCA010000324.1:0-9039 GCA_035526605.1 Pyrinomonadaceae bacterium | reverse complement strand
CGCCAATCCGCGTTTGAGCTCGGCGGTCTTGACGGCGATTGCGCGTTCGAGAGCCCGCTTGGAAGCTTCCATCTCGTCTGCCGAGATATCGCTGTTCCCCTGATGTGCGGCGAACTCCTTCAAACCAGAAGAAACGACCATCGCGAGGTGCGAATCTTTGTGCTTATCGCTGATGCTGATCGCTTCGTCGATATTGCTATTCTTCAGCGCCATCGCAACCTTCGGAGCATACTGCCGCGACTGCTGTCTGGCCTTGTTGTAAGTGAGCCAGCGCTCAATACCGACGGCGATCATGTAGACCGACTGAACGAGGAGCAGGCCGATAACGATCCAGCCCGGTATCGTCAAACTTCTCGCGATATCGAAAATACCGAACGAGATCTTCGTTTGCTCGGCAAACATTAAAAATACGCCCATGAAACCCGTTCCAAACAGGCCTGCAAGAAATGTCATGATTTTTCCTCCAAAGAAATCAACAGAATTTTATGATTGCGATCTAGATATAAGCTTCGAAAAGCGGCAAAGGTGCTTGCCGCTTTTCGAGCTGGTCCCGCCCTTACGGAACAAAGTTATATGTAATTACTCCCGATACTTTTACCGGCTGACCCGAAAGTTGGGTGGGACTGAACCGGGCCCCGCGGGCAGCCTGAACGGCCGCCGCACGCAGCAGCGGATGTCCACTCACCGCGCTCGCCGAAACCACGCTTCCGCTCTCGTCGATCAAAACCTGCACCGTGACCGCACCCGCAGCGCGGACAGCTCTCGCTGCCGGCGGATACGGAGGCTTCGGAAGGCTCGTAGCTTTACCGTTGAGCACACCGCCCGAGATCTGCTTCGGAGCAGGTTTCGGTTTCGGTGCAGCCGCGGGCGGAGGCGGTTCGTTTCCTCCGGTATCAGAGCTGCCACCTGCACCAGTCGCACCACTGTCGCTACCCGTACCTCCGGCGTTAACCGGTCCGCGGTAGTCGGGCGGCGGAGCGTTGGCGGCGCTAAAGTTCATGTCGCCCTTTACGGTGTACTTCGTCGGGTCGCGCGGCGGAATGGTTTGTTTCTCAGCGCTGATCTTCGGAACTTCTTTCGGGGATTCGAATGTCGCCTGGATGATCTCCTTGCGAACATCAACGTTCGGATCTTTCTGTTTTTCCGGCTGCTTCTCTGGCTCAGGCTCGGGAGCGTCTTCGATCACCGGCGGGGCCACAAGTGTTTCGAGCGAAAGCTCGTCGCCTCCCATGCCGTAATCTTTCGCGAACAAACTGTAAAGCCACGCGCTCATCAGGATGGTCACCATCACGACGAACGTCGTCAGAAGAAAACCGCTTCGCTTGGTATCTTCCGCCGCGTGGCTTTTCGATTCAACTAGTTGGTCTAACATCTTAAATTCCTCCCTTCTTCCGGTGCCAAACGAGAGTCAAGGGCTACGAAACCTAGTACTGCGTTTGATGATAGTTCTCAAACCCCAAGTTGTAATCATTGTATTGAAAAGCAATGACTCAACTTGTTGTATCCGACTTTTCTTTCGCTGGAGTTTGGAACCTCGTTCATTCCGTGCGGGGCAAAAGGAACTTTGCCGGCAACGCATAACAAACCCTACAAACTCCCGTTCGCGCAATAGAAGTCAAACGGAGAAAAGCAGATACGGATATTTAATTGACCAGCAACGTTAAGAATACTAATTTTTTAACTTTCGAAAGTCAAGAATAATCACCGGTATCGTACGGTAAATTTACAACTATTACCGAGTTACGGGTCGGCGTGTCACCGAACGTCTCGAGGCCGACGCCATCTTCTGGCCGCCTTGCGATGTGGTCTGGACTTCCTTGACTTTTGCCGCTCCGAGCTTGTCTTGCCACCAGATCGCAATCGGGCTTGCGATGGCGATGGTCGAGTAGGTTCCGGTGATGGAACCGACAAACAGCGCGAGCGAAAATCCACGCAGCACTTCGCCGCCGAACAAGACGAGGGCCAGCACCGACAAGAACACGAGGCCGTTCGTCACGATCGTGCGCGACATCGTCTGGTTGATCGAATCGTTCGTCAGTTGGTAAAGCGATTTGTCGCGGTGAAGCGTAAGGTTCTCACGGATTCGGTCGAAGATAACGATCGAGTCGTTGACCGAAAATCCGACGAGGGTGAGTAGCGCCGCGAGAACCGTAAGACTTATTTCCCATTGGAAAACGGAGAAGAACGCCAGCGTTATCAGAACGTCGTGGAACACCGCGATGACCGCACCCGCAGCATATGTCCAGTCGTATCTGAAAGCGATGAATAGCAGGATGCCGACAAGTCCGAGAAGCGTGGCGATCACAGCCTGATTACGAAGCTGCGCACCAGCGACGGGTCCAACAGCGTCGGTACCGACGATCTTGTAAGCGGCCGATTCGTCGCCGGCAAGCTGGGTGGCCCCTTCCGCCTCTTTACCAAAAGTATCGAGAGCCGTCTTCACGAAACACCGCCCGGCTTCGTCCGCGTTCGGACATATATCGGGGCGGGCGCCGAGGTTCGGGACCTTGATCAGTACTTCATCCTGCTTGTCGGTCGAGTCCTGGATGATCGCATCAGCGATCCCGGCTGTTTGCAGCGCATTGCGAATGTCGTCCGTAGCCGGCTTCTGTCGAAACTTGGCCGTGACAACCGTTCCACCCTGAAAATCAACGCCGAGGTTGAAGGCATCGGTTCCGCCTTCCGTAAACTGGCGGCCAACGGCGGAGATCAAACCGGCAAGAAGGATAAGGATCGAAACGGCGATAAGGGGCTTTCTAAAGCCCATCCAGTCGACGTGAATATTGGTAAAGAATTCAAACATTTCTTCAGTCTTAGATACTAAGTTTCTTCATCTCCGGATTGCGCTCCAGCAGCCACATGAAGATGGTGCGCGAAACGAACACGGCCGAGAACAGGTTTATCAGCAAACCTAAAACCAGTGTTACCGCAAAACCGCGGATCGGCCCAGAGCCGTAAAGGTACAGGATCAATGCCGAGATGATCGTCGTGACGTGGGTGTCGATGATCGTGATGAACGCCTTGTCGAACCCTACGCTGATAGCGGCCGAGACGTTGTGTCCGGCTCGCAACTCTTCACGCATGCGTTCGAAGATAAGGACGTTCGAGTCGACCGCCATACCGATACCTAGGATCAGACCCGCGATGCCCGGCAGGGTCAGCGTCGAATCGATCATGATGAGCGCCGCGAGCGTGAGGATCAGATTGAGTATCAACGCGATGACCGCGTTGATGCCCGAGCCGCGGTAGTAGATCAGCATGAATGCCACGATGAAGATCAAACCAGCAAGCGAAGCCGTGACACCCGCCCGAATGGAGTCGGCTCCGAGGCTCGGCCCGACGGTCCTTTCTTCCTGATACTCGATCTTCGCGGGAAGTGCGCCCGATCGCAGCGTCAGGGCAAGGTCGTCCGCCGCTTGTTTTGAGAACTTCCCTGTGATCTGGCCGCTATCAAAGATCTGCGACTTGATGAAAGCCGCAGACTTCACCTCATCGTTGAGCACCACGGCCATGTAGTTGTTGATATTCTTTCCGGTCCAGTCGCCAAATTTCGCGGCGCCCGCGGGCTTGAACGAAAAATTGATCTCGAAGTCATCACCGCCGGCGCGCCCCTGGTTCGCCGACGCGTCCCGCAATTCGCTGCCGTCGACGACGGCCGGATACTCAACAACGACGAATTGTTTAGGTTTCTCCTGCGCGTTCTGCGGAGTGGCTGCCGTGTCGCGGTCGGCGTAAGGATAGATCTTTCGGTTGGGAGGTAGCGTGCCGCCCGGCGACTGCTTGGCCGCATCCTCGGAAGGGTAGGTCTGGACCGAGGCCGGGCTCGGCGGGCTGACGATCTTCATCAGCTCGAGATTCGATTCGGCTCCGATCAAATTCTTGATGCGTTCCGGGTCATCGACGCCCGGCATTTGTAAAAGAATTTGCCCCGCCGATTCGGCGCCGTGCCGCTGCAATGTCGGCTCTTTCACACCGAACGCGTTGATGCGGCTTTCGATGATCTTGAGCGCCTGCTCTACGGCCTGATTCTTCAAGACCGTCTGCACGTTCGAAGGCAGCGTCCAAGTCAATGTGTCTCCGCTCGAGGACTGGGTCCAGTTTGCGAGGTCCACCTTCTTCTTTACTTCGTCGATCACCGCTTGCGCCTGGGCCGGGTCACTCAACTTTAGCGACAACGCGTAATTCCCGTTTGCCGCCGCGACCTCATCTCCCGTGACCGGAAGCTTAGCGTCCTGTGCGGCGGTGAGCGCCGCCTGCGCGTTATTCTCGGTCAGCGTCTTCAGATAATCGTCGGTCTTCACGCGCATCACCAGATGAGAACCGCCTCGCAGGTCCAGCCCGAGATTGATGTTGTTCGACAGATTGGTCTTGATTCCCTGCCAGGTGAAGTCGGAGCCCGTAGGAACTCGGCGCGGCCCGAAAACAAGATAAATTCCCGCCACGGTTATGACGAGGATGACGATCGTTCTGATCAACAAACCGGTGTTTTTCATTACTACTTAGCTTTCTTCCGCCTTTCTTCCGACGACGGCGCTTTTTCCTATCTCTAGAAAAGATTTCTCCGCGCTGACGATGACGAAACTTGTTTCCCTAACCTCTTTGATCTTTCCGATGACACCGCCGTTGGTCACGATTTCGTCGTTGATCTTCAACTGCGTGATCATGTCCTGAAGCTGCTGGCGTTGTTTTTTCTGCGGCAGGATGACTAGAAAATAGAAGATGCCGAAGATGAAGAGGAAGGGGAGCAGTGTCCAGATCAGACTACCGCCTCCGCCCGCACCGGCGTCCTGAAAAAATAGCAGACTCATACTCATCATTTATTACGCAGAAAAGAAAAACCAAATGATATAACGCTCACAGGCCGTTAATCAAACGTCTGCTTCCTGATTCTCCTGCAATTTGTTGAGAAATTCCCTTCGGAATCGCGAGAACGTGCCGGATGTGATAGATTGCCGCACGGCGCGCATGGTGTCAAGGAAGAACGCCAAATTGTGATGTGAGATCAGGGTCGCGGCCGACATTTCGCCGGCTTGATAGAGGTGCCTAAGATAGGCGAGCGAATATCGCCGGCAGACCGAACAGCCGCAAGCCGGATCGAGCGGTCCCGAGTCGTCGGCAAACTTGGCGTTGCGTATGTTCAGTTTCCCACGCGAGGTGAAAGCGCTTCCCGTCCGGCCGTTGCGCGTCGGGATGACGCAGTCGAACATATCCACGCCGCGAGCGACCGCCTCGACGAGATCTTCGGGTGTCCCGACACCCATCAAGTATCGCGGCGAATCGGCCGGCATCTGAGGCGCCAGAAACTCGAGCACGCCGTACATGACCGGCTTTTCTTCACCGACACTCAATCCGCCGATCGCGTAGCCGTCGAATCCGATCTCGACCGTTCTTTCCAGGCTTTCCTTCCGCAGATCGAGGTGCGAAGCTCCCTGGACGATGCCGAAAAGGGCCTGTTTGCCGGAAAGGTCAGTGCCCGCATTGTCCACCGACTGCAGCTCATCAAACCTCGTCTTGGATCTCTTTGCCCATCTCGCGGTCAGTTCCAAGCTTTTCCGAGTCACTTCCGGCGTCGCCTTCCCCGGCGGACACTCGTCAAAGACCATCACGATTTCCGAACCCAGAGCCGCCTGAATCTCCATCGATACCTCAGGCGAAAGAAATCGCTTACTGCCATCGATGTGCGAACGAAATTCGACTCCCTCTTCTGTCAGCTTCCTTAGATCGGTAAGCGAGAAAACCTGGAATCCGCCAGAGTCTGTAAGGATCGAGCGCGGCCAGGAAGAGAATTTGTGAAGGCCGCCGAGCTTGCTAATAATATCGGTGCCAGGTCTTAAAAACAGATGGTAGGTGTTGCCGAGAATTATCCGCGCGTCCAACTCGTCTTCCAGCCACTCGAACCGAACGCCCTTCACCGCTCCTTGGGTACCGACCGGCATAAAAACAGGCGTCTCGATTACAGAGCGCCTTGTCCTTAATACCCCCGCACGTGCTTCGCCGTCGGTTGCCGTCACTTTCCAATCAATCGCTTTCATCAATTATGATCGTGAGGCCTCCGCCCAATGAGGGCCCAGATGTTCCCGGCTCCCATTGCGGTTTCGGTGACGATCGTTCCCGACTCATCAACTATCACCGCCGACGGGGTCCCGTACATGCCGAGTTTTTCCGCGGTCTTGTAGTCGGAGTCTAGAATGATCGGAGCCTTCAGGCCGAGGTTGGTATGGCTTTCCTTTTCGCCATCCGAAAAGACAATGAGATCCGGATCGGATTGTTTCCGGGAGTTATCCCATTCCCGGAGATCGTTCATCATCGCCGTGCAGTGCGGGCAGGTCGGACTCCAAAACACCGTCATCGTCCGTCTACCTTGCATGTTATCCGACGTGATCAAGTTTCCGTCGATTGCTTTCAACGAAAACTCCGGAACCCGTTGCCCGATCTTGGGCGACCCGGCGGGACTGCCGGTGCCGGCGAAGAAGACGTTGGAATCGGAAACATCGTTCTTTCTAATGTTATCGACGAGTTCGCGAATGGCGTTGTCGCCGGCCGCCGGGTGACTTCCTACGCTGCCGTCCGCGCGCACAAAAATGGCGGTCGGCGTCCAGCGTGCGTGTACCTGCTCGGCGAGCTCGCGGTTCTTTTGGAGAATTACCTCATCGGAAAATGCCGCGAACTTGTCCGCGTTCGCGTCGGCGGTTCCGCCGCTGAACAAAACGAAATTGACGCGGTCGCCGAGCTCCGCTTCCCATCGCTCCAATTCCGGAAGCAGCGCCTTGCACGGCTCGCACGTCGGGCTCACGAACATAAACACGGCCGGGCGTCCGCCTTTCAAAGCAGTCGAGAGGTTCGCTCTGCGATTCGATATATCAGACAAGTCGAAATCGGGAAACGGGGCGCCGATCGGTAAGCCATCGTGCGGGCTGCCGGCATTGCTGCGTTCGAGCGGCGATCCGTCACCCGAAAGCGCCTCGATTACATTGATCCGTTTCAAAATCTCCGCCTGCCCATCAAGGACCTTCTTGAGATAGAACAGCGCGGCGACAACGAGCACCAGCAAAAAGAAAATCAATATTAATTGCATCGAACCTGAACCATCCGACGTCAGATCGTAGCCCTGCTCATCGCGCCCGCGCACGACCAGGACCAACGCCAGAACCGAAAAAATTATATTACGAACGAGAGATTTACGGCCGACAGGCTCGCTGTGGATCTGCCCGAAGCAATGGCAGTCCGGCGCGTTCCCCTGCGACATTTGCCAAAGCATCCCGCCCGTGAAAGTCAGCAGCAGTATCAGACCGCCGATCGCTCCCACCCACGAAGTCGAAACAAACAGAAAACAGAAAGCGAAAATGATCTCGGCAAACGGAAGCGCGATCGCAAATGTCTTCGCGAATTCGTCCGGCGTCCCGAAATCCTTTACAGCCTTCTCCGATCCTTTAAGATCGAGAAATTTCCCGATCGCCGCGAATGCGAACACGGCGAAAAGTACGAGCCTGATTATCAAAACGATTACGTCCACAGTTCTATTGGTGTTTTCTGTCCTTCTCTTTTTCCGTGCATTCGGTGTATTCGGTGTATTCGGTGTATTCCGTGGTTCGGGCTTCGAGGCACAACCACTGAATCACCGAATGCACCGAATGCGGGGACCCCCGCTACCACTTACCGCCTACCGCTCCCCGCCGCCTGCTTCATCTTGTGCTTTTCTTTCAGCCGAATCGGCGTCGCGAAAAATTCGAACGCGTCTCGCAGCCGGTTCTCGACGTATCGCAGATATGAAAAGTGCAATCCGGCCTTGTTTCCTCCGGAAGTAAACAGCACGAATAGTGGCGGACGCAAACCGCCCTGGGTAAGGTATTGAACCTTTAGCCGGGAGACGCCGCCCGCGACCGGAGCGGGCGCAGTGCCGCCTTTCGGCTGCGAGATGCTGTCTTCGAAAAACTTATTTAGCTGCGATGTCGCAACGCGAAGGTTTCGTGCCGCGTTCGCTTTCACGACGAGCGGCAAAATGTTCGTGACGCGCTGGCCGGTCAACGCGGAGATCGTCACCATCGGCGCCCACTCGAGAAACTTCATCTGCCGCCGAAGGTTACGCTCGAATTCGTAAACCGTGTTCGTTTCCTTTTCTTCCAGCGCGTCCCATTTGTTCACGGCGATGATGATCGAACACCCCGAGTCGACCGCGTAGCCACCGATATTCGCATCGAGATGCGTTACACCTTCCACCGCGTCGATGACGAGGATCGCAACGTCGGCTCGCTCGAGAGCCTTCCGCGCCATGATGACCGACATCTTCTCGGCCATTTCGTTCGTCTTGCCTTTCCGACGTATGCCGGCCGTGTCGATCAACACGAATTTCTGCTCATCTACCGTCAGCTCCGTATCGATCGCGTCCCGCGTCGTCCCCGCGATCGGCGACACGATGACGCGCTCTTCCCCGAGGATCTTATTCAACAGCGACGATTTCCCGACGTTCGGCCGCCCGATGATGGCGAGCTTGATGTCGTCCGATTCGGGAGCTTCCTCTTCCTCTTCGAATTCCAATGAATCAAAAACTTTCTCGAGCAAATCGCCCACCGACGTCCCGTGCTCCGCCGATAGCGGCGACAGGTCGAAACCAAACCGGTAGAATTCGGCAGCTTCCTCTTCGACCTTTCTCGTCTCGGCCTTGTTCGCGGCGATGAAGACCGGCTTTCCGATATTGCGGAGATACACGGAAATCTCTTCGTCCAGCGGCGTAACTCCCGCCCGCGCGTCGACGACCCAGATGATCGCCTGCGCTTTGTCGATCGCGAAGCCGGCCTGTTTGAAGATGTTTGCGGGGATGATCGCTTCGTCGTCGGGGACGATACCGCCGGTGTCGACCAGCTCGAAGCGTTTGGATTTCCACTCGACATCGCCGTATATGCGATCGCGGGTGATCCCCGGCTCGTCGCCGACGATGGATTTCCTCGACCCGGTCAGGCGATTGAACAAGGTAGACTTCCCGACGTTTGGCCGGCCGATGATGGCGACGAGCGGTGATGACATAAGAATCGATTCTACTTA
>DATLCA010000323.1:0-11052 GCA_035526605.1 Pyrinomonadaceae bacterium | reverse complement strand
CCGATCGAGATCACTTACGAGAAATGGTATTCGAAAGACCTGCAGATGGTCGTGATGTCGAAACACAACGATCCGCGATACGGCGAGCAGACCTATCGTCTGACAAACATCGTCCGCAACGAGCCGGATCCTTCGCTGTTCACGCTGCCGAACGGTTACAAGCTCGTGACCGAACCGTCAGGCACGTACACCGTCAGCCCGGCGGGGACCATATACAGACCCGTATCGGCAGGCCAGGCCACGAAGGCCGTAACGGCCACGAAAACAACAAAGCCGTAAAGTTTGTAAGGAAAAAATACTCCTCCTAAGAGTGAAACCCTTACAATGCGATCCCGTCCGTTTATGCTGCGGACGGGATTTTTATTTTTGGGTGGCAAGCTTGGTTGCACACGTCCGTCGGTCCGTTATCGCAATACCGAAGTTGTGATTAGGGCGGCGAAAGAAAATCCGAAAAATCAACTGTACATTGTCGGCGGTGAGATCGGAGGTAAACGTCTTGCTCACTTTTGAAAAGAGAAGGTGCAATTGTGCACTTGCTGGTTCGCAATGGTGTTCGGCGCCATCAGATCACAATGGCGAGGGTTTATTCGACGTCGCGTTGTTTCAATTCTCCGGGAGCAGACAATCCCAGATGCCGCGAATGCGAAGAACTCGAGAAAGCTAAGCGGCGACCCCGTTAGTTTCGGAACTCCTGACTAACCATCAATCCCCTCCGGCCGCCATCCAGAATTCCAATACCCACTCGCCCGAACTGGGGACGAAGAATGTTTGCTCGATGCCCCGGCGAATTCATGAGGCCGGTGTGGGCGATCTGCAGGGTCGGAGCGAGAGCTAGGTTTTCACCTGCGGTGCGAAATTTAACTTCGGATTCGCGCATCCGGTCGAACGGATCTTTCCCCTCAGGCGTGTTGTGAGCGAAGTAGCCGCGGGCGAACATGTCGGCCGAATGGCGGCGCGCGACTTCGGTCAATTCGGGATCCGGTTCCAGCGCATTGAGGCCGGCGGCCACCCGCTCGCGATTGACGAGCTCCAGCATTTGTGTCTCGAGCGCCGGTGCAGGTGGAGCGTGCTCGACCTTAAAGGGAAGCTCAACACGCTCGTTTGAACCGGGCTCGACAGTTTGGAGGCGGTTCATCGACTGCCGGAGCGCGGGATCGAATATCGGCACGAACGCGCTTTCGATCTCGTCGGTGTATCCGGCAAAACGGTTCGCAAGGGCGCTTTGTTCCGCAGCGCGGCTTAGGCCATCGGCAAACGGCATCGCGAACAGGAGCGCCGAAAGCAGCGCCGCGAGGATGAATCCACTCAACAGTCCGGGCAGAATTCCGATTATCCGGTTGATGCTGCGCTTATGAGCTTCGCGTGGAATCCGCCGAAGGAGCGCGTGCCCGAGCACCTGGATCAAAATGCTGACGAGGACCGCGACGAGAATAAATGCGATCGGATTTCGCCAGGTCTCGGTCCAGTCGGTGACAATCCCGAGCCAACTGGACACGGGGCGATAGAAAAAGAGAGCCGCCATCCAGCTTCCAATCCAGCGAACTAGATCGAGCATGCTGAGAATGAAACCGCGCCGCCATCCTGTCGCCGCGCTGACGGCGATGACGAGAACCAGAACAATGTCGAGCCAGTTGAAGGACACTAGTTTTTAGGATGCAAGATCGGCGTCCGGAAGATTGTCATCCCGAGTTCAAAAGCAAGGTGTGGTTTCGAGAATCTCATCGGCTTGGTTCCGTGCATTCCGCGGATTCTGTGCATTCAGTGGTTCCCGCCGGACCGTGACCACAGTGCATAAGAAGTCGCATTTAGAGGTGAGAGGCGGCATGCGTTCGTGTCTTGGTTTTGTTTGTTGATTTCGTGTGGGTTTGTGGTTCCAGTTTTCGATTTACTTTGTGCTGTTTCGTGTGTTTGGTGGTTCTGCTTTTCGGTTTCGCGTAGCTGTATAGTCTCGGTCTCAGTCACTTTCAGGTGCTTTAAACCCAACCACGAAACACACGAAACACGCGAAACACCGCGAAGTAAATCGAAAACTGGAACCACGAACCCACACGAAATCACACGAACAAGACGAAGACACGAACTAAGAAAAGAGCGGAGGTTTCTTACCTCGCCGACCGCGTCTGCTCCGACCAAATTCAAACCAGTCCCGGGTTGACAATTCTTAGAATTAGAATTATTCTAAATCTAACTTATTGGGTCATGAACATTACAGAGATACAGGAATTAGGTTTGACGAAACAGCGCGAGGTTGTGCTTCAGGTGGTCCACCATGCCGAACACCATCTGACGGCGAATGAGGTTTTTGTCGCCGCGAAGGAACTTCTGCCGAGCATCAGCTTCGCCACGGTCTATAACTCGCTTCGGTTTTTGAAGGAAGCCGGACATATAGCGGAGATCCAGTTCGGCAATGGCGCTAGCCGCTTCGACCGAATGACCTCGCGGCACGATCATGCGATTTGCACAAAATGCAGCAAGCTGGTCGATATCGAAATGGAATTGCCGGTGGACATTCTGAAAAACGCGGCAAAGTTTTCGAAATTCAAACCGGAGTCGATCGAGTTTACATTGCGCGGGTTGTGTCCGGACTGCGCTGGATAGGGATTTAACCGCCGAGACGCGGAGGCGCAGAGAAATCTTTTGCCTCTCCGCCTTCGCGGTGGACATTTATTAATACAAGGAGACTATTAACAACATGGCAACTGCAACAGGTACTGCAACCGAAAACACGACGACGATCGCAAAGGTCGGCCAACCGGCGCCGGACTTCAACATGCCCTCGACGAAGAACATCGACACGCTCGGAGAGAACGTGAAGCTTTCCGACTACAAGGGCAAATGGCTCATTCTGCTTTTTTACCCGCTCGATTTCACATTCGTCTGCCCGACCGAGCTGATTCATTTCTCGGAGCGTCTCGATGAGCTGAACGGCATCGGCGCCGAAGTGCTGGGCGTTTCGACCGACTCGGTCCACTCGCATCGTGCATGGCTGAAAACTCCGGTGGATCAGAACGGGATCGCGGGTGTGAAGTACCCGATCGCTTCGGACGTCGGTGGCAAGCTTTCGCGCCAGTACAACATCCTCGTCGAAGAAGCGAACATTGCCCTTCGCGGCCTGTTCATCATCAACCCCGAAGGCGTTCTTCAGTATTCGGTCGTTCACGATCTGAACATCGGACGCTCGGTCGACGAAACGCTTCGCGTGCTGCAGGGACTGCAGACGGGCGGACTCTGCTCCGCAGATTGGAAGCCGGGTCAGGAAAATCTGAAGGTGTAATTATTTGCGATTGCCGATTTGCGATCGCGTCGGAGTCGAATTGGCTTCGTCCGATCGCAAATCGAAAATCGAAATTTTGCAAAACTTTTTACGGAGTAAAAGACAATGCCAATGAGAATTGGAGATGCGATGCCCGCGCTCGATGGAGCGACCACTTGGTTCAACGGCTCGCTGGAAGATATTCAGGAACAAATCAAGGGAAAGCCGACGCTGGTACATTTCTGGGCGGTCTCGTGCGGGATCTGCAAAGACAAGATGCCGCAGCTTCACGACCTGGTCAAAAAGTACGAGCCGTCGGGCCTGCAGACGGTCGCGGTGCACATGCCGAGGTACGAAGCGGACACGGATCTCGATATGGTTAATCAGGCGATCGAGGCCAACAAGATCACCGAACCAACCGCGGTCGACAGCCTGCACAAAGTAAAGGACGCGTTTCTAAACGAGCAAGGCTGGGTACCCGTTTATTATCTGTTCGACGCCGAAGGAAAATTGAAGACGCGTGCGGCTGGGGAGTTTGGAATCGGAGTGCTGGAAACGGCTCTCGGCAAAATGTTCGCGGCACATTCGGCGGAAGCTCAAGCGTCAGCGTAAGGACAAACCAAAATTAATTTTATGGCGAGCTTAAATGGCTCGCCTTTTTTCTTTCGGAATAAGTGATAACTGATAGGTAATAACTGATAGCGGAATTGTTAGCTATCACTTATCAGTTATCACTTATCACCTATTCCGAAAGCGATCTTACGCAGCTAGATATTCCCGCTGAACAATTCCCAAAGGATCGCTCCGATAATGTAGACGCTCACCAGGATCGACGCGATCAGGAGCAAGATCAAAAACCCGATGATCCCAAACACGAAGAGATAATCGCTCGTCGTGCCCACATCCTTTCCGGTCGCCCGCTCACGGATCAGGTCCATGTTCTTCCGGTTCGATTTCCAAAAGAAATCGAACGCATCGCCGATAAATGGGATCGTCCCGACGACATAGTCAAGGCCGATGTTGAAAGCCATTCGAAGCAGCGTGATCTTCGGCACGCCGTACCGCACCCCAGCAACGAGGATGTAGAAGGAAGCAAAGGAAGTCAGTGTGTCCCCGACATTCGGGATCAAACCGATCAGAGCGTCAAGTCCGAACTTCCATCCAGTCCCGGGAACGCGGAAGAGCCCGTCGAGGTAACGCGAAAGATTCTCAAGGCCTTCTTCGATCTCAACCGGAGTGTGCTGTCTTTTCGGCAAACCTGCGATGCCGCGCTTTTCGAGTTCTTCCATGATTTTTAACGCAGAGATCGCGACGAGCGCGAAGAAGTTAAATGAAGCTTCCTACCTACGCGTGGCCCGCGGTCTCTGCATTGCACCGCCCTCCACGATCTTCACGCTAACTATCTTATCCCCGCGCACGATTTGATCCACGATTTTCATCCCGACTTCGTTCACGCGGCCGAAGACCGTGTAGCCGCCGTCGAGGTGCGGCTGCGGCGAGTGGGTCGCGAACCACTGTGAGCCGCCGGTATCTTTACCCGATAGTGCCATGCCGATAGCGCCACGATCGTAGGGAACCATGTTGATCTCGCAGCGGATCGACCAACCCGGCCCGCCGTTTCCATCGCCGCGCGGATCGCCGTCCTGCATGACGAAGTTCGGCACGACGCGATGGACTTCGAGGCCGTTGAAGTAATTCGAACGCGCGAGCTTGATGAAATTGTCGACCGTCAGCGGCGCGTCTTCGGGAAGTAGGTTGATCGTGAAGGACCCCTTGCTCGTGGCAAATACCGCGCGGATGCTGCCGTTCTTTCGTGACAACGCACGACGGTAGTCGGCGTCGGTATTCAACAACACACCAAGCTTACTTTGGTTTCCCGCTGCCTGCGGTCGCAATGGAAAAACAAACGGACCAATCGGACGATTTCCCGAGTCCTCATTAATTCCTTTCGAACGGAGAATTTCTGCGGCTTTCTTTCTTACGAGGTAATCCGGATGATTCTGGATCGAATACCACGCCCTCATCATATATAAAGGCTCGAATTTCCCGAGCGCATCAAGAAGAGCCAGTTGCGCGTCGTTGTCACGTAGATCTGTTCGAAGAGCATTATTAAGTGCAGTCTCGACGGCGTCGATATTTTCCTTAGAAGGAGGAAGTTCTCCCAACAATTCAGCGGCGGCTGCGCGGATGAATACATCCTTGTTCTTTAAGGCGGTTCGCAGAATCTCGGGGAGATCTTTCGTCTTGAACCCCGCGAACGCACGCAGAACGTCCGGCCCTGCCTTTATCGTGTCAGCATCTTTTATCGGGTCGGCTTCCGCGTAAGCTTTCGCTAACGGTCCCAGGATTGCCGGAGCTTCGAACTTCATTTGTCGGGCTTCCTCGGTCGACGGGTCGAGCGTCGCGAATTCGCCAACGATCTGTGCGAGGGTGCTGTACTGCCGCCAACTTGTAAGCTCCGGCTTTTCGCCGTCATCCCCGCGTCCGGGGGCGATCCGCAAACGGGCGATGTAAACGTCGGTCGAAAATCCACGATCAAGTTTGCCGAATTGTCGGAACAGATCTACGGCGCGCTCGTTGCGCGTGTTGGCCAACAATCGCCCAAGCGTCGTCGCGATCTCGATAAACTCGTTTTGTTCAATCGGAATTCGATCGGGACGCACGGCAGTTTTGTATGCGGCGAACAAGGCATAGGCGCGATTGAGCAGCGGCTCAGCGGCCTTGGCGTCTTTGAGCGCGGCCAGGGATCGTATCGCCGCGACGCGGACACGCGGGTCTTTATCGGAGGTAGCTGCTTTGATAAGAAGGTCCACCGCCTCTTTATCTTCGGCCGCGCCCAGAACCCGTGCGGCGTTTGCTCGAGCGATCGGATCCATGTCTTTCACCACCATCGCGCGCAAAATCGGATTCGCATATTTTGCACGGACGCGCGTCAACGTATTGCCGGCGTCTGCGCGGATGCGCGCGTCGGAGTGCGAAAGAAATTTTGCTACTACGATGTCTGTCCGGTCCGGCCGCTCCCGCTTGGCATCGCGAGGCGCCGCGCGCAGGGCCGCAGTTAGACCTAGAAGAATCGTGTCCCGGTCCTGCTTCACACCTTTTCCATCTTCGTTTTCGAGTGCGTTAAGAATTCTCTCGCGCAGCTCCGTGACTTGCTCGCTAGTCGGGTTCGCGGCCGCGATCTTTCCGGCCGCCTCGGCAGCTCGCGCACGCACGGGGCTCGTCGTCGCAGTTTCGCGGAGAGCGATCAGGATCGCGTCGGCCGCTTTGATCGACTCCGTCTCGCCGAGCGCAAAACCTGCCATCTCGCGCACTCGCGGCGATGGATCATTGCCGAGAAGTTTAGCAAGAGCGGGGATTGCCGAATCATCTCCAATCCGCCCAGCGGCGAGAGCGGTTCGGACGCGGACAGTTTCATTTGGACTCTTCAGGAAGTCGTCGATCGTCTTGTCGTACCGCCGCGCGTCTTCGGCTTTGAGGATCGCTATTTCAACTTGCACGGGCGGCTTGGCATTGCCCTGACAAAACGCATCGGACGTTAAAAAAACCGAGGCCGTCAGGCAGGCGAAAAAGGAAATGATAATTCTCATTCTTTATTTTGTTAGCTTGCGGTTGTTGATCATATCGATCTTCCACACACCGCCTTCTTTCACAAGTTTTATGGGAAGCACTCTGCGCCCGAATCCGGATTCGGCGTTTTTTGCAGGCGTGAGCTGGATCCGAAGTGTGGCGTTCGTGCCTTTTATGACGGGAGCAGTGGCCGAGATTCCGTTGACCCACGAATGCTCCCAGTCCTGCGCGTCGATGAAGTAATCAGCCCCGTATTCGGAATAGGAGGACGAATAGACCCAGCGACCGAGCCGGGTAGAAATGAATGCGAGCATTCTTTTCTTGTTTTGGAGGATCGGTTCGTGCTCCGCGTTCAACTCCGTCAGGTACCATTTATAAAAATCTTTCGCGACCGCCTCAGGCGCTTTCACCTGCGCACCCGCGGACACGTGAAGCACCGAGAAAACCAGCAAGACCAGCAGGAATCTTTTTTTCATGAAGCTTCTATGACCTCGTAGCTTGTCGTTATTTGTGCCGTGGGCCGGACCGTCGCGGCGACCGAGCAATATTTGGTATCGGAAAGCTCGATCGCGTCGGCCAAAGCCTTTTCCGAAACGCTACGCCCCTGCACGATATGGTGAACGTGGAACTTGACGAACTTGCGCGGATGCTCCTCGACACGCTCGCCGACCACCTCGACCTTGTAATCGGTCACGTCCTGACGTTTTTTCAGGAGGATCGAAATAACGTCGGCCGCGGTGCAGGCGGCGACCGAGACGAGGAGCAACTCAAGGGGGGATGGCGCGGCTTGTCTTTCGCCTTTGGAATCAATTGTTTGAGCGTTGCCGCTGGGCGGGATCCCGATAAAAAAATCGTCGCCCGCGTAGTGCACGGTGGCCTTGTAACTATTTCCCGACATTACGTTGTTTCCCTACCAGAAGTGACCGAATATGCTGAATTTTACCACACGGCATTTCTCCCACCGCTCCGCCGCTCACCCCGAACAACTTTTGGAATAAAAAATGCTTCAAATTGCCGGGACTAACCGTCTTTTATTCCTGCAGGCTGGAGAACGCTATGAAACGCTTTGGTAATTTTTTCGCCGCGATCGCCGTGATGTCGTTTGTGCTGCTGGGAGCGGCCGGTTCCGCCGACGCTCAGCGCAGAAACGAGCGGCAGATACGCGATCTGGTTCGATCGCTAAACGCGCAGATCGACGATTTTCAGTACGGGCTCGACTACCAGCTCCGCAGCGCTTCATCGCGGAACCAGGATGTTGAAAATGTGCACGACAGCATTCGCAACCTGCAGAGTAAAGTCGATGACTTCGAAGAAAATCTAAACAACCGGAAAGACAACCGCGATGACATTCGCGAGATCGTTACCGCCGCCAAAGACATAGACGCCTATCTCGGACAGAATCCGCAAAATCGCAGGATCGAAACTAACTGGCAAAATGTTCGAACATCGATAAACGGTCTTGCTTCGAATTACGGGGTGACACCCGATTGGAGCTCGCGTATCTCGGCCACGCCCGGCGTAACGCGCGACACCGTCGGCGACAAGGTGCCGCCGCGGATGTCTACACCGTCGCGGGTTGTCGGACCAAGCAATAATCTGACGGGAACGTACCAGCTCGATTCGTCTAGGAGCGAGAACACGGCGGATATAATTGCGCAAAATAATATCGGCGACGCCCAGCGCCAGGATCTGCAGTCGAAGCTCGATGCCCCCGAACAGATCGCGATCGACGTTCGTGGAAATCAGGTGACGTTGGCATCGTCGAAAGCGCCGCCGGCGATGTTCGTCGCGGACGGTCGCGAAAAAACCGAACAGGTTAACGGCCAGACGATCCGCCTGCGTGCGACGCTTCGCGGCGAAGAGTTAACCATCACGAGTCTCGGCGGAGAAACCGACTACACGGTCACTTTCACTCCGATGGACGGCGGCCGGGCGCTGAAGATCACGCGCCGCATCACGACCGACTATCTTAGCGAGACGGTTTTCGCTGAGAGCGTTTACAACAAGACAGAATCGTTCGCCGGCCTCGGCATTGATCGCAATTTGCCGCCGGCGAGCTCGGACAACGGCGGCTATTCCAGCAACGACCCGAACGATGTCATTGGCGGGAACCCGCGGGTAGCTCAGAGCCGAACGGGAGATTTTATAGTTCCTAGCGGGACGCTCATAACCGGGCTGCTCGATTCAACGATCGACACGAAAGTCACGCAGAACAGCGATCGGTTCAGGATGATCGTTCAGTCTCCAAATGAATTTCGCGGAGCGACGATCGAAGGCTACGTGACCGGCGTGGGCCGCTCGGGCCAGGTTTCGGGAAGGTCGAACGTGACGTTCAACTTCGAAACGATCACGCTGCGAAGCGGCGAACGTTACGAGTTCGCCGGTTATCTCCAGTCGATCAAAGATCAGAATGGGAAGGAAGTAAGAGTCGACACCGAGGGGACCGCGAAGAGCGACAGCCAGACGAAAGAGACTGCGAAGCGCGGCGGGATCGGGGCCGGTCTCGGCGCCATTATCGGAGCGATTGCCGGTGGAGGTAAGGGGGCGGCGATCGGTGCGATCATCGGCGGTGGGGCAGGTGCGGGCTCGGTAGTCGTGCAGGGACGCGAAGATCTCCAACTAATGAAGGGTTCGATGATCACCGTCCAGTCGACATCTCCGGCCGGTACCGCAAGACGCGACCAGAGAGATAATTAAGCTCATTTGAATTGCCTTCAGCTTCGGCGGGAGGTTTGAGCAGACAATAGCTGGCTTTAGCCGAAGGTTTATTCGGCTAAAGCTTTTTTTCTTGCCCGCCGATCTCCGGCTCAACCGGCGGCAATTCACTTAAGCCGTGCTCGCAACCGAATTGCCTGTCTTTTTGCATTCATCTATCATTTCCTATCCGTGTTATCCCGCGGCTCCTATGCGCGACCTTCCCGAAGAGATCGAACAATATCGCGACCGCAAATGGCGACGAGAAGACGCGCGCAAAGTGGAGAGCGCCGAGCAGGCGGAAGCCATGGTCGGAGATCTCGGTTTTTGCCTCGGGCTCACCGACGCGCGTAAAAATCTGCCTTCGTTCTACATCGCCGTTTGCGGCCGCAGGGACGCTCACATGCCGCGCAACGTCCAGAAAGATCCTGAGGCGAGCGCGGCCTGGGTCCTGAAGGATCAAGTCGTGGAACGCGGTCGGGTTTATTACGGCAAGCTGGTGAAGGGTAATTCGATGTTTCTCGCGACGCGGATGATCCCGATCTTTAACGCGATCTGGGGCGTCCCTCAGGCGAAGGAGAAGGACGAGCTTTCCGACAATGCGCGAAAAGTTTTGAAAGTGCTGCGGAAAGAATGGGAGATGGCGACGAGCGATCTTCGCGCCGAATGCGGCTTCGCAAACAAAGCGGACCTCACCAAAGCGATTGACGAACTGCAGAAAAAAATGAAGGTCATCCCGCAGCAGGTCCTTTACGTTCCCAAATTCACTTACATCTGGACCCTCGCCGAGGCCCGCTTCCCGGAAGAAATGAAAATGAAGATCGCCCGCGACGACGCGGTGCGTGAGCTCGCGCGGTGTTATCTCTCGATGTGCGGGATGACGTTGCTGGGAGACATGTCGCGAACCTTCGGCTTATACCGGTGGGAGTCCGGACGTGCGAATCACCAGCTTGTCGCCGAGAAGTTTGCGGAGCGCTTGGCAACGGGAGTTTACAAGTTGAGATAATGAGCCGCAACGCTTCAACTTAAATCCACCGGAGCGCATCGGGTTGCCAAAATCCTTCTAGGTTTATAAGAGTCAGCAGATGTGCTTTGAACGAATCTGATTTCGTCTTCTTTCTTTGCTTGTGTGTTTCGTTTGAGTTCGCGGTTCCGGTATTCGCGCAAGGCAACTGAAACGACCAGATCACACTGAACAAACCACGGCACAGCTTCCGGCGTCGGGCGCTTATGAGGAGATTGTTTTAGAGTTCTCGACGAGCTCTGCGGCAAACCCCGTGCGTATTCGTTCGACAATTTGTAACCTTCCATACTTTCACCCCGCGGTATGTTTATTGCTTCCCAACCAAACACGCTGAAAATCATACACGCCGACGAACCTAGTGGTTCTTGAAGGGTATGCGTTTCACGAAAGGAGGTGCTATGGCGAGGCAAGTGAAGAGAGGCGGAGAGCAACGCAGCGACCCGCGAGTGGGCGAGATCAAGCCCACTGTGATCCCGGTTATTCAAGAGCAAACGACGGTTACGAAACGCGT
>DATLCA010000322.1:0-8512 GCA_035526605.1 Pyrinomonadaceae bacterium | reverse complement strand
CCCTTTCGGGAAGCGACTGCCCGGCCTGCTCCATTGCGAGGCCGGATCAGTATAGCAAAAAATGTTGAACGTTTGGAAACCAAGACAGGCGCAGCCCTGATCAGATCCGTGGCCGGGTCCGCCGGTCGGGTTGAATGAGATGAGGCCATTTTTCAGCGATATGTCTCTCGAGAAGCGCCTCCACTTCGTCCGCGGTTCGGCACTTCTCCGCTTCTTTCGCGACGGCAACGGTCTCCTGAAACGCCAGCCCCGAAATTACCTTTCTGACCCGTAGGATCGAGTTGACGTTCATGCTCAGCTCCGTCGCTCCCATGCCGATCAGGAGCGGTAGATAGAATGGGGAGCCGGCCATCTCCCCGCAAACGGTAAGCGGCTTCCGGCCGTCGGCGCACGCCTTGATCACCGACCTCACCGCCCGGAGGACCGCAGGGTGAAGCGTCCGAAACCAGCCGGAGACGGATTCGTTGTCGCGGTCCACCGCCAGCAGATATTGGACGAGGTCGTTTGTTCCTAGGCAGATAAAATCGCTCTCGCGAACGATGTCTTCGATCAGGAACACGGCCGACGGAACCTCGATCATGGCGCCGACTCGCGGATTCCCCGCCGGGACGCCGTCCGCCGAAAGAGCTTCCCTTTCTTCGCTAATCAGAGCTTTCACATTCAAAAGCTCCTCCATCCCGGAGACCATCGGGATTACGACATCGATGTTTTGTCCATGGGCGGCCCGCGCGATCGCGCGCAATTGTGTCCGAAGATTAGACGTGTTGGTCAGGCCTAGCCGTATTGCCCGCAGCCCGAGTGCCGGATTTTTCTCGCGCCCGTGAGACTGCTCGTACAATTGCTCGGGGCCGATATCGAAGGTCCGAATCTTCACTGCATCTTCGCCGGCGTACTCCGCGATCTCGCGGTACGCCTCGTATTGCTGATCCTCGGTCGGAAATCCATGGAACCTGTTGAACAGGTATTCGGACCGATAAAGTCCGATCCCCCTCGCGCCGAGGCGCTTCGCCCTTTTGTATATTTCCGGCAGATCGGCGTTAACCCGGACGGTGATCTCTTTCCCGTCGAGGGTCTTCGTCCCCGAGTCCGTGACGGTGACGTCGTTGTAATTTATCCCTTGAAACTGGGCCGCCGGGAGACGATAGAGCTCGAGCGTCTCCGGCGTCGGATTGAGGATCACGCTGCCGCTGTAGCCGTCGACGATGGCCTGATCGCCGGTGCTCACGCGGCGCAGTATCTTGCGGATCCCGGTTACAGCGGGAAGATTCAATTCGCGAGCGAGAATGAACGTGTGCGACGTCCACCCGCCGTGCTCCGTGATGACCGCGGTCGGGCTGCTCACTGTCTGCTCCGCGAGGGTGGAAGGCATTAATTCCTGTGCGACGATTATGGAGTCCTTCGCGAGGGCGGTGCTCCGCTCGCTCCCGCCGAGCGCATTCAAAAGCCGTTCGGCTACGTCTTCGACATCGACGTACCGGTCCCGCAGATGTTCATCGGTGATGGCTTTGAACGTGGCGATGTATGCGTCGGTGACCGTCTTGACGGCCCACTCGGCATTTACCTTTAGGTCAGTGATTGCCGCCTCTACTTTTTGAAGCAGCGACGAGTCCTCGATCATTGAACGCTGCGCGTCCAGTATCGCCGGAACGGATCCTGTAGCGGCGTCGGTCTGAAGATTTGAAAGTTGACGGCCGGCGAGGCGGAATGCTGCGCGAGCCCGAACTGCCTCGTGCTCGACAGCGGACTCTTCGATGTCGATTCGAAAAAACTGGCGAGTGCGGCCATGAATGCATACCACCCGGCCGATCGCTACGCCACGCGACATTGCTCGGGCCTTCAGGCGAATCTCCGGGCGATTGCCCGGCCCTCCGGTGGACTTTTCGGCGTCGGGGGAATTCATTTGAGAACCGTCAGGTGACCTAACTTCCGAAACTGAATCCGCTCCCGCCACTGCCGCTCTGTGTCGGGAAAAATGGCCGGAGCATACCTGCAAAAGCCGCGAGATTTCGTGTCTGTATGAGGATCTCCCCGGGTCCGCTGAACTCCGCGACCATGCCCTCACCGCTCAGGAAGCTTCGAAGGAATCCGCTTTTCGCTGCCTTGCGGATGTTGTATTGCATATGGCCTTCCCACGCCACGAGGTGTCCGGTGTCGATCACGTATTGCTCCCCGGCACGCAGGGTTTTCCGATGAATGGCACCGAACGACGAAACGAGCAGGAGCCCCGTGCCGCTCACCTGCAGGACGAATAAGCCCTCGCCGCCGAAGAAGGATTTCGCACCTCCAAATTTTGTATCGACGACGAGCGACATGTCCCCCGCAAGGTACGAGCTGGATTGAACCATAAACGTCTGCCCGCGCATCTCGATGCCGGCAACGTCACCCGGCGCGCCGGGTGCGAATGTGACTTCGCCCGGTCCGCCTTTTGCCGTAAATGTCGAAACAAACGCCGACTCACCACCGACTGCGCGTTTCAGCGCGCCGAAGACTCCGCCCTTCATCTCCGAATGAAGATCGACATTCGCAGACATCGAAACCATCGCCCCCGCCTCGGCATGGATCGCCGCCTCGGGCTGCAATTTCACCGCCGCCAAGGCAAAGGCCCCTTGGTGCAGGATCTCCCAAGTGTACCCGCGCCCTTGCCCTCGGCCATCGGTGTCGAATTGAAAAGCGCCGCCGGAAGTTTGCTGCTGTCCCGATGAAGTTGGCCGCTCTCCGGGCAGTGGAGGCTGACTGTAGGGAGGAGGCGGCGGAGGCGGCGGGGCTTGCGAGTTAAGTGTCAGTCCGCACGAACCGCAAAATCTGGCGTTCGGCAACAAAGATGCATTGCATTGAGGACAATTCATATCAAACGTGCTCTATGACAACTCCCTTGGATTTTTCGATGATGATATTGGCGGCGCCTTCCGCGTCGTGCGCGAAGTCAAGATAAGCAACATCCTCGTCCGAGACGACAAGATGTTTCTGCCACGCGTCGACGACGTCGCGCCAGCAATCGCCGACCAGAACGATCGGCCTTCGATCGAGGACGTGGGTTTGCAGCTTGTTCCAGACGAGGGAAACTTCGGTCACGGTCCCCATGCCGCCGCGGAGGGCGACGAATCCGACCGAGCGGGTGATCAAATTTTGAAGCCGTTCGTAAAAATGATTAGTAGCGACCTTGTCCGTCAGATATCGATTCGGCTCGGACTTGAACTGATTCATAACGATTCCGAAAACGCGTCCGCCGGCTTCACGGGCACCTCGCGACGCGGCTTCCATGACCCCGAGATATCCGCCCGTGCATATGGTGAAGCCCGCCTTGGCGAGCCGCATCCCGATGTCATGGGCTTCCCGATATTCGTCCGAATCCGGCCCGCATTTCGACCCGCCGAAAATTGTTACGATCCTGTCTTCTGTGTCTTCGATCACGTCTTTATCTCTCTTTCCGCTGTGCCAATATTATAGCCAACTCAAATACTTTCTGCTTCCTCGGGCGTCATGTTTCCGGCTTCGCGAATCGCTTTCGTCGTGTCGGTAAATAGCAGAATAAAACTACCGGCGATAAAGAAAACAATGAGGCCCAGTATTGCCTGACGGAACGAACCGGTTACACCTACGATTATGGTGAACATCAGTTGGCCCATCCACGATGTCCCCTTTTCCGAGATCTCGTACAGGCCAAAGAACGACGACTCGCGACCGGCGGGGATCATCTGTGAATAGAGCGAGCGCGATAACGCTTGGGCGCTTCCAAGAACTACACCGATGCATGCTCCGAGGATGTATGCCTGCGTCGCCGTCTCGAAAAATCCGTATGCGTAAATTACGATCCCGCACCATATCGCGAGCGACAGAATGATCGTTCGTTTCGCACCGATAAAGCGCGAAACGCGCTCGAAGACGAGAGCTCCGGCAAACGCGGATATCTGGGCGATGCCGAAAATAATTATCAGAAACGAACTGTCGACGGGGAGGCCCTTAGACGTAAAAAGCTCATAGGAAATGAACACGGACGCCTGCAGGATAACGGTCTGGATACCGTCGTTGTAGAAGAGGTACGCGACGAGAAACAACATTGTGTAGCGGAGGCGCCGAAGCTCCTTCAGAGTCTGCCACACCTCGCCGAATCCGACCGTGACAATGTTCTTCTCGTGAGGGATCTGCTTGTCCGGCCGCCGCGTTTTTACCAGCCGGAACGTGATGACCGCGAAGAGCCCCCACCAAAGTGAGGCCGCAAGAAAAGAGATCCGGACAGCGGTACCTTTTGTGACACCGAACCACGACTCGGCGTACTGGATAAATATCAGATCCAAAACCAGAACGAGAAATCCGCTGAGGTAGCCGAGCCCATAACCGTAACTGGAAACTTTGTCCCGCTGATCTTCCGACGTGATGTCGATAAGGAAGGCGTTGTAAAAAACGTTTGCCGCGGCAAAAGTCATATTCGCCACGATGAAAAGCACGCTGCACGCAACATAGCTCTCAGTGACGAAAAAAAGCATCGCACCCGCGAGGACGCCGACGTAGCAGAAAACTGCCATCAGCGCTTTTTTCAAGTGCGTGTAATCCGCGATCGCCCCCAGGATCGGAAGGAAGATCACCATCGAGACTACGGAGATCGCGGTGCAAAACGCGGGCAGGCCTTTCGGCGTCACTTTGAAGAGTAGAAGATCGAGGACGACGCCGTCTTCACCGACCGCAGTCTGGGCGAGGTTTAGGAGATATGGACCTACCAGCACGCCGACGACGACGGTGAAGAAGGCGGAGTTGGCCCAGTCGTAGACCATCCAGCCGAAGACCTCCTTACGGTCGTTACGGACTGCGTCGGTTTTATGCACGGGCAAATGTTCTCCGTTTAGACCATCGATTGTCAATTCACCGAAATCGCGGACGTTAGGCATCATTGAACTTTCCGGCCGCCCCGCCCGAATCACGTCCTGAATGGAGGACGTCACAGTTCGAACCGGCACTTAGAGTATCTAAGAGCAAGCCCGGCAAAGAAACAACGACAGACCGAAAATCGATTCCCGGATATCCTCCGACCAAGTCGCACAGGCGGACTTTAAGTTTGGTTGGTCTAAGTCTAAAATGCCGACCATCCTGACCGAACGAAACCTGCTTCCCGTGCACCATTTCCATTGACAAAGGCGCTTAAAAGGTTTAACTTTCAACAGATTTACACGAATTTAAGGCTTAATTCTTTGAGCTACTACGCAGAATTCTAAGTTGGATTAGTGTCCCACTACCTTTTATCCGAATAGATCTGAGATTCCTAAGGAGGGAAAACTGTGACGTCTTTTACTACCTTTCGGCGGCTATTTCGCATTAATGCCGCTACTTCGCTTATTATCCTTGGGCTTTGGTTTGCCCTCGGCGTGAACAACGTCCGAGCGCAGGCGATCACCGAAGCTTTCGATAACATTACAACTCTCCCCGCAGCGGGATGGTTTACTCAAAACAACAGCGCGCCTGTCGGAACGACGAGCTGGTTCCAGGGCAACCCCGCCGTGTTTCCGGCACAAGCAGGAGCAACTAACTCTTACATCGGGGGAAACTTTAACGCGACGACGGGAACGAATACCATCAGCCTGTGGCTGTTGACCCCGAACCGCACATTCAACAATGGCGATACGATCAAATTCTGGACGCGTAACCCGACCGACAATCCGTTTCCGGATCGGCTAGAGGTTCGTCTTTCAACAAACGGCGCAAGCACAAACGTCGGCGCGACCTCAACCTCGGTTGGCGATTTCACGACCGTGCTGACGACCATTAACCCGGGCCTCGCCGTTGGCGGTTATCCGGAAGTTTGGACAGAATTTACGCTCACGTTATCCGGCCTTCCGGCCGGCGGAGTCAGCGGCCGCGTCGCTTTCCGTTACTTTGTGACGGGCGGCGGACCGACGGGCGACAACTCGAACTACATCGGAATCGACACCTTCTCGTATACGCCTGCAGCAGCAATGGCAACCGCCGATGCAGCTCTTGATTACGATGGAGATCACAGGACTGATTACACGGTTGTTCGCAACGTTGGCGGAGGCTCTGGTGGTCAAGTCAATTGGTACATCCAGCCTAGCAGCGGTGGAGCAACCCGCGTCTACGCCTGGGGTATTTCCACTGACTTCTTTGTTTCTGGAGATTTTGACGGGGATGGAAAGGACGATGTCACCGTGTATCGGCCGAGCACCCCGGGAAATTCTTTGTTCTACATCTTGAACAGCACCGGATTTACTTTGACAACCATCAATCTCGGCCAGACCGGCGATGATCCGACCATTGTCAACGACTACAACGGCGATGGAAAAGATGATGCCGCTGTCTACCGTGGCGGCGCATCGGCAGGCCAGCAGAGCTACTGGTTCTATAAAACGTCCGCGGGCGATGTCGTGCACTACGTGCCTTGGGGATCGAATGGCGATTTCCCGAACCCCGGAGATTTTGACGGAGACGGCAAGGCCGACTACCAGATCCAGAGAAATAGCGGCACCGGCCAAGGTTATTTCATGACGCTGCTCGCCACGGGCGCTCAGCAAGCTCCGTTTATCTTCGGAACCTCGAGCGATCTTCTTCTGCCGGGTGATTACGATGGTGATGGCAAGACAGACGTCTGTGTCGCACGTGGATCCGGCGGTCAGATCATCTGGACCTATCGCCGCAGCATCGACGGAGTCAGCGGTCCGTGGACGCCTTGGGGTCTTTCGGCTTCGGACTTCCCGACGCAGGGTGACTACGACGGCGACGGGCGCACGGATATGGCCGTCTGGAGGCCGAACGCAGACCCGACTCAGACCGGATTCTGGGTAAGAAACGTTGCTACAGGTGCGGCCAGCTTTGTGCACCTCGGACAGCAGGGCGACTACCCGGTTGCGAACTACAACTCGCACTGATCTCCGTGATCGGTCATTTCCAAAAAGCTGCGGCCGCAAGGCCGCAGCTTTTTTTATGATTTGCTCGAGCCGCTATTTGGCGAACGCCGAAAGATTAACGTAAAGTAATTACCGTCTTATTCCGCAAAGAGCATGAAAGCGATGATACTGGCCGCAGGTTTCGGAACGCGGCTTTTTCCTTTAACAATCGATCGAACCAAGCCGGCAATTCCGTTCCTCGGAAAACCGCTGGTCGGTTATGTCGCGGAGTACGTCGCGAGGTTCGGTTTCAAGGACATCATCGTCAACCTTCACCATCAACCGGATTCGGTCCGGTCGGCCCTCGGGGACGGAGAGGCATTTGGCGTTCACATCGAATACACGATCGAAGAACCGGAGATTCTCGGTACCGCCGGAGCGCTCGACAACGCGCGCGACCTGCTGGGTGACGAACCCTTTCTGATAGTTAACGGAAAGATTATAAGTGACATCGACATCGCCGCGGCGGTCGAGACTCACAAACGTTCGGGCGCACTGGCGACGATGGTGCTGAAGCCCAACGTCAAGCGGGAGAAATTTACCATCGTGGAAACCGAAGGCGATCGTGTCACCCGCTTTGGCGAGATGGCGACGCCGCTCACGGAGGATGAGATACGTAACACGGAACATGACATTGTGACGCCGCTAATGTTTACCGGGATCCACATCCTCGATCCGCGCGTTTTCGAATACATTCCGTCCGGCGTTTACTCGGACATTGTTCCGGTTGTTTATCGGCCCGCACTCCAGAGAGGCGAGGTCATCGCGGCCCATGTCGCAGACGGAAATTGGTATGAGCTTTCGACGATTCCTCGCTACCTGGACATATCGCTTGCGATGATGGACGGCGTTGACGTGATAAAAGGCGACAACTGTTCTATGGCGACAGGTTCCACGGTCCGCGATTCGGTAATTTGGGACGACGTAACGATCGCCGACGGGGCCAGCCTTTACCGCACGATCATCGCCGATGGAGTTTCCATTCCGGCCGGCGAGAATTTTGAGAATGCGGCCATCGTTCGTGCGGACATGGTCCGCAACTGTCCGGAGATTCCGGAGAAGGCTTTGAAGGGTTACATTCAGGGCGAGAATTATATTGTTCCATTGAATTGATGGCGGGCGCCCGGCCTGCCGCGTCAGCTCGAGAGATCGAGTCTTACATCTATGCCAGACTTCCTCGCGCGGCTCCAAACATTTTTAACTTCGCGGTCCCAGACCGGACCGATCGAGAAGCTTACGCAGGATGCATCGACGCGCGAATACTTCCGTATAAGTTGGAGCCGGGGAACCGCCATAGCGTGTGTTTATCCGGAACCGTTCTTCGCCTCGGAACAAAGTTACCTCGACGTCACGAAACTTTTCGAGACAGCCGGCCTCCCGGTCGCGCGTATTTTTGACTTCGACGAGCAGCTCGGGGTGATCGTGCAGGAAGACCTGGGCGACCGCATCCTGCGCGACGAGCTTGTCGAGGCCGACCCCGAGCGGCGAGAAATCCTGACGCTGAAGGCCGTCGCGATGATTCCGCAGATTCAAGCCGCAACGCAAAAAGCTTTCGAACTGGATTCGATCGCTTCCCGGCTCAAGTTCGACACCGAGAAGCTTATGTGGGAGCTCGACTTTTT
>DATLCA010000321.1:0-4347 GCA_035526605.1 Pyrinomonadaceae bacterium | reverse complement strand
TCGGATCGGACGCGCGCATCTCGAGCGCTCGTCGGAAAATGTCGGAGACTGTCGGTTGATTGCTCATAAATTGATAGCGACAGATTAGCACAGAAGGAACGCGATATTAACCGCGGGCCCGTGCGACCCGTGCTAATCTGTCGCTTCGTTCCCGAACAAAAACTTTTATGAAGCGTCTCATCTATCAGGCTCATCTGATCCTCGGCATTTTTGTATCGGTTCCCGTCCTCGCATGGGCTCTGAGCGGTTTTCTATACGCTTTGCCGAACATGGTCGAGGGCGGGACGATCGAAAAGATAGATGTCGCACGCGTGATCGTCACGCCGGCCGACGCGATGGCGAAAGCGAATGGGCTTGCCGGGAAAACCCTCCCGGCAACGGCGCTGACCTTGCTCATGAAGGACGGGCGGCCGCAGTATCAATTAGTTGGTGGGCTCGGCGCGGATTCGATCTTTATCGACGCCGAAACCGGCGAAGCCACATTTTCAAAACCACCCACCTGGAAGACACGATTTTTCCGTGAGGCCCATTTTTATTTCTTTGCCGGGAGCTGGCAGGTCGCCCTGCTCCTCATCTTCTCCGCGCTCTCCGCCCTGTCAGCCGCAACGGGAATCTATCTCAATATTGTCTACTGGTCACGACGGCTTGGCCGCAGTGCGGCTCGTACCTGAAATTAGTCTGCTAACAACTTAACCATTGCCGAATATCATCAGAACCGCTAGCCTTGTTTCGTGAAAAGGAATATCCCGATGAAATTCATATTTGCATTAGTGATCGCCCTTTCCGGTGTCGGCTTCGCCCTCGGCCAGGGAGGGAACGAGCAGTCGCCGATCGTCGATAAAGAGATCGCCTACAAGAATTGGGTCTATAAAAATGTGCAAACAGGTGCGGACATCGATCTTCGAAACTTCGCGAATGGGAAGAAGCTGGTCGTCGTCGTTTACTTCGCACCGTGGTGCCCCAACTGGAAACACGACGTCCGGTTCGTTCAATCGATGTACGACAAGTACAAGGGCAGCGGTCTGGAAGTGATCGCGGTCGGCGAGTACGATCCGGTCGATTCGATAAAAGCGCACATCGCGGAGTACAAGCTCACCTTCCCCGTGGTCTGGGAATCCGACGCGCGCACCGCAAAGCAAACCACATCGCATTACGAATATCGAAAGGCGGTCGGCGACACCCGCAACTGGGGCTCGCCCTGGTATATTTTCCTCGAAGGCAGCAAGCTCGAACGTAGTGGCCCAGTGATCGTGAAGAAGGCGCCGGTGGTTAATGGTGAGTTGATCCAGCCAGACGCTGAAAAGTTTATTCGGGAAAAACTCGGATTAAAAGCGGAGGCGTCGGCGGGCCTCACGAAGCCGACCGAGATCGAGGTGTGCGAGCCGGAAAAGAAGACAGCGGCTCTGGCGAAACCGTAACCGCGGGATAATTATAAAAGAATAATTCGGCGAGCTCTCGCATGAGCTCGCCGAATTCGTTTGCATCGATTAAAGCTCGACGTTAGGCATCGCCATCAGTGTGTCACTGAGTTTTTGCTGCAACGTGCGAAGCGGCGTATTGGCCGCGACGAACTTGCCCGCGACAGCGGAAGTCTCAGCCTGGCCGGCCAGATCCGAAATACCCTGGATCGTCGGAAGGTACTTCTTCAACGCAGGCTTTACCCGAAACTCAGATTCGAGCTTTACGATACCTTCGCGCAGGTTGCGGATCGCCGTTACCACCCTCTGTTTATCCTTTGTGTTTTGGTCCAGCGACTGAGTATTAACCTTTTTTATCTTTGCTTCCGAGTCGAGTGCTTCGATTGCCTGGGCGACCGGCCCCAGGTTCTTGGTGAACAGGGAAACGTTCGTTAGCTGGTTCGAAACCTTGACCCGCGCCGCGCGTACATCCAGCGGAGGGAGCGTCGACGTCGTCCTCGAAGCGTTTGTGGTCGTTGCCTTCTTAACCGGTTTTTTCGTCTGAGCGTGAGCCCCTGCGGAGAACAACGCTGTAGCCGCAAATACTAGGAACAAATACCTTGTCATCTTCATACTCCCCTCCCAACTGTTCAAACTATGCTGAACATTTTATCATACTGGTATGTCGGAGAGATTGTTGGAAGTTCGAAGATTGGGCCGGGTTGCCTATTCGGACGCCCTTGAGCTGCAGGCGGAACTTGAAACCGAGGTAATCGCCGGCCGCGACACCGATTATCTTCTACTGCTGGAACATCCCCATACATTCACGATCGGCCGGCGCTCGAAGGCGGAAGGGGTGCTCGCGACGGCTGAAATGCTGCGTAAACTCGGCGTCGAGGTCTTCGAGACGAACCGCGGAGGCAAGGTCACCTATCACGGTCTTGGCCAGGTCGTCGGCTATCCGATAATTTCCCTTTCCCCCGACCGCGAGGATGTTCACAAATACGTCCGCGACATCGAAGAGGTACTGATCCGTACGATGGCGGATTTTGATATCGCGGCTTTCCGCATCGAAGGCCTGACCGGCGTCCACACCGCCGAGGGAAAGGTGGCGGCGATCGGCGTCCACATCAAGCGATGGGTCACGACTCACGGATTCGCATTGAACGTAAACACGGACCTCAGCTACTACAACTGGATAATCGCTTGTGAGGGTGAACCGGTGACGTCGATGAGCAGGCTGCTGGGTCGTGAAGTTGATATGGGGGAAGTCGAAGATCGGCTCGAGGAGAATTTCAGAGAAGTTTTTGGATATTACGTGGGTACTGAATCGGGCCTCCGGACGGTGGCGACGGCGGGTTTGTCAGTACCACCTGCGGTTGCGGGTGGGTGACCCGTCACCAACGCAAACCCACCCGCTACCGCGGGTGGTACTGACTCCCGTCGTCAGCTCGCCAGTACATCAAGGAGATTTTCAATGAGATATATCGCCTTTCTTTTCGTCGCATTTCTAATTGCAGCCTGCGGTTCGGCTCCGACGAACACCAATTCTTCCAACGCATCAAACGCGGCAGCTAACGCATCACCGGCCGCACAAACATTAACCGTCGTCGATAGGCCGCAACGGATTAAAGACATGATGGCGGCTCGCGGCGAGCAAGATTCGGCGCAGCCCACGCTTAAAATCATAGATCCCGCAGCGAACTCAACCGTTAACACCTCGACCGTGAAATTGAAGCTTGAGCTGAGCGGCGATCTGAAAGGCTATCAACCGCACAAAGATCCCGAGACGCAGATGGGAAATCACATCCACGTGATCCTGGACAATCAACCTTACGAAGCATATTACGAACTCGGCCAGCCTTTCGAATTGCGAAACGTCGCCGACGGTGAGCACACGCTTCGCGTTTTCCCGTCGCGTCCCTGGCACGAGAGCTTTAAGAACAATGGAGCTTTCCAGATGGTGAAGTTCACCGTAAAGAACGGCGGAGGTGAAGCGAACAAACCTGCTACGACAAACGGCGGCCAGCAGATGGCGAACTCAAATGCGAACACGAACGCTAACACGAACGCCGGACCGTCGCATGAAGGTAAAGACATGCAGAACTCGACCGCCGGCGCGGTTGACGCGACAAAACCTCTACTGACGTACAGTCGGCCGAAAGGTGAATACAAAGGTCCCGACACCGAAAACATCATGGTCGATTTCTGGCTAGCCAACGCGCAACTCAAAGGCGACGGAGGGCAATACCGGGTTCGTTATTCAGTTGATGGCGGGGCCGCCATGTACATCGACAAATGGGCGCCGGTCTGGCTGTCAGGCTGGACCGCCGGCAAGCACTCGATAAAGCTCGAACTGGTCGATGAAAGCGGTAACGTCATCGACAACGGCGGATACAATTCAACCACGCGCGAGATCACGATCACAAAGTAGGACGGGCTTTCCAATCTGTCCCCGGACCCAACGAACAGGCTGAAAAGCCTGTTCTACATTCTTATGAGAAGAGACACGACATCGTGGTACAGCCACAACCTAAACATGGACATGCCGCTCGTGGCATACGGCCACGCCGGCTATCCGCTTTTGATGTTCCCGACCGCGGCCGCCGACTATCTTGAATACGAGCGCTTTTATCTAGTCGACGCTATTAAGGATCTTATCGAGGCGGGAAAAATCCGTGCTTATTCGATCAACTCAGTAAACAAATATAGTTTGCTGAATAGAGAATCCCATCCGGCCTGGAAGGTCGAAATGCTGGCGCGCTATGACAAATACATCATGGACGAGGTCCTGCCGCTGATCCGCAACGAATGCGGCGACGACGCGAAACCCCTGACCACCGGCGCAAGCCTCGGCGCATTTCTGGCGGCAAATACCTACTTCAAACATTCCGATGAGTTCCGCGGAACGATCGCGATGAGCGGGAGTTACGACATCTACAATTATCTG
>DATLCA010000320.1:0-3212 GCA_035526605.1 Pyrinomonadaceae bacterium | reverse complement strand
CGAGATTGAAAGACTTGTTGAGATTCTTTGCCGCCGTACCAAAAACAATCCGGTTTTGATCGGAGAAGCCGGCGTCGGAAAGACGGCTATCATCGAAGGCCTTGCGCAGCGGATCGTCGATCGAAAGGTCCCCAGCTTTTTAGAAAACAAACGCGTTCTCTCGCTCGATCTTTCATCGATAGTCGCCGGCACAAAATATCGCGGCCAGTTCGAAGAGCGGCTGAAGAAAATAATGGCCGAGCTCAAAGAGAGCAGCGACAACATCGTCTTCATCGATGAGCTACATACGCTTGTCGGTGCCGGTTCGGCCGAGGGAACTTTGGACGCGGCGAACATTCTAAAGCCTGCTCTCTCGCGCGGCGAGATACAGTGCATCGGCGCGACGACCCCGAACGAGTTTAGAAAGACGATCGAAAAGGACCGAGCGCTGGAACGCAGATTCCAAGCCGTGAAAGTGGTGCCGCCAACCGAAGAAGAAACGCTAACGATCCTGAAGGGCGTCGTCAGCCGGTACGAAGCGTTTCATCAGATCCGATATTCGAAAGACGCGCTGGAAGCCGCCGTCTTCCAATCCAGTCGCTACATCCCGGACAGGTTTTTGCCCGACAAAGCGATCGACGTGCTCGACGAAGCCGGTGCCCGCGCGAAGCTGAGATTTCAGGATGAGGACAAGGCTGAGCCGTCATGGAAGGAGACCGTCGATAACTGGAAGCGTGCCGCGGCGAATGAAGATCAGCTGATCTCTTACGAGCTCCAAACCATAGAGGAATCGCTATTCTCGGTCGAGGTGACAAAAGCCGACGTCGACGAAGTTATCGCACGGTGGACCGGCGTGCCGGTTTCGTCGATCAAACTTGAAGAAGCGCAAAAGCTGCTCAACATCGAAAATGAGCTGCACACCCGTATCGTTTCGCAGCGTCCGGCGATCTCGGCACTTGCTCGGGCTATTCGACGCTCACGTGCCGGGCTTAAGAATCCGAACAAGCCGGTCGGCTCGTTTCTTTTCCTCGGTCCGACGGGAGTCGGAAAAACGGAAGTGGCGCGGACACTCGCGGAATATCTGTTCGCGTCGGAACGTGTGTTGATCCGTTTCGACATGAGCGAGTTCATGGAAAAGCACTCCGTTGCGAAGTTTATCGGCTCGCCTCCGGGATATGTCGGACACGATGAGGGCGGGCAATTGACCGAGAAGCTTCGACGGTCGCCTTACTCGGTCGTGCTCTTCGACGAGGTCGAGAAGGCTCATCCCGATCTTTTCAACATACTGCTCCAGGTTTTCGAGGATGGAATTCTGACCGATGCCCAGGGCAACACGGTCGATTGCAAGCACGCGATCTTCATCATGACCTCGAACATTGGTGCACGGCTCATACAAAAGCGCGGCAATGTCGGGTTTCAAGCCGGCGGCGAGATTTCCCGGGAAAAGATGGAAGATCAGGTCATGTCACAGGTTCGCCAGACTTTCGCACCCGAGTTTATCAACCGCCTCGACGAGATAATCATCTTCGATGAGCTCACGGACACAGATCTGTCCCAGATAATCGACCTGCAGGTCAAAAGCCTGAATCGGATCCTCGTAAACAAGTCTCTCAAGGTCAGAATGTCGGACGAAGCCCGGTCGTGGCTGATCGAGAAAACCTGTGCGGACCGCAGTTACGGGGCGCGACCGCTGAAGCGGGCATTGCAGAAATACGTCGAGGACGAGTTGTCGGAGGCCCTGATCCAGGGTGAGGTGTCGGAAGGCAGCGAGGTCGAGATCGTCCGCAGCAGCGATAAGCTTTCGTTCCGGCCGGTGGCGGCGGAGCAGCTCGAGGAGGAATTTTTCCACCAAACATAGAAACACTTTGGGGTTAATTTTCCGCGGTGTGTGGTCTTTTTATCGATCACACACCGTTTTTGTTTCCCGAACCTGACCGTGTAATCCCCGAGGTTTCGCGGAATGCCCCAAAAAGGCAACCAGTTTTTGATTCGTCGAATCTTACCGAGAGTAAAAATTCCGACATTGAAAAGCCGCAAATATTTGTTTATTCTATCGTTTTCGATTTTCACGACAGAGCGGCTTCCTTGGCTTTCCCCTGAGCTCCTTAAATCGCTTTAGTCTGGGACAATTGTTTTTTATGCAGAGAATCACCGCATTCGGACTTGTTCTTTTTAGTTTTGCCGTTTTCACGACGGGCACCGTGCTCGCCAAAACGGACAGTAATGCGAATACAGCCTTAGTTCACTCGGCCAAGCAGCAGATTGTCGAATCCGTAGATATCTCGGGTAACCGGCGTCTCCGCGATGAAGACCTTCTTTACTACATCAAGACCCGGCCGGGCGACGTTTACGATCCGGCGGCCCTCGAACGCGATCTGAAGGAATTGCTCTCGCTGAACTTCTTCGACAAGAGCTTCACCCGTGTTTTAACCACCGACGGAGCCCGAGGCGGCGTCAATGTCATATTCGAGGTTAGAGAACTTCCGATCGTTCGCGATCTTCAGTTCACGGGATTGAAAGCAGTTCAGGAGTCGGACGTTCTCAAGGCTTTTCGCGAGAAGCGCGTCGGTATCTCGAAGGAGGCCGTCTACGATCCGGTAAAAGCCCGAAACGCGACTCGAATCCTGCGGGAGCTGCTTGCGTCCAAAGGTTTTCCGAATGCCGTTGTAAATATCAGGGAAGAAGAAGTCTCGGCGACATCGGTCGCAGTCACGTTCGACATCGAGCAGGGCAACAGGTCGCGAATCGTCGAGATCCAGTTCGAGGGCAATGAGCACTTCAGCGATAGCGAGCTCCGCGGTGCTCTGCAGTTGGTAAAAGAGACCGGTTTGATCTCTCGATTCAAAGGGCTGGACATTCTTGATCTTCAAAAGCTTCAGTACGACCTCCAGAAGAATGTCCGCTCATACATGTTCTCGAAGGGCTACTTCCAGGCGAGGCTTGGCGATCCTGTTGTCGAAGGCCTGGGTTTGAAGCGGACCGATTTTATCCCGCTCATCACGCTGCCGATCCCGTTTATTTCTTCAAAAGACGATACGCTTCGCATCACGATTCCGGTCACAGAGGGAAAGATCTTTCGTGTCGGAGAACTTAAGGTCGAAGGTAACTCTATCTTCTCCGAGCAGCAGATCCTCGCGTACGTCGGTCTCAAGAGCGGCGAGATAGCTGACGGCAAACGGCTGCAGGACGCAGTTTACGAAGACCTGAAAAATGTTTACGGGCAGCAGGGTTTC
>DATLCA010000319.1:0-1185 GCA_035526605.1 Pyrinomonadaceae bacterium | reverse complement strand
CCCCGGCCGGCTGATGGGGGTCCAGATGCGCGGCGGAAACTTGAAGTAATCGTTTGCTAATGGCTATTGAAAAGCCCGCGATCGTGGGCTTTTGTTTTGCAATTTTGCTTCGTCGCCAGGAATTTGGGGCGTCCGCGTTCTGCCGGATAGAATCCAGTCGCCAGTAATTAGAAGCCAGTTACCAGAATCCGGAAAGGTCCGCCATTGTCACTAGTCATCCTTCATCCTCTTCACCGCCTTTAGCTCCAATTAACGTCAGCCTTCTCGTTCAGGCGCTTCGCGGCATCGATGACATCCTGCAGCTCGACGGGATCGCTGAACGGGTCCTCGTCGAGCTCGGTTACTCGGTTCAATTCCTTCTGCCACTTTCGCAGGGTATCGACGTAAGCCTGGTCCGGAACGCGCTTCAGGTCGCCGCCTTCTTCGACGAGATCGCATATGCCGTTGTGCAGCCACTTTCCGTCGTGCCAGTCCGGCATGTCGACAGCCGGAAAGAGACATATCCCGTGCAGATCAATGCCTTCGTCTACCGCGGCGAGCGCCTCCCCCATCACATCGTTAAGCCAGTCGTCGCGGCCGTCGGCGAGCCCGCTCGTTTCGGCAATTATCATCGGGCGTCCGTATCGCTTCCAAACCAAACTCAGAAGCTCGCAAAGCGGTTTTATCCGGTCGTCGCCGGGAGAAAGCGGCACATGCGGAGGCGGATCACGATATTCCATCTGCCCGAAGGAATAGTTGTTCGGTCCGACGATGTCCAGTATTTCGGGCGACCCGCCCAGCTCGGGAAGCTCCTTTCCGCAGAGAATGTCCCACGCGCGAAATGTGTCCACATAGGTTTCTTCCTCCGCCGCTTTCTGGAGGTCGGGGCGATCTCGCGGCGCCACGACTTGAACTAGCGGATCGTTGTTGATCATCCGCGCTTCGGGCTCAACCTCGCGGATCGCCTTCACCCCCGCGATGGCCGCTTTGCAGATCGCTTCGCGAAGTTTGAAACGATCTTCGCGAGTCTTTCTGTGCGGCGCCATCCAACCCGCTTCGCCGCCCCCGAACGCGAAGAACGATATCTCGTTGAATGGCGTAAAAAAGTACGGACCGCGAGTTCGCTCTGTGACGTATTCCGCCGTCGCCCGCGCGTAGCGGGCAAACCGATCCGTGAATTCGTCGCTGAACGGGTCGAGGTCATCC
>DATLCA010000318.1:0-9569 GCA_035526605.1 Pyrinomonadaceae bacterium | reverse complement strand
GAGGTTTGACGGCAACTGGCGAAGCGAAGATTTTTTCGAAGCTCTGCAGGGCGGGCAGTCGCTGGCTAGAGGATCTTAGGCCTTTGGGTGGGCTTCGTCGTAGACCTCGATCATTTTTTCCATCGAGACCTGCGTGTAGATCTGCGTCGTCGACAGGCGGGCGTGGCCGAGGAGTTCCTGAATGTCGCGGAGGTCGGCTCCCGAGTCGAGCAGGTGCGTGGCGAACGTGTGGCGAAGGCTGTGCGGCGAAATGGCGTGGATGTCGGCGCACTGCTTGATGTATTTGTCGATCATGCGGCCGACGCTGCGGGTGGTGATGCGCGTGCCCTGATAATTTAAGAAACAAGCTTGCGGGTCGCGGGCCGCTTCCGGGCAGTTGTTGAGAAACACGGGACGCGTTTCTTCCAGATAATGCAGCAGAGCTTGCAGTGCGGGTTCGCCGAAAGGGACGATGCGCTGCTTTTTTCGTTTGCCGGTGACGCGGACGAGCTTTTCGCGAAAGTCGATGTCCTTGAGGTCGATGTTCACAAGCTCGCCGACGCGGATGCCGGTGGCGTAGAGGAACTCGATGATCGCCCGGTCGCGGCGGCCGAGGTCGGTGTTGACGTCCGGCGTCTCGATGAACCGCAGGGCGTCTTCCATCGAGAGATGATTCGGCAGCTTGCGCTCGATGCGCGGCGTCGCGACGAGCTTTGCCGGATTCGATTCTAGCTTCCCTTCCCGAATAAGAAACTGAAAGAACGTCCGCAGACTCGCAAGCTTTCGTGCGATCGACGTTTTCTTTTTGTCCGCCGCGTGCAGCTCGCCCATCCACTCGCGGATCGTCAGACGATCGATCTGTTCGACCGGGATGTCCTCACGCTTTTCGATCTTCAACAGATGGTCACGAAATTGTTCGAGATCGCTGCTGTAATTTCGAAGCGTGTGCGGACTGAGGTTGCGCTCGTATTGGAGATGCTGGAGAAATTCCTTTAACTCGTCGTTGAGCATGTTTGCGAGGGATGATTTCTTCAATTGATAGTTGCTAGTGCCGGCATCCAACACTTATCAACTGAAGGAATCTTACTTCTTCGGCACGTAGTAGCCCTTTCTTGTTCGGAGGCTGAACCCCGGTCGATTCTTCAGAGTGAGAGTTATCTGGCGAAACTCTCCGCGCTTTTCGGTGTCGTTGTCGGGATAGTAACTGAGAACATATTGCTGCGTAAGCTCGGCCGAGATCTGCCGAAAGGCGTCGTCAAGTTCGCTCTCGTCGATGGGGGAATAAACCGCCCCGCCGGTTTGCCCGGTGATCTCGCCCATGCGGCGCTCGGCGGCGAGCTGGCGAATATTCGCGTTTCCGCGACGGCTTCCCGTACGTTTGAAATTTTCAAAGTCGGTAGTCTTCACCACGTACACCTGGCAGTTCGCGACCTGGAGCGCGCGGACGGTTTCGTCGAACGTCACGTCGCTCTTGGTGTCGTCGCCGTCCGACACGATGATCATCACGCGGCGGCCATGCACCTCCCGAAGATAGTCCGCGGCCTGAATGATTCCTTCCAGCAACGCCGTCGCGCCTTCGGGCGGCGGAAAGAGCTCGATCGCACGCGTCAGTGATGATATCTCCGACGTGAAAGATTGCTCGAGCTCGGTTGTCGTCGCCACGCTGTAGAGCGCCGCCAGGTCCTTCTCCGGGCGGATCACCCGTTTGAAGAACTTTACCGCCGCGTCCTTTTCGAACTCACGCGCGATGAGCACGCTGGAGGAGTTATCGAAAAGCATCGCCAAGCGGATCGGGGTCTCGCTACGCGCGAGTTCGCTGATCTCCACCACCTCGCCGTCGATCTTCAACTCAAAATCCGAAAGACGGAGATTCGACACCGGGCGGCCATTTGTATCGAGGACGGAAACCGGGATCGGGACAAGGGTCGACGCGACCTTCACGACCTCGTCGTCATTGGCCGGCGGGGTGGCTCGCGGAGCGGGGCTTTTCGAATTGGCTTGGGTCGGAACGTAAATCACACGCGGCTGATCCATCGGCCGCGGCGTCGGCGAATCGGCGGGCTTCACACGGCCTGATTGCGCCACCGAGCCTGCGGCGAGGGTGAGAATTGTGAATAAATAAAGAACCGGCTTCATAGATACGAGTCCGCTGGTTGGATTAGGAAAGCTCGGCCGCAGTTGCATCTCCTTGTGTTTAAGAACGGGCCCAAGCCGCCTTCCGGACCCGCGAGTGTTGTTGGGTCGGCGGTGTAGAGTTATCGTGACGTCTAGCGTGCTCATCGCGGTCACGGTCGCAGGTCCGGAAGGCGGGCTTGCCCCGCTCTTTGACACTAAAGCGCGTGCGCCTTTGCGTCTCCATTGGAAACATTCTTCACAAACTCATCCCAATCCACCAGCGCCCTCTCAACCTGAACCATATGCCGCTCGCGCTTGTTGCGATATTTTTTCCGCAGTTCGAGCGGCAGCTCTTCAAGCAAACCGAATGTGATGTTCACCGGCTGGAAGTTTTTCGTCTCGACATTCGAAACATAGCGGCAAAGAGCGCCGATCGCCGACGTCGGCGGCGCTGTCAGCATTGGCTGATTACGCAACACCCGGACGGCATTTATGCCGGCGAGCCAGCCCGTCGCCACCGATTCCACATATCCCTCGACGCCAGTGATCTGACCGGCAAAAAACAGTCGCGGGTTTCTTCTGGTTGAAAGATCTTCGTTGAGTATCTTCGGCGAATTGATGAACGTGTTCCGGTGGATCTGCCCGAACTGCAAAAACTCCGCGTTCTCCAAGCCGGGTATCAGTCTCAGCACTCGCGCCTGCTCCCCGTATCGAAGATGATTCTGAAATCCCACAAGCCCGTAGGCGTCGGCCATCAGATTCTCTTGCCGGAGCTGCACGCATGCGTAGGGTTCGTAACCCGTTTTCGGATCCGGAAGGCCCTTCGGTTTCATCGGGCCAAACCGCAAAGTATCGACGCCACGACGACCGATCTCTTCGATGGGCAGGCAGCTCTCGAACCAGCGTGTTTCTTCGAAGCGTTTCAACGGGACCGACTTCGCTGCGAGCAGCTCATTGATAAAGGTTTCGTATTGCTCGCGGTTCATCGGGCAGTTGATGTAATCGTCGCCGCCCTTGCCGTAACGCGCCGCCTTAAAGGCGATCGACATGTCGATCGAATCCGCTGCGACGATCGGCGCGATCGCGTCGTAGAAATAGAGCTGGTCGTCGCCGGTCCATTTCATAATGGACTGGGTAAGAGCGTCGGATGTGAGCGGGCCGGTGGCGATGATGGTTGGGGAAGAAACTGCGGAATGCGGAACCGGGAATGCGGGATCCGAAGTGCAGTTTCGCGTGGGTTCCGACGAGCCGCCATTTACCTCCAGCGCCGGCGATACGGATTCCGAATTCCCGGTTCCCCATTCCGCATTCGCGGGACCCGTAATGTCTCTGAACTCTTCCCTCACGATCTCGATATTCGGATGCCGATCCACTCGCTCGGTAATGATTTCGGCAAACTTGATTCGGTCTACCGAGAGGGCCGCTCCGGCTGGGACACGCGTGGCTTCCGCTACTTCGAGGACAAGGGATCCGCCGCGCCGCAATTCTTCCTTTAAAAGGTACGGAGCGGTCCCCGGCTCGTCTGTCTTTAATGAATTTGAGCAGACGATCTCCGCCAGCTTGTCCGTTCGGTGCGCGGGAGTTTGGAGGACGGGCCGCATCTCGTACAATCGGACCTTTGCACCCATCTCGGCCGCTTGCCACGCGGCCTCGACCCCGGCGAGCCCCCCTCCGACTACATTCACAACATCAGTCATCGTTCAGATTATAGATGGTATCGGCATTCCCTACTAAAGGCGTAACTAATCCCACCTTCGAAACGTCTTATCACTAAATCGTCACAAAGGACCCGGGCAGTGGTGTTATCTTGTTGTGACGACCTGGGGAATATGGCTCGATCTTTTGATCGCGGCCGAACCGATTGCCGGCGGTGTTGAGTTTTCATAACGCTTTAACGCTTTTCAAAAGTCGCGGGAGTTTCGCGGCCTTTCCGGTTGCGCAAACGCCGTCCGCCGCCCTGACCACAAACACTCGTCCCCCGACCGCCACGAGTTTCTTCACCCAAGCGAGGACCATTCCGATGACAAAGGCCGCCTTTCTTTTATTACTTGTCCACGTTTTAGTTTTTTCGACCGTCGCACAAACCGGGACGCGAAAAGCGCCCGCGTTGAAAGGCGGCAAGCCGGCGGCCAAGGTTCAGCCGGCTCTCGTCGATCCGTTGAATCAGCCGCCTCCGCCTCCCGCGGCCAAGCCGACGCCGAATACCGAAGACGAAGTCGTACGGGTCGAGACGAATCTTGTGACGACTCCGGTCTCGGTCCTGGACCGCGATGGACGTTTCATTGCGGGGCTTAACAAGAGAGACTTTAAGATCTTCGAAAACGGCAAGCCGCAGGCGATCACATATTTTCAGTCGTCTGAGCAGCCGTTCACGGTTGTCCTGATGATCGACACCAGCCCGTCCACCCGGTACCAGATCGACGAGATCCATTACGCGGCCGTGACGTTTGTAAACCAGCTCCGCCCAACCGATAAGGTCATGGTCATCGCGTTCGACGGCCGCATACGAATCCTTACCGAACCGACGGTCGAGAAGCAAAAGATTTTTGCGGCGATCTACAAGGCCCAGTTCGGCAGCGGGACCAGCTTGTACGACGCGGTCGATTATGTGGCGACCCTCGATATGGTGAAAGCCCTCGGGCGCAAGGCGGTCGTTATATTTACGGATGGGGTCGATACGACTTCGCGGCGGGCCGATTACGACAGCACGGTCTCCGCGGTCGAGGAGGTCGACGCACTATTTTATCCGATCCGCTACAACACGCAGCAGGCGAACGCGACCGCCGTCGCCCAAAGTTACGGGATTCAGATGCCGGCCGGAATGCTGGTTCAGCTCGGCCGCGGACAAAGCGACGCGGAGTATCAAAAGGGAAAGACTTACCTCGAAACGCTGGCCACAAATAGCGGCGGCCGAATTTTCGAAGCGGACACGATAACTAATCTTGAAGTCGCATTCGCGGGTGTCGCCGAAGAGTTGCGTCGCCAGTACTCGATCGGATACTACGCCACCGAGGACGGAAAGCCCGGAGATCGCAAGAAAATAAAGATCCAGGTCTCTCGGCCGCCGCGAGCCGTCGTCCGTGCGAAATCGAACTACGTCGTCAAGGAAAAGCGTGACGAGGCCGGGCAGTAGGCAGACGGCAGTTCGCAACCGGCCTTAGAAATTAATGGCAGGTCATATGATTTCGCACGTGCCCACCCCGGGCTTGGGCGACTGGAAAGCAAGTCAATTCGCTCGTGCAATCTCCCGTTTGCCCAGCGTCTCTCGCAAAACTTCCCCCCGTGGTGTAGGAGTGGGTGTCGGCTTCGCGACGTTTCCCATCACTCCCATCAGCGGAACGGTCTTGGGCGTCGGACTCGGATATGCGACCGTCCCGAGGACCTGAGTGTCACGGCCCCGGAATGAAGAAATCATAAAGATCCCGCCCAGCAGACTGACGACTAACGAAAACGCCGCTGCGGCAAAAATCGAAGCTCGCTGCTTCACTCTGGCCCAACCGACCGGACAATTCTGGGTCAGGATAGTTCCGTCGGCCCGCTGAAAATATCGTACACATAATCTGCCTTCCGACATCCGCAGAAGATGCTCCGCGTCATACCGCGTCATCGACGACAAGTTATACACATTCAATTTGCAGTCGCTGCAAAATCGCTTACGCTCGTCGCCGTCCATTGAGTCCCAGTCCATGGAACACGGGCTTGCAATTCTTAAGTTATCAAGAGGACTTTCGTATTTAGGCATAATGGCTCCATAGCTTTTCGCTATTGATGAACTGAACGGGGCTATGGAAGAGTTCTTGCAGAAATTATTTGGAAGGCACGTTCCCAGCTCCGATAGGAGCGGCATGTTGGTAGCTGTGTTTGCCCGAATGAATTCGAGCTCCGGTAGGAGCGACACGGTCTGGTGTCGCTCCTACCGGAGCTCGATCTGTTTTTTGGTGCGCGGATCTACCAACATGCTGCTCCTTACCGGAGCTGCTCATTGTCGGCCCGCGTGTATCGCTCCGCTGGAGCGAGATTCTTGTTACGGTCGCTTGCTACAAACATATTGCTCCTAGCGGAGCGAAGAGCGGGCCGATATTTAGACCTAAACCCGACGCGATCGTAGCGTCACGCGGTTGGTCGTCGATACTTGTGCGTGATCGGTCTCCGCCGGCCGACGCCGATGGCGTTTTTCGAGATGATGATCGAGGGGGGCAGTTGCTGGCGTTTGAACTCGTTTGCCGGATTTTCGACTTTGTTGAGGACCGCGTAGACGAGGTCCGCGTCATTGCCGGCAGCGATTATTTCAGCAGGGGAAAGCTTTCTTTCGAAGTAAAGCTCGAGGATCGGATCCATCAGCTCATATGCGGGAAGGCTGTCTTGATCGAACTGGTTCGGGGCGAGCTCCGCGGAAGGCTTTTTGTCGATGACCTTGTTCGGGATGATCTCGCGGCCCGCAGCCTGGTTCATGTGGCGAGCGACCTGCCACACCTCGGTTTTCAAAACATCGCCGAGAACGGCGAGCCCCCCGTTGGTGTCGCCGTAGAGCGTGCAGTAACCAACGGCAAGCTCACTTTTATTTCCGGTCGACAGCAGCAGCCGGCCTTCCGCATTGGAGATCGCCATCAGGATCACACCGCGCAAACGCGACTGCATGTTCTCCGCCGCCAAGCTCTCGCCGCCTTTCGTCGGCTTGTTTAGTTTCATCTGCGTGAGCAGGGTTTCGAACGTCGCGGAGATCGGTTCGATGCGGCTCTCACATCCGAGATTCTTAACCAGCTCTTCAGAATCCTTGATGCTGCCCTCAGATGAAAAGGGCGACGGCATCATCACGCACAACAGATTTTCCGGACCGATCGCTTCGGCGGCGAGAGCGGCGACGAGTGTCGAATCTATTCCACCCGACAATCCAAGCACGGCCTTCTTGAAACCGTTCTTCGCGGCGTAATCGCGAATGCCCAGCACCAGCGCTTGTCTGATCGACTCGCATTCGTCGCCGGTGATTCCACGCGCATCGGGCCTGCCTGCATCAAGCTCGACCGTTTCGACAAACTCTTCGAACGCCGCCGCCTGAAGAATGATATCGCCCTCCTGATCGGCGATAAGGCTCGCGCCGTCGAAGACAATTCCGTCATTCCCGCCAATCAGATTTACAAAAACGATCGGCACCGATTGGGCCTTGGCGCGATGCGCGACCATGTCGCAGCGCAGCTTGATCTTACCTTTGTTGTAAGGCGACGCGTTGATCGAAACGACGAGATCGGCTCCCATCTCGATGACCTCGTCCGCCGGGTCGTGATCATAAAGGCGGTCTTTCCAAAAAGTCTTGTCGTTCCAAAAGTCTTCGCAAACGACCACGCCGAGCTTGACGCCGTTCACCTCGAACAAACGGCGCGTCGCGCTGTTCGGCTCGAAGTAACGCGGGTCGTCGAAAACGTCGTACTCCGGCAATAGCGTTTTGTCCACGAAGCCCAGCAGCTCTTTGTTGTGAATTATCGCGGCGCAGTTGTAGAGGCGTCGGCCGTCGTTGTCCTCATTGGGTCGTATCGTACCGACGATCGCTGTGATCCCGCTTGTCGACGGAAGAATCTCTTGTAGCGGGTCGAGGGAATGCTGAATTATGTCGGGGTCCTGAAACCAATCCTGCGAAGTATAGCCGTGAGTTACGAGCTCGGGAAAAACGACCAGATCGGACTCGTCCGCTTTTGCCTTAGCTATCGCCTCGACGATTTTTTTTACATTGCCGGCGATGTCGCCATTGGTCGAATTGATCTGAGCGATCGTTACCTTCATTTGATTTAAATTTTAGATAACAAGGGGAAGGGAGTCTAGCGGGGTCTGGCCGGTCTATCGAGTCTTGCGAGTTAAAAAAAGTTCCGAGTCGCCAACAGTGACAAACATTCAAGCCGAGAGTGGAATGAGCGTAGCGAATGAATCTCTAGGCGAGGCGTGCCGTATGATGCGACCCTGAAGGGTCGAACAACGGCGGCCATGTTGCTCGCCTTCAGCGAGTGGAAATCCTGTTGACACCTTCCTAGGGTTACGCTCGTTTCACTCGCTTCACCCTAGGCTTTAATGTTTGTCGCCGTTGGCGACTCGGACCTTTTTTTAACTGGCAAGCTCGATAGAGAGTCGCCTGACTCGAAAGACTGCCGGACCTACGAGGCGGGCTCGGGCGTCGTGCGTTTTTTTATCATCGTCAACCGATTCCCGCGCTCGTTGTACTTCACCTCATCCATGATGTTGTAGATGAAGAGAACACCGCGGCCGGATGTTTTGAAGAGGTTGGATGGGTCCAGTGGATCGGGGATCGAATTGACATCGAAGCCTTCGCCTTCGTCCTCGATCGTGAATCTTGCTTCGCCGGACGAAACCTCGGCGATGATCCGAACAAGCTTTTTCGCGTCGAACTTGTTGCCATGCTTCACCGCGTTGACGAACGCCTCGTCGAGGGCGACGAAAAGGTTGGACTGCTCCGACTTCACGACTCCGAGCTTCTCGACCCGCTTCATCAAATATTCGAGCACGATGTGCATCAGCGAGATCGCGCTCGGCAGCTCGAACTCGATGTGCTCATGCAGGTCCTGCATCTCTTCTTTTTTATCGATGTGACGGGTTTTGTAATCGAGGAGCGTCGCGACGACTTCTTTTAGCTCGGACTCGTCGAACTCGCTTCGGGTAAAGTTTGCAGCCGAGACTTTGAAAGCTTTGACGTGTTCGCCGTCGGGGAGGCCGTTGTTACCGTCGCCATTTAAATTCGGTGACCGTGTGGACTGGACATCGAGGTCGGTTATTACGAGATCGAACTGGTCAAAGTCCGAGACCTCAAGGGCGTCTGCCCTGCTTTGAAGCAGAGCAACTGTGTGACCCATCGCCACAAATACTTCCTCAAGGGCAGTGGCAAGGTCGTCGTGATCGTCAATGATCAGAATTCGTCGTTGCATAAACGAGCGTGGCTGCTAAATTTTGATTACGGTATGGCGTCTGACGTTGTTGCAAATAATAACCTGAATTGTTACTTATTGCCTATCTGTGCCCGACGAAACCGGAAAAGTTTACGAGCTTGAATCCCTGGACAAATACTCATTTCGGGAGCGGCTGCTGATCCGCCTCGCGGATAGGACATTCTACCTTGCGATCAGACTCATCGGCGCGACGATCCGCTGGGAAACCGTGGGTCAGGAGAACCTCGATCGCGTCGCGGAGTGCGGCGGGCAGCCGATCTATTGTCTCTGGCATGACCGGATCTTTGCGGGGACCTATTATCTGCGGGACCGTGGAATCGTCGTCATCACTTCGCAAAGTCTGGACGGCGAGTACATTGCCCGGTTTCTGAAACGATTTGGTTTCGGCACGGTACGCGGGTCTTCGAGCCGCGGCGGTGTGAAGGCCTTAGTGGAGATGATTCGGCACATGCGCCGGGGGCTGCCGATGGCGTTTACGGTTGACGGCCCGCGCGGCCCGAGGTACGTCGCGAAGACTGGACCGCTACT